>OMWN01000092.1 GCA_900314765.1 uncultured Selenomonadales bacterium | reverse complement strand
TGATTTTTGTGAGGGTATGTTATGGTATGACGCGGGCAACATTGAAAATTTGGCTCAAATTTGGTGCTTATTGAACTTACACTAAATAGACAAATTTTTGATAACTCGGCATTGTGCGTGATGATGAAGTGACAGAGCAGAGCAATTACAGACTAAAATAAACCATCAGAAATTTTCTCACATTCTCCTTATCAAATTTTTCAGAAACCATTGCTATAATACGCAAAACGGCGGCATGTCGTGTGGCCGCGATATAGTCAGCAGAAGGAGACTATAAAATGAATTTCAGGCAAAAATTGAAGCGGAAAATGAAGCGTATGGCAAAATATGCGGCGTCCATCATCGCGGCGGGGCTCGTGGCGATGTCGCCATTCGCGGCACCCGTGGCGTCGGCTGAGTCCGCTGACGCGTTCACGGCGCTTGCGGGCGTGCTCGGCTCTTTCGGCATGTACGGCTCGTATCTCGCGGCGATACTCGACGCGGGCGACAACTCGCTCTATCAGGAGCAGACGCGCGTGTACGACGCGCAGGAGAATGGCACGTCGCTTAACCCAAACGACCATAGGCTCATCGATGAAATCATGACGCGGCTCGTGTCGGACGGCACGTATGTGATGGATTACAGGTCGCTTCCATTCACGTGGTCTGTCAACGACAGCGATGAGTTCAATGCGGCATGCTTCCCGACGGACTACGTGACGGTCAATCGCGGCATCATCAGCGGGCTCAATCGCAACACGGATGAGCTCGCGGGCGTGCTCGCGCACGAGATGACGCACGGCATCAGGCTCCACGCCGCATACACGTACGCGAGGGCGGCGGCGCAGTCTTTCGGTGTCGCGTTTCTCTCTATGGCGACAGGCGCGGTGCGCCCCGACGTTGCCGCCGTGCTCGCCGACTATTCCGTCGCGAAGAATGTCATCCTTCCGGCTGAGTACGAGGCCGACGAGGGCGGATTTTGGCTCGCGGCGAGTGCGGGGTTTAATCCCGGCGGCTCGGCGGCGGCCATGGCGAGGATGTACTATCTCGCGCAGCACCCAGAGACGTTTGACAGGAGCTATGGCGCCGAGGCGTACGACCACCCCGACACGGACAAGCGCGAGGCGAAGCTCGCGGAGCTCATGGCGGCGTACAGTGCAGGTCACGTCACGGTCATTGACAGGAAAACGATTGCCATAGACGGTGTGCCGCTCGTCACGGCGACGTATTCAGACGAGAGCTACGACGACACGCCAGAGAACGCGTATCTCATTGCGGGCGGCCTCGCGAAGGCGTTCCACGATTGCGCGTCAGCAGCGGAGTGGAATTTCCGCGCGGGCGAAAATGGGCGCACGGACTATCTCACGGACGATGATGTGTACGCGCGCCTCAAGGATGCTGTCGCGCTTGCTCATGCGGAGGAGACACTTCGCTCGATGGTGGAGAATGCATACGCGAGTGAGCCGTCGAGCGGCGCGCGCATGAAGCTCGCTGACCTCGAGGCGAAGGAGAGCGAGCGGCTCATAAAGCGCGAGCAGAATAATCTCGAGCTTGGCGACAAGTGGCTCGACAGATTTTATCACAATGCGGACTGGTACAACGACACGTATCGGCCAGAGCTTGCGATACTCGAGGCGAACAGGGGACTAAGGTACGACACGCGCGCGGACAAAAAGGCGCGGCTCTACTCCGTGCGCGGCCGCGCGAAGGCGCTGATGGGCGATTTTGACGGCGCGCTCGCCGATGCGAATGAGGGCGTCAATGGCGATCCGAAGGACGCGTACACGTTCCTGAACCGCGCTGAGGTCTGGCGTGCGCAGGGACAGCCGCAGTACGCGCTCATGGACATACGCCGCTCGCTCGACGCTGACGCGAAGACGATGGCAGCATGGAAAATGGCGGGCGACATCGAGGACGAGCTCGGCGACACGGCGGCCGCGACAGCGGACTACAAAAAATATCTTGAGCTTGCGCCGAAGGCGACGGACATACCAGAGGAATATCTGAAGGTGCTCGCGCCCGACACGTGGGAGAAAATCGAAAAGGCACGTGAGGAAGCGGCAGAGCAGTGGAAAGAGGAACATCCCGACAAAGTGAAGAAAGATGACGCCGCGGACGACGACAAAGCGACGGAAAAAAACGCGTACGAAAACAAAAACGACAAGGACGACAAAGCTGATGTAAAGGAAGACAGCGGCAAAAAAACATAAGAAATGAAAAAGGAATAAGATAAAAATAAAAACGCTGACGCGAATCTGATTGGTGTGCATCCCGTCAAGTGGACAAATGAAATAATAAAAATCGTATTCAGAGGAAACTGCGTGGTTTTGAGCAGTTTCCTCTAT
>OMWN01000005.1 GCA_900314765.1 uncultured Selenomonadales bacterium | reverse complement strand
GCTGCCGAATCGTCCCCGAGCAGCGAATCATGCGGCTTGAGGAATTATAGGCACTAATTTTTCACCCACACTTACGGGTGAAGAGCCAAAATTTGTCATCTTTCTATTTGACGTATTTATGCACAAAAATACTGACGTGGTGGATTTTATTATACAAGATTATTGACAATCATCAAAATATTTCTTATAATGTAAAAAATTGAAATGATAAAGCAGGGCAATGGCGCCGAATGTTTGCACGCGCTATTTCTCTGCTTTTTTATTTCTCGCGAAAGAGATGATTTTTATGGGACTCGATGAGCTGAAATCCCGTGTCCGCGTCATCAATGAGCAGATGGCGCGATACGGCGTGAAGTTTGGCATTTACAAGAACGGCGTGTTCAACGAGAGGCTTTTCCCTTTCGACCCCATCCCGCGCGTCATCGAGGCGGACGAGTTCGCGAAGCTCGAGCGCGGCCTGAAGCAACGTGTTGACGCTCTGAATGCGTTTCTCGCGGACATTTACGGCAAAAAGGAAATCCTGCGCGCGAACGTGGTGCCAGAAGAGTTCGTCTACCGCTCGCCGGGCTACCTCGCCCAGTGCGAGAACATCCACCCGACGAAGGGGATATACAGCCACATCTCGGGCATCGACCTCGTGAAGGGGAAGGACGGCACGTGGTACGTGCTAGAGGACAATCTCCGCATCCCGTCGGGCGCGTCGTATCCAATGATTGCGCGCGTGCTGTGCCGCGAGTGCTGTCCGAAGACGTTCCGAGAGCAACTGGTGTGCGACAACCGCAACTACGGCGCGGCGCTCAAGGCGGTCATGGACAACGTGAACTGCGGCGGCATCAACGTCATATTCACGCCGGGGCGCTACAATGCGGCGTATTTCGAGCACTCGTACCTCGCTGAGCAGTCCAACTCCGTGCTCGCCGAGAACATGGACCTCTACGTCGAGAACAACTGCGTCTACTACAGGGGCAATCACGGTCCCGTGAAGGTCGGCGCCATTTACCGCAGGCTCAGCGACGAGTTCATGGACCCGCTCTGCTTCCGCCCCGACTCCGTCATCGGCGTGCCGAACCTCATGGCGGCGTACCGCGCTGGCAATGTCGCCATCATCAACACGCCGGGCAACGGCGTCGCCGACGACAAGGGCATTTATTATTTCGTGCCGAAGATGATAGAGTATTACCTCGGCGAGAAGCCCATCCTCAAAAACGCGCCGACGTATCTGCCGTACTACGACGAGGACAGGGCGTACACGCTCGAGCATATCGACGAGCTCGTCATAAAGGATGTCGCGGAGTCAGGCGGCTACGGTGTCGTGTTCGGCAGCAGCCTGCCGAAGGAGAAGAAAGAGGCGCTGAAGCAGAAAATCGTCGAGGAGCCGAGGCGTTTCATCTCGCAGCAGGTCATAGACTTCGAGGATTTGCCGATAATGGATGGCGAGGCGACCGTCGAGCGCAAGGCTGACCTGCGCGCGTTCGTGCTCACGGGCAGCGAGACGTACGTCTGGCCGTGCGGCCTCACGCGATTCTCGCGCAATCCGTCGAGCTTCATCGTCAATTCGTCGCAGGGAGGAGGGTTCAAAGACACATGGGTTCTCTCACATTGAGCAAAATAGACCGTCTCTTTTGGATGGGACGGTACGCCGAGCGTGTCAATACGACGCTCAGGTTTATGATGAAATACGATGACCAGCTAATTGACGGTCATCCAATAGATTTTCACGTAATTTGCGACAGGCTCTCGATGCCCGACATTTACACGAGCGACGACGATTTCGTCGCGCGGTTCACATTCGATGAGGACAATCCCGACTCCATCTACACGGCGGCTGACCGCATGCTCGGCAACGGCATGATGCTCCGTGAGACGATCAGCTCGGTGACGCTTTCGTACCTGCAGATGGCTTTCAACTACCTCGTGGCGGCGAAATCGGGCGAATGCGCGCTCATAAAGCTGCAATCGGTCATCGACTCCATCATGGCTTTTCGGGGGAGCTTCGACGACACGGTCGAGGACGAGGGCGTGAGGAACATCGTGAAGTGCGGCTGGACGGCGGAGCGCTGCGTGCTGTACTTAAGACTCGGCGAGCCAGACCGCCTGTGCCTCGCGGAGATCTCGAAGTTCATCAGCAGGGTGCAGCGGACGCCCGTGAGGACGCGCTCATTCGCGTATGCCGAGCTTCTGAAGGCGACGGTCGTCGGCGAAGGCGGGACGCTTCCCGATGAGCGCGGCGATCTCATTCATGCAGCTGAAGAGCTGGTGGAGATTTGAAACGACTTGCATTTTTATTCGAGACGAAAAACAAATACTCGTATCCCGTGACGGAGCATGATTTTCTGCTCCGCTGTGTGCCGCAGGAAAGACCGCATCAGCACATTGTCGACATGGAGCTCGATGTGAATCCTCTCGTCACGGGCGGCAATTTCGGCATAGACAGCTTCGGCAATCGCACGTACACGGGGCGACTGCCGCGCGCGCACACTTTTTTCTCGTACTGCGTGCGCGGGACGGCGGTACGCGATGAGAGCATGCGCAAGGTGTGCAATGACCCGCTGCCGATTTACTCGTACGCGTCCAATCTCACGCGGCCATCGGAGTCGCTCCGAAGGCTTTTCGACAGCGTGCTGCACACGGACAACGACCTCGAGCAGGCGCAGCGGTTTCGTGTGGCGGTCAATCAGTACATGACGTACAAGGCGGGTGTGACGAACGTGCGGACGACGGCGGCTGAGGCGGCACTCAGGCGCATGGGCGTCTGTCAAGACTTCACGCATGTGTTCCTCGCGCTCTGCCGCATGCGCCGCATCCCTGCGCGCTACGTGAGCGGCCTGCCCGTCGGCGAGGGTGCGAGCCACGCGTGGGCGGAGGTGTGGTATCAAGGGCGATGGTACGGCATCGACGCCACGCGGAACTGCCCAGCGGGTGAGACCTACCTCGTGTTCTGCGTCGGGCGCGATTTCAGCGACTGCCCGATAGAGCAGGGCGTGTTCTGGGGCTACGGCATGCAGTCGCAGGAAGTCTACACGAAGCTCGAGGAAATATCAGATGCGGGATAGGAAAATGAATACAGGCATAAAGAAAATCCCCTAAAAAGTGAGACCGTTTGGCGTTGCCTTTTAGGGGATTATTTTTATGGACAAGGAATTTTATGTATGGTGAATTAACAATTTTATCCGTTCAGATTCGAGCAAAAGACTCTCATGTTCTGCCTTTCACACTGGAGAAAGTGTGGCTAGGGTAGTAATAGAGGTCGTTCATTACGCTTGCAACGCATAGCAGAATGGTTTTGCTATTATAGACTCACCCTGCCAGAATTTTTTGTCGTATATCAAATGCAGCACAAGATGCAGAAACAAATGCAAAAAATAAGCGAAGGCATTCTCTAAATCAGGAAAATTCCTTCGCTCTCGTATCGTTTTGTTTCTTACAGCATTGCCAAAATCCTTGGCTGGAGGTCGGATGTAATCTCCAAAAGGTCTATTGCTTTTCCTTAGTACGACGCAGTGTCTTCATCAAAGAATGTACGTCTTTAGCACGGCCTTCCTCTATACACTCAGCACGGAGAACTTTTTTCTCTTCATCCGTGCCCCATTTCAAAGCAAACATTTTCAAGGCCTCTGTATTTCGCTCCATCATAAAAGTGCTAACACTTTGGGCTGAATGTCAGCAGGAACCTTTAACAGTTCCATCGCTTTTTCCTTTTTGCAGGGGAGTGTTTCCATCAATGCTTTGACGTTGTCAGCCAAAGCTTTCTCGCGTACTGTAGCAATGATCTTATCAAAGCAATCCATAAAGCCTTTCGTAAAACCATTTCCAAAGGCTTCTAGATATTCTTTTCTCTTCCTCATCGGCCCATTTTAAATCACACATTTTCAACGCCTCTATGTTTTTATTATAGCATTGCCAGAATCTTGGGCTCGAGGTCAGCAGGAATCTTTAATAATTCCATTGCCTTTTCTTTCGTGCAGTTTAACGATTTCATAACAGCACGTACATCCTCAGCATGGGCACGCTCCAAGGCCTCTTGACGGAGGACTCTTTTCTCTTCCTCGGGGTCCCATTTAAGCAAGTCCTCTATATTTCCTATCTTCATGATTCGCTCCATTACAGCATTGCTAGAATCTTTGGCTGGAGGTCAGCAGGAATCTCCAAAATTTCCATTGCCCTTTCCTTAGTACAGCGCATCATCTTCATTAAGGAGCGTACATCTTTAGCACGGCCTTTCGCCTCTCCTTTGACTTCTCCGCGTGCCTCTCCGCGTGCCTCTCCGCGTGCCTCTCCTTCCTCAATGCCCTCAGCCTTGCCCTCAGCACGACTTTCGGCACGGAGAACTTTTTTCTCTTCATCAGCGTCCCATTTCAAAGCAAACATTTTCAAGACCTCCTCCTGATGTTCTTCCAAAAAATCTTTCATGATACCATGCGCGATGCAGTACGTTATCGCCTCTCGTATGGCATCGTCCAGTGTCATGCCGCGCTTCTTGTTTTCCTCAATGCGATTTACGAAGAAGCTGTATTCCCAGAGCGGCCTACATTGTTCAAGTATTTTTCGATGCTCTTTGTATGTGATGTTGAGCACGTGGCAGATGAGCTCAAGGTCGGCGCCCTTCTCTTTGAATGATGTCGAGAGCCTCAGCGTGACCTCGTCTGATTTCATGTCATTGCCGATGTACAGCACGTAGAAATGCGGTGCAGGTATCTTGATAAGCGTCGTACTGTACAAAGCTTGGCTCTTAACAAAATCAGGTAGCTGAACGAGTGTACTATATACTAACAACCGGTAGGGTAAGTTTGGGCTGATGCTGCTCTGATGTTCCACAAGAACAACTGATTGATCTTTCCATAGAAATGAGAGGTCATTCCTCTGCTGGTCTATGAACACATCGTCGAACGTCTTGATGGTGATGTCCTCTGCGCGGATGTCGTCATCAGGGCGAATTGCCTGATAGAGCTCCGCGATTTTGTTCTCGTGATTGAAGAATTTCCTGAAGACGCTGTCCTTGTACTGGCGGTTCGCCATTGAGCTAGCACTCCCTTCCTTGCCTCTTATTTTATCTAAAATCGATGGTTTCTGCAACTCTGTATTAACAATGTAAAAACCCTCTCCTTCCCTGTGGGGTCTCACACTACTATGTGAGGTTGCCTGATGGGCGGAGAGGGTTTTCGTGTTTTCACGTTAGTCGAGCATCAGATATGTGTCGAAGAAGTCGGTGATGATGTTGAGCACTTCGTCCTGCACCCAGTATGTGCCGCCGTGCTTCGCGTTTTTCACGAGGTAGCGCTCAGCAGGGATGCCGTTTTTGACGAGCGCTTGATAGAGGAGATCGGTCTGCCCCGGCGAGACGACGGTGTCCTCGGTGCCGTGCATGAGGAGCATCGGCGCGCTCGTGGAGCTGATGAAGTTTATTGGGTTCGCGTTGGCCGCGGCGTCGGGGTCTGCCATGATGCCGCCGTCCTTGCCGCCGAATACGGGGCTGCCATTGACCCAGAGCGCCTCGGTCGCGCCCGCCGACATGTGGAGCTTCTGCACGTCTTCTGGGAAATCCATGCCAATCTGCGTCGGATCAGAGATGCCGTAGAGGTCAACGGCGCAGCTAACGGCACTCGACAGGCCGAGATTTTCGCCCACGTCGAATTCATTCGTGCCGCTCGTCGTGCCCGCGAACGCCGAGAGATAGCCACCCGCGCTGCCGCCGATGATGCCGATGCGCGTCGGATCGATGCCGAATTTCTCGGCATGCGCGCGCAGATAGCGGATGGACGATTTCACATCGTTCAGTGGCTCTGGGAATTTCGCCGTCGGCGCGACGCGGTACGTGATGCTCGCAACGACGTAGCCGTGCTCGGCGAGATGCTCGCGCAGCTGCAGGCCATTCGCGCGGTTCGCGTTGATGAAGCCGCCGCCCGTGACGAACACAATGGCGGGCATCGGCTCGCTGCTGTGCGGCTTCATGATGTCCATCATGAGATTCACATTCTGGTAACCACGCGACGTCACCTGCGCGTAGACGACGTCGGGGATGTAGTCTATCATCTCGCGCTTCGGATTGACGGAAATCGTCTTGCTCTCGGCTCGCGGCGTTGCCTTCACGCTCGCGGTGCTCGATGCAGGCGCAGTGCTTTCACTCGCGGCTGAAACGGTGCTCGCCGCACCGAATGTCCCGATGAGCCCCGCGACGGCGAGGCACAGCGCTAATTTTTTTATCTTCATGATGCATCCTCCTCATTTTGATTCTGATGAAATACGAAATTACCATACCAATATTTTCGACGTCCCATTGAAAAATCCTGCAACGATTTGAAAATAATGTGATGGCCGCTATCTATTGACATAGGAATTAAGTATGATATAAAATAAGCAATTAGCACATTAGAAAGGAAATGTCAGTAAATGGTGCAATCTCAATCGACGGGCGATGTGATGAAACGCGCATTTCTCGCGGCGTGGCCTCACACCGTGCCGATATTTGCGGGGTTTTGGTTTCTCGGCGCGGCTTACGGCGTGTACATGAATGCGCTGGGCTTCAGTTTCCTCTATCCGACGCTCATGGCGCTCATCATATTCGGCGGTTCGCTCGAGTTTGTCGCGGCCGCAATGCTCTTGTCGCCGTTCGCGCCTGTGCAGGCGCTCATAATGGCGTTCATCATTCAGAGCCGCCACCTTTTCTATGGCATTGCGATGCTCGACAGATTTAAGGGTATGGGACTCAAAAAACCGTACCTCATATTCGGCATGTGCGACGAGACGTTCTCGATAAATTACACGGCGGACATCCCCGACGGCGTTGACCGTGGGTGGTTCTACTTCCTCGTGACGCTCCTCAATCAATTTTATTGGGTGTCAGGCGCGATGATTGGCGGCCTCGCGGGCTCACTGTTGGCGTTCGACACAAGCGGCATCGAGTTTGTTATGACGGCGATGTTCGTCGTCATACTCATGGAGCAATGGAAAAAAGAACGCACGCATGTGACGGGCTGGATTGGGTTCGCGATTTCGCTCGTGTGTCTGTATATTTTCGGCTCCGACTCATTCGTCGTGCCGACAATCATCGGCATACTCGCTGCACTCACCGTCCTGCGCAGGCCGATAGAGCGACGGCTCGACAGGGGCGAAGACAGTGTGCCGCGGGAGGAGCGAGGCAAATGACATTCACAGAGGAAGTAATAACGATTGCGATGTGCGTCATCGGCACGATGGCGACGAGATTTCTACCGTTCTTGATATTCCGCGAGAAGACGCCGACGCCGATATTCGTCCAGTACCTCGGGCGCGCGCTGCCGCTCGCGATATTCGCCATGCTCGTCGTTTACTCGCTGAAGGGCGTAAATCCACTGACGGGCACGCACGGCATCCCCGAGCTCATCGGCGTCGTCGTGACCATCGCGCTCCACCTCTGGCGCGGCAGCATGCTCATCTCCATAGCGGGCGGCACAGTGATATATATGGCGCTGCTGCGTTTGGTGTTCTGAGGCGAGCACTCACGTGCATACAATCGCGTGGGTGCCTTTTTGGCGTATCGCCGCATGTTTAACTATCAAAAAAATAACAAGCCGAGACACATTCATTGAGTGCTGACCTCGGTTTTTTTCGTTTTCACCGATATTGCTTTTCTGTCATTTACTGGATAAAATATAAGCAGCAGGCAAAGAGGAGAAATTGCTATGACAGATAAAATTGATCGTACTAACGATGCTGTATTCAAGGCCGTTTTCGCGAAGCACCCGAAAATCACGCTTTCGCTGGCCAATGCATTTTTCGAGCTGCAGGGCACGGAGCAGATTGCCGACATCGAGTTCATTGACCGCGAGATTGATGGCGACTTGCCAGACGAGAAGGAGTCACGTCTGGATATTTTAGGCCGCACGCAAGCTGGCGTGAAGGTAAATATCGAGATGCAGGTCAATCCGCTGCTGGCTATGGGTGAGCGGTCACTTTACTACTGGTCAAGAAACTACGTGGACCTGAAAAAGGGCGAAGGCTATGACAAACTGAAGCGCACGGTGGCCATCAATATTTTGAACTATAATATTTTTGACGACAAAAAGTACCCAGACATGCACAGTTGCTTCGGGCTTTTTGATATGAGAACTGGTTGCCAGCTCACAAAGCAGCTGGAGATACATTTCCTTGAATTGCAAAAATTTCATCCCATGAGCATCAAGGAAATGAACCGCATGCAGAAATGGGCCGCCTATTTCTCGCCCAGCACGCCAGAGGACGAGATGGCAGCCATTGTAGCCAGTGACGCCGAAATTCGCGCCGCCGTGGAGGTGGAGAAAATGTTTACGCAGGACGAAGTAGCCCGCAGATCGTATGAGAAAGCAGAGAAATTCCGCCGTGACCAGCTCGCGCAGCTCCAATATGCGCAAATGCAGGGATTCGAGAATGGATTTGAGCAAGGCGTTGACCAAGAACGCGAGAAAGGCATTAACAACATGATTGCCGCATTGCGTGGGTTAGATGTCAAAGAGGACATGATCGTTGCCAAACTGAAGGAAGGCTATGACTTAAGCGAGGCGGACATCAAACGCTACATGACATTGCATTGACAAAAATAAGATGCTCCCCATTAGGCAGGCAAGATAACAAACTTGTCTTGTCTGATGGGGAGCATTTTTTAATGCGTTGCTTATTTTGTGGCGGCTTCGAGTGTCATCTGCCCCTCGAGCTCTTCAATGTATTCGTCGCCTTCGATGATGTGGCCAAGCTCGATGAGGTCTTCGTCCGTGCCATCACCATAGTCCTTATAGAAAATCGTGAGGTTGCCCCACGGCGTGAAGCAGGCGAGTGTGCCACGCGTTGCAAGTGCCGTCGGCGCCTCCTTTGGCAGCGTCTCTTTCGGGTAAAACAACTTTTCGTTGTCACTGAAATTTTTGACTTCGACTGTCATAGGCAACTGCTGGATGAGCACTTTCGCTGCGGCGCTGTCGTTGAGTGCGACGGTCAGCTTGCGGCCGTTGTTCGTTATGGTGATTATCGAGGTTTCCTCCTTTGTGTCCTGTTGCGTGGCTGCTATACTTTCTGTCTGAGCGCTGTTTGTCGCAACATTGCTCGTGGGGGTTGGCTTGCTGGCAGACGCGCCGCAGCCAGCGAAGGCGAAGATTGAGAGGCAAAGTGTTCCGATTGCGATGTATTTATTCATGTTGGACTCCTTTCTCGTGTCGGGGATGTGTGCTGGTTATGTTTTCATTTTACGACGGAGAGCTGGAAACGACAAATACTTATCTTGATTAATGATTTATGCTTTTTGATTATGTATGTTGGCTCCAAATCACGATTTTCATTTTTTTATCGATATTGATTTTCTGCCATGTGCTGGATAAAATATAAGCAGCAGACAAATGGAAATTACCATGACAGATAAAGGTGGAGAAAATGTTTACGCAGGACGAGGTAGCCCACAGGTCGTATGAAAAAGTCGAGAAATTCCGCCGTGATCAGCTCGCGCAGCTCCAATATGCGCAACAACGTGGATTTGAGCAAGGCGTGAACCAGGGACGTGAAAAGAGTATTCACAACATCATTGTCACATTGTGTGAGCTGGACTTCAAAGAGGACACTATCGCTGCCAAGCTGAAGGAACACTACAATTTAAGTGAAGCAGACATCAAACGATACATGACACTGCATTGATAAGCAGATGCCAAATGTAAAACATAACAGATTTTATCCAACAGAAAAGCCTGCCACTTCGTAGTATTTTAACTACGGGATGACGGGCTTTTAAATTTTTTGTCCATTGAATGTTCTTCCGCTCAGCTCTATCTAAGAATCCAAAACTAAATCTGCTAGTTTCGTACACAAAATAAGCGCACGTAACTTACTCATCTGAACAGCTCGCATATATCCTCTTCTGTGAGCTTTGAGAGAATCGTTTCTCCTGGCTTTATCATCTGGTCGATGAGCGCCTTCTTCCTCTCCTGCAGCGTGAAAATTTTCTCCTCTATGGTGTTCTTCATGACGAGGCTTATGACCTGCACCTTGTTTTCCTGTCCGATGCGATACGCGCGATCCATTGCCTGCTCCTCGATGGCTGGGTTCCACCATGGGTCGAAGTGTATCACCATGTCTGCGCCTGTGAGGTTGAGACCTTGGCCGCCTGCTTTGAGCGAGATGAGAAAGACATCGCATGGTGCATTTTTTGAATTGAACTCCTTGACGAGACGCAGCCGTTCCGCTGCCGGCGTCGCGCCGTCAAGATAGCTGTAACCAATGCCGAGCTTTCTGAGCCGCTCTCCGATGTGCGCGAGCATTGTCGTGAATTGCGAAAATATGAGAAGACGATGCCCGCTGGCTATGGCCTCTGGCACGATGTCGTCGAGCGTGTCGAGCTTGCCCGAGCCGCCGCTGTAGTTCTCGAGGAACATCGCCGGGTCGCACGCAATTTGCCTGAGGCGCGTCAATATCGATAGTATCCTGATTTGTCCATTCGATACGTCGTTCGCGAGCTGAATGTTCTGAAACTCCTTTTGACTTCGCAGAAAATACGCCGCATAGACCTTCTGCTGTTCTGCCGTCATCTCACAGATAATCCTGCTCTCCGCCTTGTCCGGAAGCTCCGTCAGCACATCCTTTTTGAGGCGCCTCAATATGAAGGGCGCTATGTGTCGCCTCAGGTCTTGTGCCGCTTTTTTGTCCTCGCGTCTCACGATGGGCACCTCATAGTGAGATTGGAAATAGTGATGGCTGCCCAGATATCCCGGCATAAGGAAATCGAAAATCGACCATAGCTCCGTGAGCGTATTCTCAATCGGCGTGCCTGTGAGCGCGAAGCGGCCTCCCGCTGTCAAACTTTTCACGGCATTTGCGCTCTGCGTCGTCGGATTTTTTATATGCTGCGCTTCATCGAGGAAGCAATAGCGGAATGCCAGATTTTCATATTCGTCAATGTCGCGGCGAAGCAGATTATACGTTGTGACAATGACATCGGTTTTACCGTTCATTGCCGCCTTAAGCTTATCCGTGCGCTCGCCCTTGCTTCCGTCGATGACGACCGCCCTCAGCGACGGTGCAAAACGCTCTATCTCATCAATCCAGTTGTACATAAGCGATGTCGGCGTCACGACGAGCGTGGGTTGCATTTTGTCACTTTCCCCTGCAGCTTCATCCTTTTCCTTCTCGAACAGTAAAAACGAAATGGTTTCAAGCGTCTTGCCGAGCCCCATGTCGTCGGCAAGTATTCCGCCGAGGCCGTGCGATGCAAGAGCGTTGAGCCACTCGAACGCCGTCACCTGATAATCGCGCATCACGTGGACAAGCGACGACGGCGGCGTGATGCTCTGAGTATTGGGACTCCTTATGGAGCGCACGAGGGAACGAAAACTTTCGCTGCGCTTCAGGTTGAGTTCGGCGTTTTCTTCTGCAAACATGTCGACGTCAATGGCCCGAGCGAGCAGGACAACGGCAGTATTGCCCTCTCCTTTTTGGATATGCATCGACTCAAATAGGGCGCTGAGGCTGTCAAATTGTTCATCGCAAAGTGACAAAAAAGCACCGTTCTTTAGCCGATAGTAGCGACGTTTCTGCTTGTAAGAGCGCAATATGTCGATGAGCTCATCTATGTCGAACATGCCATTGTCAAGCGTCACTTCCAAAAGATTTTCGCTGTTCACGGATACGCCGATGGACATGAGTGGCATCCGTACGGGCTCGCGATTGAAAGTATCTGAAAAATAAATATCCGCGACCTTGAGCAGCGTTGGCACGCCCGTCTCGAGAAAATCATAAAACTTGCTCTCATCAGGCAATACAAAAAGTTCATCACTGCGCTCAAAGCCAAAATCCGAGAAAATGGAAAGTATATTTTTTTCAGCTGCCGCGTCATGAATCAGCCGTTTATTCCCCACGGTGTCAGGTGCTTCCCCCATCAGCGGATTATAGCTCACATTGCCGTAGACGAAGCGCACACGTGCCGACACCCCGTCCATGTAGTAATCGAGAAACACCTCTGTTGTGAGCGGCATAATTTCATACATATCCGCAAAGACGGGCGCGACAGTAACATCTGCCACTAACTCAAGCTGCGGTATCACCGTCGAGAAGAACTTGCCCATATTCCTTTTGTTGAGCTCCACATGGCTCGACGATTTGAATGCCAATGCCACAGCCTTCATCGCTTTTCGCTGCTCAGCGGGCACATCATATATCGTGTCGCCGTAGAGCACGAATTCGCCATCACCCGACAGCAGCGAGAAGCGAGAAGAGTGTGCCGTGCCGAGCGTGATCACTCCGTTGCCGCTTTTGTCAGCCACGTCGATTGAAAGCTTCGGCGCCCCGACGACGCCATGCATTTGCTCGGGTTTTCCAAAATTGAATGTAAAATCAAATGGCTCATCCTGCATGATGGAAAGGAACCTGCTAAAATTTGTCGGCGTGAGGTGCAGCTTCCTTTTTGCAAATGAAGTGATAGACGTATAATGCACAAGGCTCTGCTCATCGCGATAAATTTCAGCAAGCATGGCCCAAAGCCTTTCCGACGCTCCGTTTTTGAAGACAATATTATTCGGCTCCAAAACAAGCTCCTTGCCTATTGTGAGCCTTTGACGATTTTGCACGGCGCGAATAAAATCCGCAATGTTTTTTATCATATATGGGCGCGTCCTCGATGCGTGAAGCTCAAGACAAACCTCAATCTCGGTGCCGCTCGTCTCGTTCCTATGCCAGCGCACCGCAGTGAGATGTGGAATAAGCGTTATGGGCTCGCTGGTCTGGTGGCTCTTCTCCGTGGCAGTGTTATCAAACAAGCTGAAAAAAGCGTTGTCCTCATCGTCAATCATCAAATTCACTCCAAAGAAATTTTTATCATTGCAGCTTCATCATAGCATTCCACTCATACCGTTATATGGATATGTGGACAAAGAGAAATGACGATATGCTGATGAAAACACTGGAGATGTGCATTCACAAATTAAAGAAGCCGAGATCAACACCTAATTAGTGCTGGTCTCGGCTTCTTTTTGTTTTATCAATTCACGGCTGATTAAATTTCCATTTTTTCCTTCACTAACGTATGCAGTAGCGGAATGACTTCCAAGAGATGCGCGCCCCAATGCAGGAAGAAGGACGTGCGCCACACGGCTGCGGCCTCGAAGGGCTCGCCGGATTCGTAGAGTGCGAGGCCATGTTCTAAATCGTGTTCGATGTCGTGGAGTGCATCTTTGAGGGAGCTTTGGCAAAAGCTCGTCTTGTCCAGAGGATTCATCACAACCCAGAAATATTGGTCGCTGAAATTCCATGAGTTTTCGTGACGAATGACGTCGTCCTCTGTACTTTGGCGGTGCACGGGAACGTCCGGCAGCTCCAGCGCATCCGCATACAGGCGCGCCAGATTTGCATTCAGTTCCTTGATGTTTTCCAGGTGGTTCATGTCCAGCCGCTCAAGGCATCTTAAGCATGTCTTGGCCTGGTTATAAAATCGGCGGATGCTCTGCATCCTGTGCCGTCTGCGCATCCATGCATTCCTCCGTTTCAAGTCATGATGATGCCGTGAATGGATTCTTGCTTCTACATGCCTTTCAATGGGACAGCACCTAAAATCGCATTGGCAGTATCTGGAAGGGTATCCTCCAGAATCTTTATGGCTTTTGAGACATCAAGCATGGCCATGTCCATTCCGCAGCGCACAGCGAACGCTGCACGCCTCGCCTGTTTGAATTTAACTGCCTCGGGTTGTTTCACTCGTGATTCCACTGCTGCATCCAAGTGGGCTGCCTCCGCATGCAGCAGATAACCTGTTGCCGTGGCATCGGAAAGGGTCGTGCGAAAATCTTCATAGTCGATTCCAATCAATCCAGGCAGAAACGCCGTGGAAAGCACCGTGCAAAAATTGACCGCTCCGACATCGACAGAATCAACGACCAGCACGGTATCCGCCACTTTATGCCATGCGTCAGACTTCGATGCTGTCCATGCTTTCTGCGGAACGACAAGGATTTTCCAGTCACAAGACGAGGAAGCCGAAAATATCGCAGAGAGCTGTTCTGCTGTTGTTTCCGTTCCGATGGCTGCGACGATGCAAAAACAGTCTTTCGCTGGTTCGGACGAGATCTGCCGGTTGGAAAACTCATCGAAATCGACCAGACGTTGATGTTGCTCCATGATGGCTTCACGGCATTTCTGGACGAACTGACATCCTGCATTATCCGATCCAACAAAGCCTAAACGGAACGGTTCTTTTCGCTCCGTCGTATTTTTCAAGACAAATTCTTCTTTCATTTCCTCATCTCCCAATGTTTGTGGGTGTAGGTTAAAATCTTTGCGCTGCCTCGTCCTCGACGACATGGTAAAAGCAATGAAGAGTTGCTTTTGCATCTTCGAGCGCGTCATGAAGGCGACCGCCTTGATAGCCGTAGTATGCGGCGCACTTGCCGAGCTTCTGCGGCCTTCTGGGATTAGCATCCAGATGCGTCTCATGATAAACGGCAGGGAAATGCCACATGACATCGTAGACGTGGTGCGTGTTTGAATACTTGAAGATACGGCAAAGCTCGCCTCGCTGTTTTGGCAGATTGCCCAGCAGCATATTGTAGTCAAAGCGGACGTTATAGGCGACGATCAGGCGCGCGCTGCGGAAGAGTTGCAGAATGTCGTCTGCCATCGCTTCCAGCAGAGGGGCATCTGCTACGTCCTGCGGCGTGATTTGGTTCACTCGCTCGGCATCAGGCCAGGACTTCTTGCGGACGGGGCGAATCAACTGATTCATCAGCGTGTTCCCTGCGCCGTCGATGGCCGAAAATTGAAGGATGTCGTCTCGTTCCTTGGAAAGCCCCGTGGTTTCCGTGTCGAAAACTATGATTTCTTCCGGTAGGATGAGCCCCGTCTGCGGCGAGGTCACGCCCTGCGCTGCACGACGAAATATGATGTCATCCATGATTGCTATCTTTTTCCTCCGATGGCTCTTCGTACTGCGCCAATATATTTTTCAGCATCTCGACAAGATGGTTGCGGACGGATGACGGCGATAGCACTTTCACGTTGTCCGCACGCTGCAGGAGCCAGAAGTAAAGCCCCGGCCCATCCTGCACGGTCACGCGGGCCTCGCAGGATTCTTCGTCGATTTTCCTTATGGTGACATCGCTGCCGAACGTGTCGATGAGGTCGCTGACCTCGTAGGCCGGAATATCCAGTCGTAGCTCGACGGCTTCGCCTGTGAAGCTGTAGAGCGCATGGTGCACGAAATCGCTCAGTCCTGCGCGCTCGTGCACTCCGACGAAATCGCGCAGCGGCCTCCGCTTGTCCGGCAGCACCTTGATTTGCTCCATGCGGTCGAGTCGATAGAAGCTCAGGTTGTCGTATTTGGTGTAGTTGCAGATGAGATAGTAAAAATCACTTTTGCGGACGAGCGCATAGGGGCTGACCTGGTACGCCTCCTTCCTGCGCGGCATCGGTTGCTTGTCAGCGTCAAATGTGAGGTACGAGAAGGCAATCTGACAATCTGCGCGGATGGCTTTCAGCACGGTGTCGATGCCGTACTTCACCAATCGCTTGTCAGCCGCCGGCTTCGGCGGCAGTGGCGTGATGGCGGCGAGCAGCTCGCGGCTCGTTTGGCTTCCCTGATGCTTCAGCTTGTCCACCAGTTTGCGCGCATCCTTCTCCGAAAGAGAGCGCGAGGACAGCACCGCATCAATCAGAAACTTCAACTCCCAGTCCTCGAATGGACGGCTTGCAATGTAGAAGCCTGCCTTGTTGTCTGACGAGAGGTTGATGTCGAAGCCGCATTCGTCCCGCAGGATGCCGATGTCGCGGCAGATGGACTTTCTCTCCGCCGCGATGCCGAACCTTTTATCCAGGAGCTCACCAATCTGCGCAGCCGTCTTTGGATGCTCCTCGTCCGTGTCACAGAGGATTTCGAGTATGTGATAGAATTTTGCTTTTGTGTCTGCCATGATAGTCCCTGCCTTGTTTAAAATCTTTTTGTATCATTCGACGGAGAACGCGCGGAATCCTTTCGTCTAACAAAAACCTATCTGCTTTTCCGTCGACGGCTGAATTGCGAGCGTCTCAAAATCTTCAGGCAGGAGGAGGGTGCCCTGCTCTTTTTCAATCTTCGCGCCTGTCTCCATCAGACGTTTCGCTTGCCTTAGCGTTGCCTGCTCAAAGAGGTTGCGGACAAAGCGCCCGTTTCCAAAATACGGAGTCTTGACAACATTCTCAAAGATGGCTGCGCATTTCTCGCGGCAGGCATCTGTCAGCCGATAGCCCTGTTTCTCGCACATCTGCCCCAGAATGTCGCCCAGCTCATCCGGCGCATAGTCGGGGAAGTCCACGTGGAACGCGATGCGGCTGCGGAGGCCCTCGTTCTTATCCAAGAGCTCTTCCATCTTGTCGGTATAGCCCGCCAGAATGACGATGACGCTGTCGCGCTTGTTCTCCATTTCCTGCACGATCGTGTTGATGGCCTCGTCGCCAAAGCTGTGATGATCCTCGACCAGCGCATACGCCTCATCGATGAAGAGCACGCCGCCGATGGCCTCGTGGAATCGCTTTCTGACGATGTTCGCCGTCCATCCCACGTATTTCCCTACAAGGCTTGCGCGACCGCATTCGACGAGATACGGCTTGGAAATGATGCCTTCCTCCGCCAAGATTTTCGCCGTAAGCCGTGCCACCGTCGTCTTCGCCGAGCCAGGATTGCCTGTGAAAACCATGTGGCGGGAGATAGGGGTATCTTTTATGCCCCAGTTTTTTCGCATGTTCTGAAGCTTGGCTGCGGCGACCATGTCCTGTATGACGGCCTTCGCCTGCGTGAGCCCTACCATGCTCATGAGCTTTTGTCGCGCCGCCTTCGGCTTGTCTTTTTTGACTTGTCGTTCCGAGAGCTCCTTTTGGTATGTCGGATAGATGCGTTCCCGTAATACCCGCTCACGCCATTTTGCATACGCATTCTGCACATATTCTGCCGTGTATCCGTCCTGCTCGGGGAGCTTCAGCGCCTCTGGCTGGAAATAATCTTTGAGGTCGGACGAGCAGATGAGCTGCTTTAGGTAGTCCTGTGCCTGGGCGAGCGACCGACGCCCTTCGC
The DNA here is from genome assembly GCA_900314765.1 of uncultured Selenomonadales bacterium. Lineage (GTDB taxonomy): Bacteria > Bacillota > Negativicutes > Selenomonadales > Selenomonadaceae > RUG024. The sequence continues at coordinate 2,631 of OMWN01000005.1, read as the reverse complement.
CCAGTTCCACGATGCGAAGCTCGTCATCGACCGCGCTGATGAGCCGGTCGCAGGAAGCCTCATGCGGGTGCCGTTCGACGAAGATGAAGAGCGTTTTTCTGTGATGATGCTTTATTTGCTCAGTCAATTTGTCGAGTGACTCGCTGTCTGCAGTCGAAAACAGGCCCTGCTCGTCCTCATCGGCAATCCGTGACGTTGCAAGGACAACCGTTGCCCCGGAGGATGGCTGGAACAGCTGCAGAATTTTATCGTCGGTGCAAGAAGACCCTGTGATTTTTTTGAGGATGTCATACCGAACGCTCGGGAGACGCCCGACGGAGTGCAGGCATCGCACCAACAGGCCGACGGCGGGAGCGACGCTGTTTTCGTGCCCGATTGCCAGACGATAGTGGACAGGGTGCTCGACCAGCGCCCGCACGTTTGATGGGTCGTAGATGCGCCGGATTTCTGCGAGGAACGTGTCGCCAAGCATCAGAGACTTTGCCTCGGCCAACGCGTCTTCCAAAGAAAGCGGGGCAGGATTTTCAATGCCGGCTTCCAGCTGGAACTCATCTGGTTCGCAATGCGCATCCCACGTCTCGAAATCAAAGGGGAAATCCTGCAAGAGGCCGGTATCGGACGCAGGTGCCAGGAGCCCTGAAAGCATCTGCTGGGATGAGATTTCGACGGGTTCCAAAAGATGCACATTGCTCAGATGCCCTGCATCACGGAGGGCTTTCTCTACGATGGAGAGCGCCTTGCGTGTCGTCGTCGTTTCGAGGCCCAAGGCGAGGACAGCGCCGTCCTTGTCGCTTCGGCAGCAGGCGGCGAACTCCGAGAATGCGCTTGCCTGTGCGGAGACGAATGCCCGCCGCATACGCTGATTGAACCGCCTGATGTATCTGTCATCTGGCTCCGTCAATAATTCCTCGCGATTCCTGTATGGCTCGAAATGAAACGTTGCGTTCAGCTGATAATACAGCATGACGCTTCACCTCCTTGGTTTGATGATGCTATCATAATACATCACTCATCCTTTATTTGTCCGCAGTCATGTGCTATAATCAAAATATAAAAATCTCGAATGAACGGGGATGAAGAGAATTTTATGGGTTGGCTGCATAAATAGGCATATACATTGACAATGTGTGGTCAATGGGGGACTATGTCGATTTTTTATTATTGAGAGAGGCATTAAGATGTATCATAATGAGCTGGAACATCGAATTTTGGATATGTATGAAAAGGAACAACCTGGCAAATGCCAATTATGTCAGATGTGCAAAGAAAAATGCAAAAGAAATAATTTGAACCTGTTACCGAATCCCACAGGGGTATGGTTTGTGGGAAATAATTATTCGAGGCAAAAAAAGAGAGTCGTTTTTGTCGGCAAAACGGCTATTGGACAACCTGGAGGACAAGACTCGTTCGACGGTTCTAGGACATATTTATGGCCCACAAACCATAAATACAATAGTATGTTTTGGCTCTATACGTATAGAATTTCTAAAATCGTTTTTCACTCTGAAGAACCGGAAGATATTGCCATGACAAACCTGATAAAATGTAATACTGGTTCTGATAAAGATATAACTAACGATGATATAAAATCATACTGCATACAGCAAAATCAATTTATCAAAAAAGAGCTTAAAATATTGTTGCCAACTCATATAATTTTTTACACAAATCGATTCTATGATAATTTTTTGAAGTATGTTTTCGATAATAGTAATTTTGACGATGTCAGGTCAATTAATAAATTCAATATGCCATGGGGTGAAGGTGTTGGCTATATTGGCAATAATAAGATGCATTTTTTGCGTACAAGGCATCCAGAACGCGCAAAAATAGACTTTGTTCAACACGTAAGTGATTGGATTATCGGGACGTCGTAAAACTTGATATTTTTATTGAGGCAATCGAGAAGTATCTTTTCAATTAGCCAGAAATGATTGCATCATACCGTGAATGGAGATGATGCCGATGGAATATGATGAGTTCTTGTCTTTTCGTGGAGTTGAGTTTGGCTTGATGAAGGGAGAAAATGGCTTATTGATCGTAAAAACTGGAAGCGGCGGCAATATCTACGGGCGCGACAACAAGTATGTCACGCTCGCTTCCCGTATAGCAGACAGCCACAAATTCTCGGTGATGGTCAGCGACAACCCTTTGGAGCTTGCGCCAGAGGAAAATATGTCCATCACCATGTCAGTGGCTGCTGACTACGCGTCCTCACTGAACGACGGCAGCCCCATTTATTATTTCGGCGTGTCCAAAGGCGGCCAATACGGCGCGATGTATGGCTATCGTTACCCATTCATAAAGAAGTGGCTGATCCTCAATATGCCGCTCATGATAAATTGGCATAAATCGAGGGCTGGGCTTATGAAAATGTCAGCTACGCAAAAGGCAACGATTGCATTTGGCGAAAAAGACCCATCATACGTATACTCCGAGCTGATTGACCTACTGAAGAAAGAAAATATTAGGCGGGTCATTATCCCTGCCGCAGACCATAATTTTTCAAATGATATGTATGAATTCATACGCTTGCCGGAACGGTTTTTATTTCCACGTCGATGGTAAAAACCACCGCCTTTCAGGCGGTATTACTTTAAGTAGCTAATTTAAAAGTAAATGTGCTATACT
>OMWN01000089.1 GCA_900314765.1 uncultured Selenomonadales bacterium | reverse complement strand
CTATTATGCTTGCAGTTATTTGATTGAAAAGAAGGCTATAAAGCTTGTCACAACGGAGCTTTGCTGTTATTGAACTTACACTATATAGTGTGCCATTTAAAGATTTTTATTTTTGTCCTGTTTAAAGCTATCTAAATATTTTATCACTTCACGCTATATCGGTAAAGACCATGTCTGAGCCAGAAATGTGAATTGCCATCATATCATTTAATGAACATCATTTAATGATATTGGCGTCACTCGAGATACTTTTTGAGTTTTTCGGCCATTTCCCTCAATGCCTCGCCGCGATGGCTGATTTTGTCCTTTTCCTCAAGCGTTAGCTCTGCCATCGTGCGATCTTTTCCTACATAAAAATACGGGTCATATCCAAACCCGCCCGTGCCGCGCGGCACTTTTCGCACAACGCCCTCGCATGAGCCGTGCGCCATGAGCGTCGCCCCGTCCGTATCGACGAATGCGAGCGAGCAACGATACGCGGCCTTTGATTCTTCACGCTCCACACGGCTGAGCTCCGCCATGAGCTTTTCGTTATTCGCCGCGTCGTCAGCGTGGTATCCCGCGAAGCGCGCCGAGTATACGCTGGGCGCACCGCCGAGCGCATCGACCATGAGCCCCGAGTCGTCAGCGAGCGCCGCCATGTTTGTCTTCTCCATGTAGAACCGCGCCTTTATCAGCGCGTTGTCATCAAACGTCTCGCCGTCCTCGACGGCGTCGGGCATCTCGCCGAACGACGACAGCGGGACGAGTCTCACGTCGAGTCCCTCGAATGCGTCCATCATCTCGCGAATTTTCCCCTTGTTCTTCGTTGCAACTACGATTTCCTTCATGCGCTCTCCTCCGATTTTTTGCTCGACAGATTTTATTCAATAACCGTGTCTTGTGTCTGAATTTTTTCTTTCGCTTTTATTTCTGCGACGCATCGGTCCCTTCACGCTGCCGATGCGCCAATCGAGCTCATTGCCGAGCACATCTTTCTCATACGAGATGAGCCGCTCATTCGCGCGCGTCGCGTAGTCTATGAGCGTGCTGAGCTCGTCGCGGCTGAACGGCCGTCCCTCGCCCGTGCCCTGCACCTCGACGAATGAGCCGCTGCCCGTCATCACGACATTCATGTCGACCATCGCCGTGCTGTCCTCCTCATAGCAGAGGTCAACGATGGGCTCGCCCTCACTCGAGATGCCGACACTCACAGCCGAGAGGAAATCTTTCACGGGGAACGTTGCGTCGCGCGGGATGATGCTGTCGAGCGCGAGCACGAGAGCGACGAATGCGCCTGTCACTGACGCCGTGCGCGTGCCGCCATCCGCCTGTATCACGTCGCAGTCGATGATGACCGTGCGCTCGCCGAGCGCCTCTAGGTCCATGACAGAGCGCAAGGATCTCCCGATGAGCCGCTGTATTTCCTGCGTCCTGCCGCTCTGCCTGCCGCGCGCGGCCTCGCGCGGCGTCCTCACGTCCGTCGCGCTCGGTATGAGCGAGTACTCCGCACGAAGCCAGCCCTCACCCGTGCCGCGCAAAAACTGTGGCACATGGTCGTCCACCGTCGCCGCGCAAATCACTTTCGTGTTGCCGACCTCTATCAGCACGGAGCCGTCGCGATTGACTTGAAAATACTTCGTTATTTTTATGCGGCGCGTCTCGTCTGCCGCCCGCCCGTCTTTTCTCTTCAAAAAGATTCCTTCCTTCGTATTGATTCATACGTATTGATTCATATACTCATCATACACGACAGCGCGATTCATAGCAAATCATTTTCAAATTTTATGAGTCAAAAGACACATTTGAAAATTTTTTCATCAAATTTGAAAATTTTTTCATCAAATTTAAAAATTTTGGTAGGAAAATTTGATTTAATGGCGAATAAATATTGTGAATGAATCCGATTAATCAATTCGGCCACGCGAAGGGCCGATAAAACTCATAAAAGGGAGGAATTAATGTGCGATCTGTATCCGTTGAGGACCTGAAGCCCGGCATGATACTGGCGCGGTCCATCATCAATGACGACATGGTCGTCGTACTTTCAGAGGGAACACTTCTCACAAAGGCACACATCACCCGCCTCGGGTTCCTCGATGTGCCATCTGTATACGTCAAGGACGAGTACGAGCTCTCCGAGGCATTTCAGAATGTCTCGGCGATGTTCAATCCCGGCACGGCATTCGTCACCGAGTACAAAAGCGTCATCAACACGGCGCGCGATATTTTCGACGAGGCGAGCAAGAGCGGCAAGGCGCCCGTCGAGAAATCGCAGACGATGGTTCACGACACGCTCGCACCCATGTCGAAGCAAAGCGGCGCCATCGACTATCTCGTCGAGGTCAATCACCTCGCAAATGACGTGTACAATCACTCGGTGCGTGTGTCCATACTGTCCGGCGTCATCGCGAAATGGATGAGAAAGTCCGCCGCCGAGACGCAGGACATCATACTCGCGGGATTCCTGCACGACATCGGCAAGACAAAATTCCCCGAGCGCCTCATCGACAGGCAGGTCGATACGCTCAAAGGCGAGGACCTCGACACGTACATGCAGCACACGATGGACGGCAGCCAGATACTCAACGCAAGTCCCGAGCTCTCCGAGGGCGTGAAGCTCACGGCGCTGCAGCATCATGAGAACATGGACGGCACAGGCTTCCCGTTCGGCGCGGCAGGCGAGGACAACATTCACCTCTATGCGCGCATCATCGCGCTCGCCGATCTCTACGACAACATCACGACGGAGCGCGAAGGGCAGAGAAAGCGTACGCCGTTCGAAGCCATCGACCGCATCACAGCCGACATGTACACGAAGCTTGACCCGAAAGTCTGCGTCCCGTTCCTCACGCACATAAAAGAAGCGTTCCTCGGCTCACGCGTCATGCTGAACAACGGCATGCTCGGCACCATCGTCCGCTACAACAATGACTTCGTCTCAAAGCCGCTGATACGCGTCAATGAGGATCAAATCATCGACCTCAACAACAACACCGACATCAAAATCACAGAATACAATCCGAAATAAAATCCAACGTAAAACGCGCAACAAAAAATCGCTGACAATGGCATCCACCATCGTCAGCGATTTTTTGTTGCCTTATTTTCGTTTTAATAATCCGCCACTCTCAATCTCAAGTGGCTGACCCTCTCCGCCTCGCATTCGCTCGGCACCTCCCCCATTGGGGAGGCTGGCTCCACAGACGCTAAAATTATTTACGTTAGCTGAATCGATTCATTAGCTAAAACATAATCATACGTTTCCATCGTAATGGAAATTATGCAGTTTATTGTCTGTAAAGTGAATTATTATCATTCACTTTCAACTATATCGTAAAGCATCTCTTTCGCTATGCCTCCCACTCTTGGGGAGGTGCCCCCGCAGGGGGCGGAGAGGGTCTCGGTTTATTCTCCTGCTTCGATGTCACGTGTCATTGCGATTTCATCGCAGTTCGGGAATTTTGGGCAATCGATGCACTCCTTCCACACTTTTGGCGGCAGGTCGTCCTTCGTAATCATGTGAAAGCCGAGCGTCTGAAAAAATCCCGGCTTGTACGTGAGCGTGAAGACGCGGCGCACACCGTACTTCGCGCTTTCCCGTATGAGCCTGCGCACGATTTCAGCGCCGATGCCTTGACGAATGCACTTCGGCGAGACGGCCATCGAGCGCACCTCAGCGAGAGCATCCCACGTGAAATGAAGCCCGCCGACGCCGACGACCTCGCCATCGTCATTCACCGCGACGATCATGTCGCGCAGCGTCTCATAGAGCGCATTGCGCGAGCGCACGAGCATGACACCGTCCTGCGCGTAGTTGTATATCAATTCGTATATTGCCTCGACATCATCGAATGTCGGCTTGCGATAAATCATTCTATTGCAATCCTCCAAAATTTATGGACACAACAATTATTTCTGTCAAAATTAGCATTTCCTTCATCAATCGGCCTTGCCCTTGCTCGGGCACAGCTCACTGAGTGGGCACTCGTCGCAGAGCGGACGGCGCGACTTGCAAATCTTTCTGCCGTGCCATATCAGCCAATGGTGCGCGTCTGACCAATTCTCCTTCGGTATCGCGCGCATGAGCCCCTGCTCCACCTCGTCGGGCGTTTCGCCTTTCGCGAGATGCGTCCTGTTCGCGACTCTGAACACATGCGTGTCAACCGCTATCGCGGGTCGATGAAAAGCAACGCTCGTCACGACGTTCGCGGTCTTTCGCCCGACTCCGGGCAGTGACAGCAGCTTGTCGAAATCCTCAGGCACCTCGCCGCCGAAATTCTCGACAAGCGCGTGACACGTTGCCATGATGTTCTTCGCCTTGTTGCGGAAAAGCCCGCAGTCCTTTATCTCCGCCTCGAGCGCGGGCAGTCCCATTTTTATGATGGCATCGGGCGTATTCGCTTTTTTGAAAAGCCGCGCTGTCGTCACGTTGACGCGCTTGTCCGTGCATTGCGCCGACAAAATGACCGCCACCAGAAGCTCAAACGGCGTATTGAAGATGAGCGCCGGCTTTGCCCCCGCGTAGACCGTCGAGAGGATTTTCAGCATCTCGTCCTTTACTTTTTTCGTCACGCGCATTTAGTTCGTCAGGCTCCTGATAGGCGCTGGGATGCGTCCACCGCGCGCGATGAATGCGTCTGAGCTGAATTTGTTCTGCACGGGCACAATCGGGCAATAGCCCAAGAGCCCGCCATACTCGACCATGTCGCCGACCTTCTTGCCCGGCACTGGTATCACACGCACCGCCGTCGTCTTGTTGTTTATCATGCCGATGGCCGCCTCGTCAGCGATGATGCCCGAGATCGTCGCCGCCGACGTGTCGCCCTCTATGGCAATCATGTCAAGGCCGACAGAGCAGACACACGTCATGGCCTCGAGCTTCTCTATCGAGAGGCTGCCGCGATTCACCGCGTCAATCATGCCCTTGTCCTCGCTCACAGGGATGAATGCGCCCGAGAGACCGCCGACATGAGACGACGCCATGAGGCCGCCCTTCTTCACCGCATCGTTGAGGAGTGCGAGGGCCGCCGTCGTGCCCGGTGCACCGCAGCTCTCGAGTCCCATTTCCTCTATGACATTCGCGACGCTGTCGCCGACAGCCGGAGTCGGCGCGAGCGAGAGGTCGATGATGCCGAACGGCACGCCGAGGCGCTTCGACGCCTCGCGCGCGACGAGCTGACCCACGCGCGTGATTTTGAACGCCGTGCGCTTTATCGTCTCCGCGACCTCCGTGAAGTCTTTGCCCCTCAGTCCCTCGAGCGCGTGCTTCACGACGCCCGGCCCTGAGACGCCGACAGAGACGACCTTGTCCGCCTCGCTGACGCCGTGGAACGCGCCCGCCATGAACGGATTGTCACCCGGCGCATTCGCGAACACGACGAGCTTTGCGCAGCCGATGGCCTGCTGGTCGCGCGTGAGCTCCGCCGTGCGCTTCACGACCTCGCCCATCTCGCGCACTGCATCCATATTGATGCCCGCCTTCGTCGAAGCGAGATTGATGGACGAGCAGACGATGTCCGTCGACGCGAGCGCCTGCGGTATCGACGATATGAGCGTGTGGTCGCCGCGCGTGTAGCCCTTCTCAACGAGCGCCGAGAAGCCGCCGATGAAATTTACGCCGACGGCCTTGCCCGCTTTGTCGAGCGTCTCAGCCACGGGGACGAACGTGTCCGTATCGCACGCCTCAGCCGCTATGGCGATAGGCGTCACCGAGATGCGCTTATGGATGATTGGTATGCCGTACTCCGCCTCGATGTCCTCGCCTGTCTTCACGAGGAACTCCGCCGACTTCGTGATTTTGTCGTAAATATTTTCGCAGAAATTTTTGATATTCGGATGAGCGCAGTCCCTCAGCGATATGCCCATCGTAATCGTGCGCACATCGAGCTTGTTCTCCGTGATCATCCGATTTGTTTCCATTATGTCATCAATCGTTATCAAAGGACTGTGCCTCCCTCAAATGCTGTGCATGGCGTTGAAAATTTCTTGATGCTGCACCTTGATTTCAAGACCCATCTCATCGCCCTTTTTGTGAAGAATGTCCTGCAGCTCCTTCAGCTTCACCTGACTGTCCTGCATCTCAGCGATGAGCACCATGTTGAAAAAGCCATCCATGATGTTCTGATTGACACTCAGTATATTCACATTGTTTTCCGCGAGCACACCGCTCACCTTGGCGATGATGCCGACACGGTCCTTGCCTACTATAGTGACAACAATCTTCATTTTGCTCCCCCTCACATTTACTCTATTACAGCATGACATAAGATTATGGCTAATAGCATTATATATCATCACACGCCATTTCGCCACATTTGCGCGGACGAAATTTTCATTTGCCACCGATAAAAGCGCAACAGATTCAAAAAAAGCTATTCATTGGAAAGCAATTCATCTATAATATATAAGAACGTTTCTAAAAATTCATTTTAGGGGGAAATATCTTTGAAGGAAATCGCATATATCGACGGCGCATTCATCGACCTCATGGAATACGCCGTGCAGCTGGAGGACCGCGGCTACATGTTTGGCGACGGCATATCGGAAATCGTTCGCTTTTACGACGGCAAATGCTTCGCTCTGCGCCGCCATCTCGCGCATTATCGCCGCTCGATGAAGGAGCTGCGCATCCCCATCACGGACACGGATGTCGAGCTCGTCCAGCTTTTTCAGGAAATGATTGAGAAGTCCGGCGCCGCGAATGGCACGATATATCTTCAGCTCACGCGCGGCACAGCGAAGCGCGCGCACGAATTCCCAATGCCGAGCCTGCCGCATCTCAACGCGATACTGCGCGACACGCCTGTCGACGCCGACATGCTCGAGCACGGCATAAAGGTCGCGCCGATAGAGGACATTCGCTGGCTGCGCTGCGACATCGGCACGCTCAATCGCCTCGGCAATATCCTCGCTGTCGACGACGCGCATCACGCTTTCGCAGACGAGGCTCTGCTCTGGCGCAAGGACACGGGTCATATCACCGAGGCTGCGCGCGGCAATTTCTTCATCGTGAAGGACGGCATCCTCTGGACGCATCCCGCTGACAATCTCATACTGAACGGCGTGACGCGCTCCGTCATCATCGACCGCATCGCAAAGCCACTCGACCTCACCGTCGTCGAGAGGCCGTTCACGCTCGACTTCGCGAAAAAAGCCGAAGAAGCATTCGTCACGAGCACGGAAAACGAAATCGTCCCCGTCGTCGCCATTGGCAGCGACGCGGTCGACGACGGCAAGCGCGGCGACGTCACGAAGCGTCTGCAGGACGCATACCACACGCTCACGGCGCGCGGCATCGACTCCGACGAGGAGGAAGAAGAAAAAATCGAAGTCAAGAACAAGACGTTCGGTGCATGAGCAAGGAAACGCTGATTAGCTTATTATCTGACTAATTGATGTAATCAGCGTTTCTTAAAATGAAACTTTTTTCGTTCTTTTAAGAGAATTTCTTCATGTATACATTGACATAAATTTTTTTGGATTTATACTTAAATAAGGAAAATCTAAATCTGACAATCTCATTCACTTGAATTCATATTCAAAAGGAGAGCATGATAAATGGAAAAAAAGCCAGTCAAAATCACTGAAACCATTCTGCGCGACGCGCATCAGTCGCTCTGCGCCACACGCATGCGCATCTCTCAGATGCTGCCACAGCTCGAGGCGCTTGACAATGTCGGGTTCAACGCGCTCGAGGCATGGGGCGGCGCGACGTTCGACACGTGTCTGAGATTCCTCGGTGAAGACCCGTGGGAGCGTCTCGACACGCTGAAAGCTCATCTGAAGAAGACGCCGATACAGATGCTGCTGCGCGGTCAAAATCTCCTCGGCTACAATCATTACAACGACGACGTCGTCCGCGCATTCGTGCGCAAGGCGTCGGAGCACGGCGTGAAAGTGTTCCGCATTTTCGATGCGCTCAACGACATCACGAACCTACGCACGTCCATCGATGAGGCGCTCCACTGCAAAGAGCATCCTCATGTGCAGGGCTGCCTCGTCTACACCATCAGCCCATTCCACAAAAATGAGACGTTCGTCGAGCTCGCGAGACAGCTCGAGAAGATGGGCTGCCACTCGATCTGCATAAAGGATATGTCGGGCCTCTTGAAGCCGTATGTCGCCGAGGACCTCGTCAAAAAGCTCAAGGCCGCTGTCAAAATCCCTATCGAGCTCCACACGCACTACACATCGGGATTTGGTTCAATGACGTACATGAAGGCCGTCGAGGCGGGCGTCGACATCATCGACTGCGCGCTCGCGCCATTCGCGAACGACACATCGCAGCCATGCACGGAGACGATGATCGAGACATTCGCGGGCACGCCGTTTGACACGGGACTCTCGCGCAAAGAGCTCATCCCTATCTCACAGCATTTCGCAAAAGTCAAAGCCGACCTCATCAAAGAATTCAACCTCAAAGGCTATTTCGATGTCAATCCAAATGTGCTCGATTTCCAGATACCGGGCGGCATGCTCTCGAACCTCGTCAATCAGCTCAAGGACGCGCACATGGAGGACAAATATCAGGACCTCCTCGACGAGATGCCACGCGTCCGCGCAGATGTCGGCTTCCCACCGCTCGTCACTCCGTCGAGCCAGATTGTCGGCACGATGGCAACGATGAACGTCATCTCTGGCAAGCGCTACGCTATGGTGCCGAAGGAATTCAAGGACCTCGCGCGCGGCAAGTTCGGTCACACGCCGAAGGCCATCGACCACGATTTCCTCACGAACACGCTCAAGATAAAGGACGAGGAAATCATCACGGACATCGCGAAAGAGGACGCAAAGGAGAAGACCGTCGCACAGTTCAGAGAGGACCTCGTCAAGAAAGGCTTCAAGAATCCATCCGACGAGGATGTCCTTTCGTTCGCGCTCTTCCCGCAGGTCGCGCTCGACTTCTTCTATCAGCGCCCAATGGTTGAGCCACCAAAAGGCATCAAAATCGTAAAGCCTGCATTCACCCAGACCGCTGGAAGAAAAGGCTGGAAATAATGCTCATGTGGGAGCGCACAAAATTATAATGTGAATCAAAATAGGGCTGTTGCAAAATTGCAACAGCCCTATTTTGATTCAACCGCAAGCGACAAATATCTGCTTATCCGCCACGCACTCACACGAATTCAAAGAAATCACGCTCGATTGTGTCGGGTATGATTTCGATGTCGTCGCGCCTCTTTTTCATTTTGCTGAGCTCGCTTTTCAGTCTCTCGACGAGCGCGGGGACGACGGGATATTCTGTCGCGAAGTGACCCGCGTCGATGACGTTCATCCCAATCTCCACTGCGTGCTGTGCGTCGTGGTAACGCACGTCGCCCGTCACGTATGCGTCACAGCCGAGGATTTTTGCTCTGTCGATAAATTCGGCACCGCTTCCGCTGCAGAGTCCCACTTTTTTTATCGGACGATTATCTTTCGCCTTTACGACGCGCACGCCCGCATCATTGAGCGCAGTCTTCACATTTTTCGCAAATTCACCCATCGACATCGCATTTTTGAGCATGCCGACTCGGCCGAGGCTCTCCGTCTTCCATGCGTTGCGCATCGGATAGAGGTCATACGCGGGCTCCTCGTATGGATGCGCCGCGATCATTGCGCGCACAACTTTCTTCTCGAGCTCGACAGGGAAGATAGTCTCGATGCGCACTTCGTCGACATGCTCGAGCTTGCCCGCCTCGCCGATGAATGGATGCGTGCCTTCGCCTGGCAGAAATGTGCCCTCGCCCTTGACGCTGAACGTGCATGAGCTGTAGTTCCCGATATGGCCGGCGTCGACGCGGCATATCGCGTCGCGCACAGCGTCCGCATGGTCGACAGGAACATAGACGGCAAGCTTCACGAGGTCGTGCTTCATCGTGACATCGAGCGGCGTTAGCGTCGCCATGTCGAGGCCAATCCGCTCGGCCAAGACGTCATTGACGCCGCCCGCGGCGATGTCGAGGTTCGTATGCGCCGCAAACGACGCGATATCATTCGTGATGAGCCGCGCAATCATCTTGCCCGTCGGCAAATCCGTACGGAGATTTTTCATTTTGTGAAAAATCAGCGGATGATGCGAGATAATCATGTCACATTTCTTCTCTATCGCCTCATCGATGATTTCATCGCGCACGTCAAGGCATACGAGTATGCGACGGACGTCCTGCTCGGGCGAGCCGACGAGGAGCCCGGGATTGTCCCATTCCTCCGCGAATTTCTTTGGCGCGATGCGCTCCATCGCGTCCATGATGGTCTGGCATTTCATGACACGGCCTCCTCTATTTTCTTTATCTCATTTTCTATCGCCTTATATTTTGCCGATTGCCGCGCGGCGTCGCTTTTTGCCATGCCGCTGAGCACGCGTCGTTTTTTCGATAATATTTCGTCGATGTGACGCTCAAAATATTCGGGACGCTTCTTCATGAGCACGGGACCAATTTCGAGTGCGGCTCCGCTTGGTATTGGCTCATCGCCATGCTCCGCCGCAATAATCTCATAAAGGCGACCATCGGCAAGCGCAAGCGTCTCGTCCGCGATGCGCCACCCATTTTCGTAGAGCCAGCGTCTCAATCTTGGCACGTCGCTCATTGGCTGCAGCACGAGGCGCTTGACTTTGGCGAGCACGTCGGGCGCGGCTTCGAGTATCGACGCTATGAGCTCACCGCCCATGCCCGCGATACACGCTGTGTCAATCTCGCCAGCCTCTATCGGCGCGAGCCCATCGCCGAGCCGCAGGCTGATGACGTCGCTCAGCCCTGCCTCCGCCACTGCATGACGCGCCGCACTGAGTGGCCCCTCATTTTTGTCCGTCGCGATGACGCTTTTTGCGCCCAGCTCCCTCTGAATATATATCGCGAGATATGCGTGATCCGTGCCAATGTCGGCCACTCTCGCACCACGCGGCACGAATGACGCCACAGCTTTGAGGCGATTGTCGAGCATCGTTTCATCACTCCTGTTCATTATGATTTTCCATGAGCTTGTGAAAACCCTCTCCGCCCCCTGCGGGGGCACCTCCCCCAGAGTGGGAGGCATAGCGAAATCAGCGCTTTAATATATGTGAAGTGGTAAACTAAAACTGGACAGCAGGGGGGCATAAATCAGACACCCCCATATAAAAAACTGGACAGGAGGCTTACCATGAAAT
>OMWN01000063.1 GCA_900314765.1 uncultured Selenomonadales bacterium | reverse complement strand
CTACGATTGCAACGATTGCCATGATCACGCCGGCCACGCCAGCTAGGGCAAAAAACTTTTGTCTGATACCCATTTTTCGTTCCCCCTCTTGTCCTTTTGCCCGCCTTTCCTGCACTTGATTCTATGTTAATTCTCGTGTCCTCACCCTGGATACGTAAGCATTATAGTAAAAAATTCTTCATTATGCAAAAGAAAAATTTTTAAATTTTCCTTAAAATGGAAAAACTTGCACTCACCGCCACGCTGATTTTTGACAAAAAAATAGAGCGACAACCGCTCATCGTCCTATTCTTAAAATCAAACACAAAAAATCTAACAACACACTAATCAACAAAAAATTGCGTATTGCCACGAACATTTTTCTCACAGCAACGTATTTTCATCCACACCCTCATTCCGCATTGAAATTCCATTATACAACGCAGGATTAGTCATTTTAATCAACGATAATGCGCAAATTTTAGATATGGAATAAATATTATGTATGTTGTATAAATATGAAATGGCCAGCCCATTACAGTATAAGCGATGGCGGAGTGATTTAGCGTCCACAATTTTTGTCTTATCAATCGACCAATCTTCACTCTACAAAAAGTAATCCGTCTTATCTTTAATTCGGTCAATAAAAATGATTCGGTAAAAAATCGCATAAAAAAGCTGTTGCACGAAGAATCTATCTTCGCCAACAGCTTATTTACATTGATTTACAAAATTTTATATGGTTTCTTATTTTGCATTACTTAATTCATATCTATTTCATATCGCAAAATTCAGCAGCTGTAACAATACGCGGATTTGTAATGCCCGATTCCCAAAAATCTTTATCGCCTGTCAGTATTAAATCCACCTTTGCATTTATAGCGGCTCTTAATATTGGACGGTCATTTTCATCACGGATTGCCGTTTCTTGCGGTACTGGTTCTTCCGGTACGCGAACAAGCTCAAGCGTCGGGAGTGCCAGACTGAGAAATTTCTCCATGTCATCAACGCGCTTGGGAAATTTCCTGTTAAATATCCGTCTCATCTCATCAACATTTTGGTCGCATATTACGCCTTGATTCGGGTATGAAACAGCCTTTATGTAGGCTCTGAATGGATTTCCCTGTCCTAGCACAGATGAAATCAATATATTGGTATCAATCAGTACTCTCACGGTTCATTCACCCTCTGCGCGAATCTCCTTTACGAGCCTATTGACATCATCCTCGCCTTCAAGACCCATTCTTTCAGCTTCTCCTGCCATCTTTTGCTGAAGCATCTGCATAGCGTAGACAGCTGAATTGACAAGACGCACCGTTCCTTTCTCGACGACAAATGTCACACGGCCTCCACTTGACACGCCAAGCACTTCCCGCACGTCCTTAGGAATAGTGATTTGTCCCTTTGCCATTACCTTGGCATTATCGATAAATGTATCTGGAAGGGTTGCCGCCATCATGATAAAGACCTCCCCATATCTAGACATATCTCAAATAAGTGTTTCCCCGCTTTTATTATAGGTTAAGAAACCGTCCTCCGCAAGCACTATATCCTGGAGAAATCGTAGCGCTCCATAGTGCATTTCATCCTTTACTTTACCTTCACCGTCGTGTTATCGATGCCGTCGAGCATCGTCTTTTTTATGTCCGTGTCTATTCGCATGTGCGAGACAGAGTACTTGATTTTCTCGGTCAGCTCGTCTTTCTTGTCGCGCGGCACGACGAGCGGTATGACGTCGTAGTCGCCGTGCACGTTCAGCATGACGGTGAGCTTTTGCTTCACGAGCGTGTCGAGGCCGCGCCATACGTCGATGATGTCGTCAACATCTTCTTTCGTTTTAGCTTTGCGGTGCATCCCTGCCGCGACTTTTTCCGTGAGCTTTGAGATGTCGCATTTCTTGAGCACATATTCCTGCAGCTCTGGCGCAAGAAACGAAAGCTCGACGCCAACGCGGATGTTGATTTTTTTATCCTCGACGGCTTTCATGAGCCCATCGACGAGGTGATTGAGCCTCAGATAGCGGTACAGCGTCGTCGGTCTGACATTCGCCTGGCGCGCAACAGAGTCCTTCGCGAAAACGCCCTTGCCGTAGAACACCTTCCGTTTCTCGAGCTTCATCATCGCGCTGTATGCGTTGACCGTCGTCCTCGTCGAGAATTGCCGCTGGTCGATGTTGCTCACGAGAAAAATCCTGTGCGCGTCATCCTCCGTAAGCTGCTCTGCGCCATACACCTTCGCGGGGATGGAGGTGAAGCGGTCTTTCTCATCGTCTGGCACGAGCGAAAGAATATAGCGGTACGCCCTCATGCGCGTGTGGCCGCCGAGTATGATGTAGCGGCCGCCCTGCTGCGCCCACACCGTGATACGATGGAGCAGGCCATAGTTGTATATCGACTGCGCGATTTCCTGCATTTTCTCATCGTCGACGGGGGGGAACACATTCCAGTCTGGCCTGAACTCATCTATCGTCGTGAGCTCGTCGAGCGGTATGCTCTGCTCCCTCGCCGCGCCGACGACCGCATTGATGTTGTCGAGCGTCGTGTCTTCCTTTCTTTCGTCTGGCTCCGGCGCTTTCGCCGCGCGCTGGCGGAGCCTCGCCAGTCTGTCGTCTTTCTCCTTCATGTCGCTGAACACGTTGCCCGTCGTCTTCGTATACGACTCGCCGCCGATTCTCTTGAAAGCCTCACCCATTCTTCTCACCTGCTTCCTTCACGAGCTTTTCTATCTTTTTCAGTATTTCCTTCGCGAGCTTCTCATACGCCTTCGCAGCGACGGAGCGCGGATACGCGAGCGTCACGGGCGCCATCTTCTGCTCAGAATTATTAACATCTTGATTGAATGGAATAATCGACTCGAAGCTCGGGTTATTTCCATAGAAATGCTCTGGATGCTCCTGCAGCTCGCGGCCGAGTTTCGTCCCTGTCCTCACCATGCTCGTGAATATGCCGAGGAAATCGAGCGTGTTCCGCCGCCCATACTCGCTCTTTTTCTCGAGCGCGACATTATAATTCTCACCAATGGAATTCGCGCCGCGAATCGTCTCGTCGCTTGTCGTCGATGGCACGATGACATAGTCGCTACCGAGAAGCAGCTGCCCAAATGAATAATTGATGGACGGTCTCGTGTCTATGAGAATATAGTCGTAGCGCTTATCGTCACAAAGCTCTAGGAGCAGTTTTCGTATGATGCCGTCGCCGCTGTTCGAGTCAATCTGCATCCTCGTATACGCATCCTCGAGTTTGTCGGACGCGCAAATAATATTGAGCATCGACTCGCCTTTTTTATTGCGATATATATGCGGCTCCTTGGAGACGTTGCTGAGTGCCTCGCTTACGAATACGCTTGCTGGCAAGTGCTCAGCCTGCCCGTGGCGCGCTTCCATCTCATTCACGAGATACATATCGAGGCTTACCTCCGGCATCTCGCCTATGCAGTAGCCAAATCGCCGTGACAGCGTCGCCTGCGGGTCAGAGTCAATGAGAAGCGTCCTCTTTTTCAGCTTGCGCGCGAAAACATCTCCAATCGCCGCAACAGACGTTGATTTTGCGCTTCCGCCCTTCTGATTGACGAACAGGATAATCTTTGTTTCCATCTCTATCAAAATTCCTCCGTATGATAGATTTTTGTCATCAAACACAAATCATATTTAATTGCCTACCATTCTATCACAGGAATGATTTTTGGACAATAAATTTATAAAAACCTCGTGAAAATCCACCAAAATCGCTCGCATTTTTCAGCTCCAAAAATCGTGATTTTGAATTTGTACCCGACGGGTACAAATTCACATGAATGATTATTCATACGTCGCAACCTCAATAAGATTGCCGTCTGCGTCGCGCAGGTACACGCTCATCATCCTCCCCTTTGCCCCGTTTCTCTCCACTGGTCCCACTTCTATCGGCCATCCCTTTTCCTCTATTTCACGCTTCACATTCTCTATATCATCATCGGTGATGAGACATATATCAAGACTGCCCGCCAATGGATACGAAGCAGCAGGCAAAAACTCCGCTGGCCTTGTGTGCACATTGATTTTCACATCACCAAAATAAAATGCGTGACGCCCATCAGCGAATACATGACGCATCCCAAGCACATCACGATAAAATTTGATACACGCAGCTACATCAGCCGTCGTGATGACAATATGATCAAAAGATTTCAGCTTAAAACTCATGGATAGCCCTCCTGCTCGAAATGATTCATTCAAGAAAAGCCTTGCATTCATTTCTCTACATATATAATATCACACACATAAAAATACCCGCGACCGCTGGCAACTATATGCCACGCATCGCGGGTATTTTTACATATTTTTATACGCTCATCCTTATACGGAGTGGAAAATTTTCTTTAGCTCGTCATTGTCGTTCGTCACGGCCAGCGCGACCATGAGCTTGATGCGCGCTTTTTGGCCTGTGAGCTCGTCGGCGAGGATGACGCCGTACGGCAGGAGCGTGCGCGCACTGCCTTTGTAGCCGTATATTGGCACGACTTTGCCGCCGTATGTGCGGCTCGTGAGCACGACGGGGATGCCATGCTCGCGACACTCTTTGATGCCGTCCATGACCTTGAGCGGCACGTTGCCACAGCCGAATGCCTCGACAACGATGCCCGCCGCTGGCTTTTTCGCAAGGCAATCAAAGAGATAGTCGTCGAGCCCTGAGACGCATTTTATGTCGTACACGTCCGTCACGAGATGGTCGACCTTAAATTTCTCGAGGCAAAGCGAGTGGCGCCGCACGACGACGTGATCGTCGTAGACATAGCCGATGGAGCCCCAGTACGGCGATTGGAACGTGTCGGTGTTGACGCTGTGCGTCTTCGTGCCCTCGCGCGCGGCGTGTATCTCGTTGTTGAGCACGATGGCCGCGCCCTGCCCTATCATCTCGTCCGACGCTGCGGCCTGCACGGCGGCGAGGATATTGCCCGGCCCGTCCCAGCTCATGTCGGACGCGCCGCGCATCGCACCCGTCACGCAGATTGGCTTGTCCGTGTCAACGACGAGGTCGAGCAGATACGCCGTCTCTTCGAGCGTGTCGGTACCATGCGTCACGACGATGCCGTCCACATCGGTGCGGCTCGCCTCGCGCTCGACGGTCTTTGCGATTTTGAACTGGTCCTCGGGCAACAGATGGCCGCTCGGGACGTTCGATGTCTCGACGACTTCGACTTCCGCAAAATTTTTCAGCACGGGCACGGCGGCGAGCAAATCGTCACCG
The DNA here is from genome assembly GCA_900314765.1 of uncultured Selenomonadales bacterium. Classification (GTDB taxonomy): domain Bacteria; phylum Bacillota; class Negativicutes; order Selenomonadales; family Selenomonadaceae; genus RUG024. The sequence continues at coordinate 60,140 of OMWN01000063.1, read as the reverse complement.
CTGACGGCGGGAATGAGGCCGCCCGTCGCTGGATCGAGCTTCATGGCTATCGTGCCGCCCGTCGTGACAACTACGACTTTCTTCAACAAACACACCCCCATAAAATGTTCAGAAACAAAGAAAACGATGATTAAATGTGGCTAATCTTATTTAATCACCGTTTTCGTAGTAAATCAAATGAAAAATTTTCCTCTCACCGCACAAATGTCATGATGAGCGTTATGACGAAGAGGACGAGGAGACCGAACCACATGGCTGGGCGCTGGAATTTGTTCGCGTCTTTGAGGTTTGAGCCTTTTATGACTGGGATGACGGTCGAGAGTGCTGCGACTGGGCCGCCCGTGAGGTAGTACTGCATGACGGCGGAGCCACCGGCTGCCGCGCATGCCGCCGTGAGCGGGTCAGCGCCCGCTGCGAGCACGACTTGCAGGAACGGCACGTCGATGGCGACGGCGGCGGCGTTCGACTGCGTGAAGAAGCCCGCGACAGCCGAGACGAGAAGCATTGTCTGTATCGGCGCAACGGAGACGGCCGGTGCCATGACCTCAGAGATGACGTTGACGAGGCCGATTTTGTTAAGTACGGCGCTCATGAAAAGGAAGCTGATCGTCGCGAGGAGCGGCGTCGCGATTTTCTCGAGGCCCTTTATCATCATGGCCTCGCTCGCTGCCATCGTGACTTTCGCGAGTATCGCCGTGAGTATTGCGGCAACGGCGCCGACGAGGAACACTGGGAAGCCCAGCACGAAGCCCGCTATGAAGACGATGAACGGAATGACCGCTATGGTGAACGACACAGTGCCTTTGCCCGCAATGAACTCAGCGACCTCGCGCTTCGTGGCCTCCGAGACCTCTGGGGCGTTGCGCTTCATCTCAATCATGAGGCGAACGCAGCTGAACATGATGATGGAGAGGCCGACGATGGCGCCGACGACGTTGATGGCGCCAAAGCCAATCGCTGCTGTCGCGACGACCGCGACCTGCGTCGGATGCGTGAAGCCCGCGAAGTTGCCGAAATGACCCGCGTGAGCCGCGAGGCCCGCCGTCTTGTTTGGATCCATGCCGAGGCGTACAGCCGCAGGGCCCGTGATGGCGCCCGTGACGACTGGCTGCGTGAAGCCCGTCAATGCGCCGATGCACCCTGCCGCGAGGCTGCCCGCCGCCGTAATGCCAGGCGCGCCGCCAAGCTTCGAGCCGACGGACATGATTTTGCGGATGATGACGTCGAGGAAGCCCGTGGCCTCCATGATGCCGACGAGCATCAGGACGCCTGTCATATCAGCGATGACTGGGTTAAGGCCGTTATTGACGAGCTTCGCGACGGTGATGTCGGCCTTGCCCGCGAGCGGGAAACCTGCCGCGATGGCGGATACCGCCGCGCCGACAAGCGCCGTCAGATATATCGGCGTCTTGCCGATGACCATCAGCAGAAGTGTCAGACACATGAGAATTTGCGCTACAAGCATTTTCATAACCCCCTTCAACGGAAAAGCCTGATGGCTCTCCGCGCAAACGCAAAAAAGCGCAGGCACGAGATTTCTCTCGCATCCTGCGCCTTTGCAGACAACATTATTTGCGGAAACGTTGACTATTTTGACTCATCATTGTTCCACTGACTGCATTATATCATTCGTAACAGATAAACACAAGTCTTTTTAAAATTTATCCTGTATACATTTTCTCTATCGAATTGATAATATTCACACGTCACTTAACAATTCTTTGAGCACGTCGCCCATGTCTGCGACTGCCAAATATTTCGCAAAATGCGAAATGCCCGCGTCCTTGTCGGTGTTGACCGCAATCGTCAGCGGCTCGCCCTTTATGCCCTCCGTGAACTGGATGGCGCCCGAGACGCCGAGTATCAATGCGACGCGTGGGCGAATGACCGTCCCCGACTCGCCGACCTGCGCCGCGAATGGCAGCCAGCCATTGTCAATCATCGGACGGCTACCCGCGAGCGCCGCGCCCGCTTTGGCGGCGTATTTTTTCGCGAGCTCGAAATTGTCGCCCGTCATCGCGCCGCGCCCCACGCACACGACGTAGTCGGCCGCGGTGATGGGGAGCACCTCATCGTCACTATTCCCCGCGCCGCCATCGTCCGCCAGCACCTCCACCGCCGACACGAGCCCATCGGCCACGCGCTCCGTGACGCTCGGCGCACCACTCGCGCTGAGCAGTGCCGCGTCGTAATTGCCGGGGAGCAGCGTCACGATGCCGGGCCGCGTCGTAAGCGAGCACGACACCATCGCCTGGTCGCCGAACGACGTCTTGAGCTGCGCGATGTCGCCATCGCCCGCGACCTCGAGCGTCTTCACTGCCGCCGTCATGCCCGCGTCCATGAGCACAGCGACGCGCGCCATGACCGAGCGCGCCGCATCGGACGCCGGCGCGAGCACGAACGATACGTCCCTATCCTCGAGCGCGTCCGCTATCGCATGGCTCAGCGCATCGGTATTCGCGCCCGTGATGTCGGGCGTCCGTATGAGCACGAGCTCATCGACGCCCTCGAACGACAGCGCATCCCTGTACCGCGCCACATCGTCATCGGCCGCCACGACGATGACGCGGTCACCTGCCCCGCAAATATCGCGCGCGGCCGTCACGACTTCCGCCGTGGACGGGAGGACGCCCTGCCCCGTTATCGGTGCGAAAACGACTATCTCAGACATGTTGCCTGCCTCCTTCCACGAGCTCACGAATTTTCGCGGCAATCGCTTTGGCGTCGCCCTCTATGAGCTCCGCCTGCGCGTGCGTGCCAATGGCGCGTGTCGATGTCACGATGGATTTTGGCGCGAGACGCGCGAGCTCGTCCGCCGAAAGCTCGCTCGCCGTCAGCACGGGGATGGCGATTTTATTCGCGCGCATCTGCATGCGGAGCGTCGGTAGCTTCGGCTGATTGACGCCGAACGGCACGGTCACGACCATCGGTGATTTCACCAAGAGACGCCTCACACCCTCCGCGATGTGCTGCTCCACGATGAACTGCCCCGCCCGCTCGCCGCACGAAATCGTCGCCACTGATATGACGTCTGGCACGCCGAGCAGCGCCGCCGTCATCGGCCCGACTTGCCCCGTCGCGCCGTCGCTCGCCATCTCGCCCATGAATATCACGTCGAACGGCCCCTTCGCTTTGAGAAAATGCGCAAGCACGCGCGCCGTGCCGAGCGTGTCGCAGCCCGCGAATTTTCTGTCGCTCAAAAGATACGCCTCGTCCGCGCCGAGCGCGAGGCACTTTTTGAGCGACGCGAGCGCGCCGTCTGGCCCCATCGAGAACGCCATGATAGTTGCGCCCCCAGCGTCAGCAACGGATTTCTTGAGCGCGTTCGCCATCTCCATTGCGTTGAGGTCGCACGGATTGATGTCACACTCTGCGTCAGCGCGACGAATACGCCCCGTCGCCTCATCAACCTCGATGTCGTCACACGTCGGCACGTGCTTCACGCATATTGCGAGGCGCAGCGGCTTCGCGCCTTTCGCATCGTCTATTTCCATATCGCTCACCTCTTTCCGTCTGCGGCCGCGTCATTTCTTCCAGAGGCGGCTGAACGCCCACTCCTCGATGAGCAGCGTGCTCTCGCCGCGCATGATGTATTTCGCGAGGTCGCGACTCACGGCTGGAGCCTCAATGACGCCGTTGCCGCCGTAGCCCGTGGCGAGCAGGTAATTTTTGATGGGCGTCTCGCCGATGATGGGCAGGAAATCGCGCGTCTCGGCGCGGTACGAGAGCCACGACGACGAGAGCCCCGCATCGACGAGTCCCGGAACGTCTTTCTCCATCTGCTCGTAAAGGAACTCGATGAAGTAGTCGTCCGTGCCGCCGCGCTCCGGCAGCTTGTCGGGGTCCCACTGGCCCGCGTGCATCGGGTTGTCGAGGTCCATCGAGAGGTGCGATTTGCAGATGAAAATATTGTTGCCCGCGCGCAGCGCATAGAATGCAGGGAATTTCAGCACGGGGAAAATGTAATCGAGATTTTCCGCTGGCGCGAGGAAGAACGCCTCGGCCTTCGTGTGCCAAATCGGCACATCGAGGTCGAGCATCGCGCCTGTGAAGCGGCTCCACGGCCCCGTGCAATCGACGATGACGTCGTACGCCTCCGTGTCGCCCGCGTCCGTCGTGACGCTCTTCGCCGTGCCGCCCTCCGCGTTTATGGCCGTGACGCGCACGCCCGTGATGATTTTGCCGCCGTTCGCCGTCATCTTCGCCGCGAAGTTATTTGAAATCATCGTGCCGTCAAAATACCCGTCGTCCTTCGTGTAGCCCGCGCCGATGATGGCGTCCGTGTTCAGCATCGGCAGTATCGCCTTTATGCGCTCCTTGTCCGTGATGTACTCGCCCGTGTAGCCTGCCGCGCGCGCGAGCGCAATGCCCGTCTTTATGCGGCGCTCGTCTTTCTCCGAGAGCGCGCAGACGAGCGTACCCGTCTTGTCGAAGCCCGCCGAGCCCTTCTCCTCGCGCTCCATTTTCATGTACGTCTCAAATCCGTAGAGCCTGACGTCCCAATAGCGGTTGTTGAGCGAGTCGTCGAACAGGCAAACCGTGCCCGCCGATTTCGACGTCGTGCCGCAGCCGATGCGGTCCTTTTCGTAAATCGTCACATCCGCGTCGTCGTAAAGGCTCAAATTGTAGCCGAGCGCCGTGCCCGAAATGCCGCCGCCGATGATGCCAATCTTCTTTTTCATTTTGACCACCCCTTTTTAGTATAAAGATATATGAAAACTTTCATTTGCGACCTTGCCTTTTGTCCGCCCCTAGAGGGGCGGGGGACCGCGCTTGCGCGGTGGTGGGGTGACATTGTCACATTGTGAAAAACTTTAGTTTATTTTAACGTCGTTACAATATTCCGCTATTCTGCCAATTTCTTCAACGCCGCCGCAAGCACCTCCGTGCCCTTCGCCAAATCGTCCATCTTGATATTTTCCTCGCGGCTGTGGCTCACGCCGCCCGCGCAGGGGATGAATATCATGCCCACAGGCATGAGGCGGCTCAGTATGAGGCTGTCATGATATGGTCCACTCACGACCTCGGCGAATGGAATGTGAAGCCCTGTCGCGGCTTCGCGCAATATCTCGTTTATGTGCGCGTCGCAGACATACGGCTCGTCGTCGTTCAGCGTCTCAATCGCGAGCCCCACGCCGCGCCTCTTCGCAATCTCCTGCGCCTTCTCGCGCCATGACGCGACGAGCGCTGATTTGTCGCTCGCGCTTACCGACCGAATATCGACCGAGAAATCGGCCGCCCCCGGCACGACATTCGCGGCGCCCGGCGAGAGCCTGACATCGCCGACCGTCGCCGTGATGTACGCGCTTTTCGATGCGCGCGCGAGGCTCTCGAGCACGAGCGCCATCTCAGCGGCCGCCATGAAAGCGTCCCTGCGGCGCGCCATGCTCCTGCCGCCCGCATGCGCTTGCTCGCCCGTGACGCGGCACCGTAGATTCGCCGGCGCACAGATGCCCGTCACGACGCCAACGGGCAAGCCCTGCTGCTCGAGCAAATCGTTCTGCTCGATGTGAAGCTCCACGTGAGCGCTGACGCTTTGCTTTAGCGGCAGCGCGTCAGCAAAGCGCCCTGGGTGAAGCCCCGCCGCGCGCGCCGCATCGTACATCGTCTCACCGCTCGCGCTGACACTCTCACGCATGTCCTTAGCTGTGAGCGCGCCTGCGAGCGCTCGGCTGCCGATGCAGCATTTGCCAAACCGGCTCATCTCCTCGCCTGCATAAACATTGACGGAAATCGTTCGCCGCGGGCGATACCCCGAATCCATGAGGAGACGCACAGCCGCGAGCCCTGCCGCTACGCCCGCGGCGCCGTCATAGCTCCCGCCATGCGGCACGCTGTCGATATGAGAGCCCGTCCACATCTCGGGGAGCTCGGGCTCCGTGCCGCGCCATCGCCCGAAAATATTTCCGACAGCGTCCGCGCTCACCTCGAGCCCCAAATCCGTCATAGATTTTTTGACGTAATCCTCCGCCCGAGCAAACTCCGCCGTGTACACCTCGCGCGTGATGCCCTCGCCAGGCGTCGCATTGAACGCGTCCATGCCCTTCAGCCAATCAGATAAATATTTTGTGTCTGTTGACATATCATCGCCTCCCGAAAATCGTCTTGCACTTAAATTATTAACATTTCTTCCAAATCCCCGTCTGACACGACCCTCTCCGACCCCTACGGGGCCACCTCCCCCAGAGTGGGAGGCATAGCGAAAGCAGTGCTTAACGATATAATTGAAAGTGAACAACAGTCCTTTAATCTACAGACATAAAGGCAGAGCCTCTATTGAACGATATAATAAATATTGGACGTCAAACATTCACTTTAATGTCAAAGCATACTGCAAGGTTGCGATTACAAATGAATCATTTTGGCTTAAGAAAATAATCACAGCATCTGTAACGCCAGCCTCCCCAATGGGGGAGGTGCCGAGCGAATGCGAGGCGGAGAGGGTCGCGCATTATCAAGGCACTGCATTCTTCAATCCAAACAAAAAGAGCACACTCCCAAAATTTAGGAGTGTGCTCTTCATTGAGCTTTATTGCCCAGCTGTATGATATTTTATCGATATTTTCACCCAACAACGTGTTCTCCTTCGTCGTCTCCGCCATTTTTGAAAAATCCAAATGCGAGGATGATGCCGCTGACGATGAGGCCGAGGAGCAGCGGCTGGACGGGGCTCTCGAGGACTGCCGCGGCGATGGCGACCGCCGTCGAGACGATCATTGAAATGAGCGTGATGCGCGGCGGCACGGCCCTCGTCTTGAATATGGCAATCGTGAACGGCAGAAACACGCCGCCGCCGCGCAGTGCCATCGAGAGGTAATTCCAGAACAGCACTTGGCTGTGCTCGTGCGTGATGGCAATCCCGAGCGCGACGACGATGACGCCGATGATGAGGCCGCGCATGACGACCATCTCGACGTGGCTGTCCGTGATGCCGAAGCGCGGTATGACGAGATCGCGCGCGAGCATGGTGCCGACACCGAGCGAGAGACCCGCGATGGAACTCACGATGCTGAGCACGAGGCCGCCCAGCGCGACGGCGCCCGCGATGGTCGGCGCCTCATTCAAAAGGTACGTCGGCAGCGCGATGAGCGCGGGCACTTCGGGATGTGCCACGTGCATGTACATGCCGACGAGCGCGCACGGTATGCCAACAGGAAGCGTCACGATGGCCGCCGAGAACGCGCCGATGGCCGCCGTATGCGGATTGGACGCGGAGAAGACGGCCTGTATGTACGTCTGCGTGCAGATGACGCCAACGAGCAGCGACAGCACGCTCATTATGATATGGTGGCTGCCGCACGAGAAAATGTTCCACCAATCGACGGGTATCGCCGCCATCACGACGGGGTTTTGCGTCTCTTCCCACGCGTATATGCCGACGATTGCAAGACTCAAAAGTATCAACAGCATTTTGAGGATACCGCCCATGCCCGCGCTTTTCATGCCGCCGAAAAACGCGTACGCCGCGACAAGCACGAGGAGCGCAAGCGCGGACTCGACGTGAGTGAGCCCCGTGAGCGCCGAGATGAGCGCGATGCCCGGCAGGCTGCTCGCGACGGCGCTGAAAAGGATGCCGAGCGACGACACGACCGTTGAAAATCGCTCAGAGCCTATACCATAATTGAGGCGCAGGAACTGCGGCACCGTCTCGAGGCTCGTCTGCCTAAGTGGCCGCGCGTAGAACACGCCCATGACGATGAGCGCTAGGCTCATGCCGATATTGAACCATATCGCCGAGAGACCGAGAGATGCCGCGAGCTGCGCCGCGCCGATTGTGGCGCCGCCGCCGACGCACGTGCCCGCGATGCACCCCGCGATCATCGGCACGCCCGCCGAGCGCCCGCCGAGGCTGAACCCCTCAGAACCCTCGACCGAGCGCGCCGCGAAAATGCCGCCGCCAATCACGACAACGATGACGGCGAGCACGATGGTCGCTTGAAAAACAGACATGCTTAACATAAAAACGCTTCCTTACTTTCATACAAAATATAACACAAAATATAAATCAAAGTATAAAAAAAACGAGGCCATAATAAAAGCCTCGTTGCTTTCAACTGCATGAGCTCATTATAGATTCATAAATCGCGGCTGTCAATCGCAATAGAAAAATGTATACATGGATTCATCAATTTCAAATCAGTTTCAAATCAATTTCACTTAAAATAGTGAAGGAATATCTTTCGCCCTTCAATTACATCGTGAAGCACCGCTTTCGCTATGCCTCCCACTATGGGGGGTAAACATGCCAGTGGCACGTTTACCCCCGCAGGGGGCGGAGAGGGTCTTGCATCATCGCAAACTTACACCATCAGTATATCACGACTCCCGCGATTTTGTCTTTTGTTTTCTGCGCATTGCTAGTCTTCTCGCACATATACGATGAGCGCGCCGCTCATCAGCCTTTACATTTTCATAAATTTTTTCTGAAAAAATTATAAAAACTGTTTACAAGCAATTTTATTTGTGCTATGATTACGCATGTAGTTCAGGAAACAAGCACACTGAGCTGCAAGTGACAATGGAGTCCTGTGACAGTGAATGTTCATGTTACGACGTGAGCATCCACGGTCATAGGACCTTTTTTTATTTTCAGATTTGGAAGTGATGCGAATGAAAAATATCGATCTCAACTCTGACCTCGGCGAGAGCTTCGGCGCGTACACCATCGGCAACGATGCGGCCATTCTCCCCATTGTTTCGTCCGCGAATGTCGCGTGCGGGTTCCATGCGGGCGACCCCGTCGTGATGCGGCGCACCGTGAAGCTCGCGATTGACGCGGGCACGGCCATCGGCGCGCACCCGGGGCTCCCCGACCTCGTCGGATTTGGCAGGCGGCAGATGAAAATATCGCCCGATGAAGCGTACGCGATAGTCGTGTATCAGGTTGGCGCGCTCGCGGCGTTCGTCAAGGCGATGGGAGCGCACCTCCAGCACGTGAAGCCGCACGGCGCGCTCTACAACATGGCCGCGAAGGACAGCGCGCTCGCCGAGGCGATAGCGAAGGCCGTCGCCGACGTGGACTCGAGCCTCATACTCTACGGCCTCGCGGGCAGCGAGCTCATAAAAGCCGCTGAGAGCGAGCACATCGCATCGGCGTCCGAGGTATTCGCCGACAGGCGGTACATGGACGACGGATCGCTGATGCCGCGAAGCGAAAAGGGCGCAGTGCTTTCCGATGAGGATGAGGCATCGGCGCAGGCGCTCATGATGGCGGAGCGCGGCGAAGTCGTGACGGCGAGCGGCCGCACGATACATGTGAAGGCCGACACGCTCTGCATCCACGGCGACACGCCAAAAGCGCTCGCATTCGCGAAACGCATACGAGATGACCTCAGCGATTGCGGCATCGCCATCAGACCCACGGGAAAATTTTTATAATCGATTAATTTCATCTGATTTCATCAAATACCATGAACTTCAAAAGGAGATGTTCATCATGGCAGCAACAGCAAAACTCAGTCCAAAGAGCGCTCATGTCGAGCCGCTCCCCGACCTCGCGAAGCCTGCGGCTCCGACGAAGTCGCAGATCAGCGTGCTCCTTGGCGCCGCTTTCCTCATGGCGACGTCGGCCATCGGTCCGGGCTTTCTCACGCAGACCACCGTCTTCACCGAGAAGCTCGGCGCAAGCTTCGGATTTGTCATACTGATGTCCATCATCATCGACATCGGCGCCCAGCTCAATATCTGGCGCATCATTGCCGTCACGGGCAAGCGTGGCCAGGACATCGCAAATGAGGTCCTGCCGGGCCTCGGCTACTTCGTCTCCGCGCTCGTCGTCATGGGCGGCCTCGCTTTCAACATCGGCAACGTCGGCGGCGCAGGCCTCGGCTTCAACGTCATATTCGGCATCAGCCCAGCCGTCGGCGCGGCCATCAGCGCATGCGTCGCCATCGTCATATTCCTCTCGAAAGAAGCGGGCCGCGCGATGGACCATTTCACGCAGTTCGCGGGCGCAGCCATCGTGCTCCTCACCCTCTACGTCGCCATCACATCCGCGCCGCCTATGGGCGAGGCCATCTCAAAGAGCATCGTCCCTGACAGCATCGACATGATGTCCATCGTCACGCTCGTCGGCGGCACCGTCGGCGGCTACATCACATTCGCGGGCGGCCATCGCCTCGTAGACGCAGGCATCACGGGCAAAGAGCACCTGCCGGAGATCACGAGAAGCTCCGTCACGGGCGTCACCATCACCGGCATCATGCGCATCATCCTCTTCCTCGCGACACTCGGCGTCGTCGCTCAGGGCCTCGCGCTCGACCCCGCCAATCCGCCTGCGTCAGTGTTCCGTCTCTCCGTCGGCGAGATTGGCTACAAGATTTTCGGCATCGTCATGTGGGCAGCGGCTGTCACGTCCGTCATCGGCGCGGCGTACACATCCGTCTCCTTCATTCGCACATTCAACAAGAAGATTGACGCGAACTATCGCCTCGCGATCATCGCCTTCATCGTCTTCTCGACGCTCGTATTTATATTCATCGGCAAGCCTGTCAAAGTGCTCATCCTCGTCGGCGCGCTCAACGGCCTCATCCTTCCGGTGACGCTCGGCGTGCTGCTCCTCGCGGCAAGCAAAAAGCGCATCGTCGGCGACTACAGCCACCCGATGTGGATGACCATATTCGGCTGGATCATATTCGCAATGATGCTCTACATGGGCGGCTACACAATGATCAACAACCTGCCGAAGCTCTTCGCTTGATTGGCTATTCGCTAGGGAAATATCGATTGACATTTCCCAATAGCATGACATAGCAATGACATAATACTCTTTACTCCCTTTACTTTTTGTGACGTGGGCGGAATAACAGACACAGGGCAGGCAGAGTCCCCTCCAAAGACGAGCCCGCTGTTGTTATCCGCCCAATTATTTTTTTGAATAGAATTTTTTGATTATAGCTTAAATGAAGCATAGCCTACCCTCTCCGCCTCGCATTCGCTCGCGCAAACATGCCACTGGCATGTTTGCCCCCCATTGGGGAGGCTGGCTTCACAGAGTTTAAGATTATTTACACTAGCTAAATAATCGACTAATGGAAACATGGGGTCTCTTATTCTTCCGTTTAGTTTTAGGCTTCAAAAGCTTTCAAACTTTGCCTCCCACTTTGGGGGAGGTGGCCCCGCAGGGGCCGGAGAGGGTCTCGCAGTATTGTCACATAAAATTTTCAACAAATCATAAGGAGCTGACAAAAATGGCTGATATGGATATGTCAAAGCTCTCGCCGTCTGAGGCGCGGGCGATGTTCAGAAAAAATGAGTGGGTAAAGCCGACGTCGGGCATCTCCGAGGGCTACGCGCAGGCAAATCTCGCTATCATGCACAAGGAGCTCGCTTTCGATTTCCTGCTTTTCTGCCAGAGAAATCCGAAGCCCTGCCCCGTGCTCGACGTGACGGAGCCTGGCAGCCCTGTCCCGACTATCGCGGCGCCGAGTGCTGACCTTCGCACCGACGTGCCGAAGTACCGCATTTACCGCCACGGCGAGCTCGACTCCGAGGTCACGGACCTCATGGACGTCTGGGAGGACGACCTCGTCGCATTCGTGCTCGGCTGCAGCTTCACATTCGAGTTCCCGCTCATGAAGAACGGCATCCCCGTCAGACAGATTGAGGAGCATTGCAATGTGCCGATGTTCAAGACGAATATCCAGTGCGTGCCCGCAGGGAGATTTCACGGGCCGATGGTCGTCTCGATGCGGCCAATCCCCGAAAAAGACGTCGTGCGCGCTGTCGAAGTCACATCACGCTTCCCTGCCGTGCACGGCTCGCCAGTGCAGATTGGCAACCCAGAGCACATCGGCATAAAGGACATCCATCACCCCGATTTCGGCGACCCCGTCACGATAAAGGACGGCGAAATCCCCGTGTTCTGGGCGTGCGGTGTCACACCGCAGGCCGTCGCGATGGCCGTGAAGCCTGACCTCATGATCACGCACGCGCCGGGCCACATGTTCATCACCGACCTCAAAGAAGCGCGTCTCGGCGTTCTCTGATGAAAACCGTCAAGTTTTAGAACGAATTTGTACCCGACGGGTACAAATTCGTTCTAAAGTTGTATCATTTGCATTCATTGAGGAAGTGAATACACCATGTCAATCAATTTTAGTCCGCTCGGCGAAGCGGCCATCCTCGTCTCATTCGGGAGTACCATCGCCCCCGCCGTGCATGATGCCGTGCGGTCGTTCAGCTACGCGCTCGAGCGTCAGCCTTTCGCGGGCATGACCGAGTACATCGCCGCATACACGAGTGTGACGATTTTCTACGACCCTGTCGTGCTCGCGAAAGAGACACTCCTCAATCCCGAGGAAGGCGTCCCCTACTCCTACCAAGTCGCGAAGCTCAAGGCCGAGGCCATCGTCCGCAGCATAGACGACAAGGGCGGCAAAAGCGCGGACGCGCGCGTCGTGCGTGTGCCCGTATGCTACGGCGGCGAGTATGGCCCTGACCTCGCTGATGTCGCTCGTTATCATAAAATGACAGAGCAGGACGTCATCGAGACGCACACGAGCGGCGACTACCTCATATACATGATAGGCTTCGCGCCGGGCTTTCCATACGTCGGCGGCCTGCCGAAATCCATCGCGACGCCGCGCAAGAAATCGCCGCGCCTCATCATCCCCGAGGGCTCCGTCGGCATCGCGGGCGAGCAGACGGGCATATATCCCATCGCGACGCCGGGCGGCTGGCAGCTCATCGGCCGAACGCCGCTCTCGCTGTTCCGCCCCGACGACGATGACGACCCGACGCTCCTCCATGCGGGCGACAAGCTCGAGTTCTACGCCATCACGGCGGACGAATACGACGAAATAAAGCGCGCTGAGGACGCAAAAAAAGGAGGCGACGCTTCATGACGTCCATGAAAATCAAGGTGCTCGACGGCGGGCTCATGACAACGGTACAGGACATGGGGCGCGTCGGCTACCAGAAATACGGCATCATTCAGAGCGGTGCCATAGACACATTTTCACTCGCCGTCGCAAATCTCGCCGTTGGTAACGACACGCATGAGGCCGCGCTCGAGATGACACTCAAAGGCGCGATGCTGGAGCTAAAGCGCGGCATCGTATTCGTGCTCGCGGGCGCCGATATGATGGCGACCATCGGCGGCATCCCCGTCCCCATGCACCGCCCCGTGCTCGTGACGCAGGACGCGACGCTCGTATGCGGCGGCCCTCGCCACGGCGCGCGCACATATATCGCATTCGCGGGCAACATAGACGTGCCAAAGCGCATGGCGAGCCGCAGCACGTACATGCGCGCGGGCATTGGCGGCTATGATGGCCGCGCGCTCAAAGATGGAGACGAGCTCACGATTTCCTCAGACGAGAAAATCACGAAAAAACTCTACGAAATCGGCCACAAAATCTCCGATACGATGATTTCCGTCGATTGGTTCACGCCGCGCGTCACGACAGACACGACGCGCCCCATTCGCGTGACGCGCGGACTTCAGGCCGATTGGTTCACGAAAGAGACGCTCGAGAGCTTTTTCTCATCAAAGGAACGCTACCGCGTGACCGTGCAGGCCGACCGCATGGGCTACCGCCTCATGGGCAAGACGCTCGAGCTCAAAGAGCCGCGCGAGCTCATCTCCGAGCCCGTCGCATTCGGCACCGTGCAGGTCGCCGACGGCAAGCCCATCGTGCTCATGGCCGACCGCCAGACGACGGGCGGCTATCCGAAAATCGCGCAGATTGCGATGGTCGATCTGCCGCGATTTGGCCAGACGCGCGCAGGTGACACCGTCTCATTCAGCGAAATCTCGCTCGCCGAGGCTGAGCGCCTCTACATAGAGCAACGCACGCTCATCGCGAAGGCGGCCACCGCCGCAAAACTCGTGCTCGGATAGATTTACAAAATTTTATGGGGTGATAAAATGGACAAGCTCACAATGAAAGACATACTCTCAATCATAGACAAAGTGGACGCGTCGGGGCTCGTCGAATTCAAGATGACGGCCGACGGCGTTGACCTCGTGCTAAAAAAAGCAGGCGCCGCGTCCATCATTGCCGCCGATGCCGCGCCAAAAGTCACGGCAACACCGAAAGCGCCCGCCGCAACGCCCCCGCCTACTGCAAGCGTGCCTACAGCCGAAGCGACGGACGACTCCATCACGGAGGTCTCGTCCCCCGTGCTCGGCACATTCTACCGCGCGCCCGAGCCCGGCGCCGAGCCGTACACCACCGTCGGCGCGCACGTCGAGGCGGGACAAGTGCTCGGCATCGTCGAGGTCATGAAGCTATTTAATGAAGTCAAATCGCCTGTCGCGGGCGAAATCATCGACATCGTCGCCGACGACAGCGAAATGGTCGAGTATGGCCAGCCGCTCCTTCACATTCGTTGCGCCTGACGAGGTGATACCATGTTTCACAAAATTCTCATCGCCAATCGAGGCGAGATCGCGATACGCATCATCCGCACGTGCCTCGAAATGGGCGTCAAGACCGTCGCCGTCTACTCGGCCGCCGACCGTGACGCGCTTCATGTGCGGCTCGCCGACGAGGCCGTCGCCATAGGCCCCGCCCCCGCGCACGACAGCTATCTCAACATGGCGGCGCTCATCACCGCCGCGAAAAAGACCGGCGCCGAGGCCATCCACCCGGGCTACGGATTCCTCGCGGAAAATGCCGACTTCGCCGAGCTCTGCGCCGAAAACGGCATCACGTTCATCGGCCCATCGCCCGAGGCCATACGAAAAATGGGCGACAAGGACAACGCGAAGCGCACGATGTCCATCGCGGGCGTGCCCGTCGTACCCGGCAGCGACGGTCTCGTCACGAGCGTGGACGAAGCCGTCGAGACGGCCAAACGCATCGGCTACCCCGTGCTCGTCAAGGCGTCGGCGGGCGGCGGCGGCAAGGGCATGAAAGAGGCGAAGGACGAGGACGAGCTCAGGAAGGTATTCCCCGAGGCACGGCAGGAGGCCGCGGCGGCGTTCGGCTGCGGTGACGTCTACATGGAGCGCCTCATCATTGGCCCACGCCACATCGAGGTGCAGATTGCCGCCGACAATTTCGGCAGCGTCCTCACGCTCGGCGACCGCGATTGCTCCATACAGCGCCGCCACCAGAAGCTCCTCGAAGAGGCGCCCGCGCAGGGCATCAGCGACATGCTGCGCCTGCGCATGAAAAAAGCCGCCATTCGCGCGGCGGAGACCGTCGGCTACTCGGGCGTCGGCACCGTCGAATTTCTCGTCGACCACAATGCGTTCTATTTCCTCGAAATGAACACGCGCATACAGGTCGAGCACCCCATCACCGAGCGCGTCACGGGCGTCGACATCGTCGCGCTCCAGCTCATCGCCGCTGCAGGCGAGCCGCTCCCGATATGGCAGCACGACATCACCGTCCACGGCGCCGCCATAGAGTGCCGCATCAATGCCGAAGACCCGAATGAAGGCTTTCGCCCGACGCCCGGCAGAGTGAAGTTCTGTCACTTCCCGAACGGCCTCGGCGTCAGAGTCGACAGCGCCATGTACAGCGGCATGGTCATCCCGCCGTACTACGACTCGCTGCTCGCGAAAGTCATCGCCTGGGGCGCGACGCGCGACGAGGCCATCATCCGCATGAAGCGCGCTCTTCGTGAGCTCATCGTCGAGGGCGTCACGACCACCGCCGATTTCCAGCGTGGCCTCATCGAGAACCCACTCTTCAAAAAAGGCGGCTACGACACATCATTCCTCTCGAAAATCTCAAACCTCGACTGATTTTCCTCAGTTCATTCGCTGATGCGTTTTTATTTCAATTCAACAAATTTCATTAAATTGCACCAAATCTCATCAAATTTCATCAAATAACAATTCATCGCTTTCCACGGCAATTTCCACATCACCATTGCCGAAAAATACCTATACCAAAAAGGCGTCACCCACGCGCAAAACGTGAATGACGCCTTTTTGATTCCATATGAGATTTGGCAAATGAATGAAAGATTGGAGTGTTGCCATTTAACGTTTAAACAGATAGACCCTCTCCGCCCCTGCGGGGCACCTCCCCCAGAGTGGGAGGCATAGGATGAGAGTCTTTGCATGCTAGAATTTAGCGATTGATTGAAATATTTTACACTTTCGCATGTCGATTATTTAGCTAGGTTAATTAATCAGCTAGAGGAAAAGATTCATGTTTTTATCAGTATAAATCGATTCAGCTAATGTGAATAATCACAGACTCTGTAACGCCAGCCTCCCCAATGGGGGAGGTGCCGAGCGAATGCGAGGCGGAGAGGGTTTTGCTTATGTCCTTGCATTGTGCGACTCATATTTTACTGTTGCGGCACGACCGCGTAGCCGATGAAATCTTCCGTCCCGATATTTTTCATCGAGTGCGTGTGCCCCTTCGGGCAATAGTGGCACATGCCCGCCTTCACGACTTCCTCTTTGCCGTCGCAGATTGCGACCGCCTCGCCCGACAGCGCGAAAATGATTTCGCTGCTCGTGTCGTGCGTGTGCTCGCCGACCGACGAGCCCGGCACCATTCTGATGCGCATGATGCGGTTTATCTCATCGGCGTGCGCCTTCGCGTGCATCGTGCCCTCGCCGCCCTTGAAATGCGGCATCGCCGCCTCTTCCATATTTGGAAAATCTATTACCATGATAAACGCTTCCTTTCAATATTTGCGGGTACATTGCCAACGTTAAAGCGCGCTTTTGATGAAGCGCTCCATCTCGCCCGCGCTCATGCCGCCGAGGTGCTCCGCGATGATTTCGCCGTCAGGCGAGACAATGAGCGACAGCGGTATCGCCTCTATGCCATACGCCATCGCGATGTCATTCACATCGCCCGCGTACGTCGGTAGAGTCAGCCCCGCGCTCGAGAGGTAGTCCGTCGCGTCCGACTCCACATCGTCGATCGTCACCGCCGCGAAATTCATCTGGCCGCCGTAGCGCTCATACATCGACTGAATGTGCGGCATCTCGCCGACGCACGGCGGGCACCACGACGCCCAGAAATTGAGGAACAGCGGCCGCCCGTCGTGGAGCGCCGCAATCGACGTCTCCTCGCCCGTCGTGAGACTGTGCACCGCCACATCCGGTGCACTCTTCGCCTCCGCCACCGTCGCCATCGGCATCGACACGCCCAGCGCTGGCAGCGCAACATCTGCCGCCATCGGCGCTATGAAAACCGCGCCCGCCACCATCATCGAAGCAATCAACCTTTTCATTTTACATGCCTCCTTGATAAAATATTGAAAATAATTCCCGTACATAAAACTATGATTCTCACCATTATCGATTAGACATAGCCGCCGCCTCACCGCGCTTCCTCACGCCGCCAAAATATATCGCACCCGTGGGGCACGCCCCAACGCAATCGCCGCACGACACGCACTCGGCGTCGCCCGCCACGCGCGTGTCCATCTTGCAGAGCCGCGCGCATTCGCCGCAGCTGATGCACTTCGTATTATCCACCTTGATTCCGAAAATTGCATGACGATTGAACATCCCATACGCCGCGCCGAGCGGACAGACGAAGCGGCAAAACGGCCTGAACAAGAACACCATCAGCGCGAGGAACGCAAGCATCACCGCGAATTTCCACGCCGTGATGAGCCCCGCCGCCGAGCGCATTTTCTCATTTGCGAGGAAAATCGGCACAGCGCCCTCGAGCGTGCCCGCGGGACAAATATATTTGCAAAACGTCGGCTCGCCCGCACCGAACATTGCCCAAAACACGAGCGGTAACACCACAACGAACAGCGCCGCCCACACGTACTTCATGCGGCTTAAGAAAAAAGTCACGCGTGATTTTCTCACCTTCGGCGTCGGGAGCTTATATAAAATTTCCTGCAAGAGACCAAACGGGCAGCCCCACCCGCAGACCACGCGCCCGAGCACGAACCCAAAAAGCGCGATGAGCCCGACGACGTATGCGGGAAAGCGCGGCACCGCGCCCGCGAGGAAACTCTGAAGCGAGCCGACTGGACACGCACCCATCGCCGCGGGGCACGAGTAGCAGTTCAGCCCCGGCACGCACAGCGACTTCGTCTGACCGCGATAGATGTGCCCCGTCACGAAATTCGCCACGTGCGGATTATATGCGATTGTCACGAGCGCCTGCACGACGTGGCGCATGCGCGTGCTTATATGCGCGCCCATCAGCCTATCCCTATGCACTCGAGGCAGATGCGCGACGCCTTGCCCATCACACGCACCATGTCACCCTTCGCCGCGCCAAGCGCGATGAGCGTCATCGTCGCAATCCATAGCATTTTCTTCATTTAAACTCGACTTCCCCGTCATTTCATCAATCGCAATCTCATACACATAAGCATTCTCGAGCCCCTTGCACCGCCCAATCGGGTAATTTGGATAGCCGTACTTCACGCACAGCCGCCGTAGCCCCGCGACTTTCTCGTCGCCCTCGAGCGAACGCACGACACCCGCGCCCATCACCGACTCATACCGCGCCGTGATGCCGTACGCCGTCGGCTCCACCTTTTTGAACACATGCGCCTCGACAAATACACGCGCGTCCTTTTTCAGGCACGCCATCATGCGTCCCGCGCGCGCCGCGTGAAAATAAATATAGACGCGCCCCGCTTCCACACGGTAGCCGAACGACACCGGCACAGCGTACGGCACGCCATCGTCGACCATCGACACCGTCACCATCTCGCACCGCGCGAGTATCCCCACGATTTCAACGAAATCCTTCACCTCGCGGTCCTTTCGCCTCATACACACCACCACCAACAAGAATAACAACATGAACTCACAAATATAATTCGCCGTCGCGCAAAAATATCCTGCAAGATTTTGCACCAAATTCGCATAAAAATACCCCGAAAGGCTCTTTCGTCCTCTCGGGATATTTTTCAATGCACAGTGAGATTATTGCGAATAGCGAAATCGCGTATTTTCTCGTTCGTCCAGCCCGTATACTGCTCTATCTTGCCGATGGGCGCGCAGTCCTTCAGCATGGCCATAGCAACATTGCCTCTTGCTTCCTCCATGCCCGCTTTTATGCCCAATGCTATGCCCGCTTCTCTGTACTCATTCTTTATTTTTTCCATTATGTCGCACATCCCGCTCACCTCGTGTAAAAATCTCGTCAATACACGGTGAGATTATTGCGACTTGCAAAATCGCGTATCTTCTCATTCGTCCAGCCCGTATACTGCTCTATCTTGCCGATAGGCGCGCAGTCCTTCAGCATAACTGTAACCATGTCTCCTCGGGCTTCTTCTCTGCCAACTACCACTCCTTCTTTTCTTCCTTCTTTTCTGCCTGCTTTCATGCCCTTTTCCATGCCTTCTGCGACGCCTTCATTTTTTATGTCTTCCATTATTTTGCACATTCTGCTCACCCCATGTTCATCCGTTTTGAAAAATTTCGTCCTGTCTGCCAAAATCCTGTAGTTCATATCATTTGCATCTTTGCAAAAGAAGTCATGCATCAGCTTCCCGAGCGGCGTATCATCTTGTATTTCAGCGTTGACGTATACGATCTCCGACGCATCGCCGAAACTTTTGTCGCCCATTTCGCGAATCACGCGCTCCACATGGTATAGCGGGAGCCCGCCGCCGAGGACATCGTGCTCCGTGATGAATATCACTATCACGGGCGGAATATCCTTCCACTCCGTCCCCTTGCTGACATTCATCGTATCCATCATTGAGGAGTTGTACCGCGCGCGGCGTGGATTTGCACCCTCGTCGCTCCTCTGCACCTCGATGTTGTATTCGTTATTTTTGTCATCCGTCGCAAACACGTCGAACCGCACTGCCCTGCCGTACATGTTCGGCACTTCGTTTTGCGCGCGCATCTCCACGACGTGCAGGCTTGGCTTGCCTAGGATAATGCGGAGAACGAGCTCCATGCTAGCCTTGTCGCCATCGAAAAAAGCGCTGAAATACACATCATCAATGAGCCTGAACTGCTGAATTGCTTCAATCATCTTCTGACGCTCTGCCATATCCATCGGCCTCACCTCCCTTATATTGTACGTTTCTCCCTATATTTTACGATGATTTTTGAAAACTGACAATATATTTTTCGTTTCCTTAACATCACACCGCACATAAAAAAAGACCCTCACGGTTTTGCCGCTTGGGTCGTTTTCATTTCGCTCATTTCGACGCTTTATGCAATCAGCGCATCGATTTTTTCTTTGTCAAATCCGAGGACGAAATCTTTGTCGTTCACGGTGATGACGGGGACCATCGTGTCGCCTGAGAGCTTTTCGCAGGCAATGCGGTCAGCCTCGTTCTCCTCGATGTTGTGCTCTTCGTAGGCGACGCCCTTCGACTCGAGATATTTCTTCGCTTTCGTGCACCACGGGCACTGATGAATTGAATAAACTTTTACCATTTTCTTTTCCTCCGTTTTTAATCAATTATAAGTTTGTAAAATTCGTATTTGACTTTTGTTGACTATTGCATATATCGGATAACCCTCTCCGCCTCGCATTCGCTCGGCACCTCCCCCATTGGGGAGGCTAGCGTCAAAGATTCTGTGATTATTCACACTAGCCAAAGCGATGCATTAGAAAAATACCATAAAATTTATAAAATAACACTGTTTCTTATTGTTCCCTCAGCAAATTAATATACTTCTCTGCCAAGAGCGCTGCTGTCGTGCCGTCTGCCGCCGCCGTCGTGAGCTGGCGTATTTCCTTCGTGCGCACGTCGCCCGCCGCGAATACGCCTGGTACGTTCGTGCGGCAGTCTTCACCCGCGATGATGCGCCCCGCCTCGTTCATATTCACTTGCCCCGCGAAGAGCTTTGTGTTCGGCACGACGCCGATATTGACGAATATGCCGTCGACGGCGAGGTCGTACTCCTTGCCGCTCGATTTGTCGAGGAGATGCACGCTCTCGATGCGGCCATCGCCCGCGAGCGCCTTCACCTCGGTCTCGAGCAGCACCTTGACCTTCGGATTGGCGTAGAGCTTTTTCTGCGACACGACGTCGGCGCGGAGCTCCGAGCGATGGATGAGATAGAGCTTTTTCGCGTACTTCGTGAGGAAATTCGCCGCATCGACAGCCGCATTGCCGCCGCCCATGACCGCGATGATTTTGCCATCATAGCTGTGGCCGTCGCAGAGCTCGCAGTAGTGGACGCCCCTGTTCTCGTACTTCGCGGCCTCGGGGAGCGGGAGCTTGCGCCGCTGCATGCCCGTGGCGATGATGACGACATCCGTCTCGTAGATGTGCTCGCCCGTCTCGACAATCTTCGGCGACTGCGTCAAATCAACGCGCTCAATTTCGTCGAATTCGTCAACAACCGCGCCGAAGCTCTCCGCCTGCTGCTGCACCGTCGCGATAAGGTCGCCGCCCGCGACACGCGCTAGCCCCGGGTAATTCTCAATGCCCGTGGCGTTCGCAATCTGCCCGCCGACGAGACCATTCTCCAGCACGAGCACAGAAAGATTCATGCGCCCCGCATAAAGCGCGGCCGTGAGACCCGCCATCCCCGCGCCGATGATGATGATGTCCTTTTTCATGCGTTCCTTCGCCATATTTTCACGCTCCTTTTTATCGTCTCTCTTCCCCATTTGCTACCATTATAATCTCTATTATGAAAAATCACAGCAAACCCCCTTACCCCCACAAAAAAACGGACTCGTCCTTTTCCTGAGCCCGTTTTTGAATTTGTACCCGACGGGTACAAATTTGTTCTATTCGTTTTCGCTTTTGTTTTTCGTGAGGCTGTATTTGCTTGAATATTCCTCGAGAAGCCTTTTGAATGTGCCGCTCTCGCGCCTGTATTCGCGAAGTGATTTGTGGATGCTGATGTTGTGCTCGGATATGTCCATGAGTGTGCCCGCGACATTGGAGCAATGGTCAGCGACGCGCTTCACGTTCGTCAGTATATCCGACAGGACAAATCCCGCATCGATGGAGCACGTGCCGCGCTGGAGCCTTTTGACATGGCGCAGGCGAATGGAGTCGCTTAAGTTTCCGATGACGCGGTCGAGCGGCTCTATCCGCCGCGCCGCCTCGATGTCGCGCGCCTCAAACGAGCTCACGCAGAGCGACACGACCTCGACGAGCGCCGCCGTCAGCACGCGTATCTCATTTTGCGCCTCGGGCGAAAACTCGAGCTTTTTCGCCTCGATCTCGTCGGCGCATTTCGCGATGGCGACGCCGTGGTCGGCCATTCGCTCGAAGTCCGCGAGCAGCTTCAGATACCCCGCCGCCTCCTCGCTCTCGCGCTCGGCGAGCTTCTGCTTGCTGAGATTGACGAGATACGTGCCGATGATGTCCTCGTAGTGGTCCGTCTCACGCTCCTTGCCGCAGACGTCCGTGAACGTCTCGTAGTCGAATTTCTGCAGCATGCCGACGCTCTCCTCGACCGCGGCCTTCGTGCACTCCACCATCTTTATCATGACATTGCGGCTCTGCCCGAGCGCAACAGGCGGCACAGAGAAAAGGCGCGGGTCGAGCTCGACGACCTTCTCCTCCTGCCGCGCGTCGGGGATGAGGCGCATGACGAATTTCTCCAAAAGCCCCGCCATCGGATAGAGCAGCACCGTGCAGCAAATATTGAAAACGGAATGCACGACGGCGATGCCGAACATCGTCGCCATGTCGCCGAGGATTGCGGGAGCGAACGCATATTTTGCGACGCAGAACACGATGATGAAGAAAATCGAGCCGATGACATTGAACGAGAGATGCACGAGAGCGGCGCGGCGCGCGTTTTTATTCGTGCCAATCGATGAAATGATGGCCGTCACGCACGTGCCAATGTTCTGACCCATGATGATGGGAATGGCCGAGCCGTACGTGATTTGCCCCGTCGACGCGAGCACCTGCAGGATGCCGACAGACGCCGAGCTTGACTGGATGATGGCCGTGAGCACCGCGCCCGCGATGACGCCGAGCACGGGATTGGAGAACATCAGGAAAAGCTCGCCGAACGCCGCGTCGTCCTTGAGCCCCGAGACCGAGCCCGCCATTTCCTCCATGCCGAACATCAGCGTCGCAAATCCGAGCATGATGAGCCCCATGTCCTTCTTCTTGTCGTCCTTCACGAAAAGATACAGCACGACGCCGATGGCCGCGAGTATCGGCGTGAATGACGACGGCTTGAGGAGCGTTACCCAGATATTGTCGCTGCTGATGCCCGACAGCGACAGTATCCACGCTGTCACCGTCGTGCCAATGTTCGCGCCCATTATGACATTGATGGCCTGCCGAAGCGTCATCAGCCCCGAATTCACGAAGCCCACGACCATGACCGTCGTCGCGGACGAGCTCTGTATGACCGCCGTGATGCCGAGACCCGTGAGGAGCCCGACATACTTTTTGTCCGTGAGCCGCGCGAGCGTCTTCCTCAGCCCGCTGCCCGCCCGCCGCTCGAGCGCGCTGCCCATCACGCTCATGCCGAAAAGAAAGAGCGCGAGTCCCCCGACCAGATTTAAGACGCTGAAAATGTTCATCATTTCATCTCGCAATCAGTTCATTCAATTTTACGTTTTCTTTACATTCGCGCGCGCACGTGAAAATCGCGAGCCACGAATGAAAATCCCCTTCGAGAACAATTATATCAGATAAAGAAGATTTACACTATTTTCTCAATGTAAAATCTTTGTAAAGAATGATAGAAAGTTTCTTCAGCGCATATAAAATTTTGCGGCGAAAATTTTTCGATGTGTAAAATTTCACTTCAACAAAATTTTCAATTTGCAGGAATCCACTTTAGCAAAAATTTTTTCACATTTTCCAAAAAAGTGCTTAAGAAATTTTGATTTTTTACGATATAAATCATAGGAGAAATGTGATATAATCTCATTATGTGAGTTCACACCATTTTCACGAAATCAAAAAAGAAAGGGGGACACCCCGATGGCTTTGAATGATGACGCCGCGCAGGGATATGCGGGAAACGGCAAGGGACATGGAATCGTCGGGGGAATATAAACAATAAGCGGAACGAGCCGGACCACACGGGGGCTCTGCGGCGCCGAACGACAGACGCACCGCCCGCGGCCACTATCGAAAGGAAGATTGATTCATTATGATGCGTTCACTCTACTCCGGCGTCTCTGGACTGAAAAACCATCAGACACGCATGGATGTCATTGGCAATAACATCTCAAACATCAACACCACGGGCTTCAAATCGAGCCGCGTCGTATTCGCGGACATGCTCTCGCAGACGCTCACGGGCGCGTCGGCTCCTGACGGCGCGACGCTCGGCGGCACGAACCCAAAGCAGATTGGCCTCGGCTCGTCTGTGTCGTCGATTGACCTCCTCTTCACGAATGGCTCTGTCCAGTCGACGGGCAAGAACACCGACCTCTGCCTCTCCTCGACGAACGCCCTCTTCATCATGAAGAGCACGAACGGCACGTTCTATACAAGGAACGGCGCATTCGAGTTCGACGCCGACGGCAACTACGTGCAGCCGGGCAGCGGCATGTTCGTGCAGGGCTGGATGGGAGAATTTGACAAGGCCAATAACAAATGGAAAGATCCAGACCCGACGAGTGCCGTCACGAATATCACGATACCGTCAGGCAAAAGCATGGCGCCGACCAAAACTACAAGTGCTACATACTCAAACAACCTTAATGCGAAATCTCCTATTGGTACAAAAATTGCTACCACTCTTACTGTATATGGCACAGAGGGTTTCGCTCATGATGTTGTTATAACATTTACAAAAAAAAGTGCCAATACATGGACACCATCAGCAACATCTTCCTCTTATAAGGACTCAGCTGGCAATTCTGTATCAGATACGGTTGCGTTTACAACAACTCCTGATTTAGTGTTTGACGAAAATGGTGTTTATAAAAGCGGCGGAAATACGGCAAAACTTACAGTAACAAATGGCGAAAAGACACCTTTTGAAGTCACGGTTGACTTCAGTAAACTAACCCAGTACGACCAAGAGAATACCATCGCGGGCACCGCTGACGACGGCAATGCGGCGGGCACACTCTCGAGCATATCCATCGACAAGACGGGCGTCATCACGGGCAACTACACGAACGGCATGAAGCAGGCCGAGGCGCAGGTAGCGCTCCAGCGCTTCACGAACCCGAGCGGCCTCGAGAAGACGGGCGACAGCCTCTATCAGGACTCGAACAACGCCGGCAAGTCGGGCGAGCCGAACACGGCAACCGCCCTCGGCGCGACCATCACCCCGTCCGCGCTCGAGATGTCCAACGTCGACATCGCAAACGAATTCACCGACATGATCGTCACCCAGCGTGGATTCCAGTCGAACTCCAAGATCATCACCGTCTCCGACGAAATGCTCGAGACACTCATCAACCTCAAGAGATAATGAGTGATATAGGATAACGGATAGGATAAGAATATGACAAGATGAGATAATATAGCGGAAAAAAGCCGCCACGCGGATTAGCGTGGCGGCTTTTTGTATGCGGCGAGGGGGAGTTATGGTCGCAAGTGAAGTGCAATTATTGCGCGCCATCAAATTTCACCAAAAATTTCTCAAAAAAATCTTAATTTTTTCGTTTTCTCTATTGATAATGATTATCTTTTCTGCTATAATGACCTTGTTGATAGTTAAGAGGTGATTTTGATGGGCGCATCGGAGTTCGAGGCAGTGCTCGCTGAGCATTGCGCGCCGACGTTTCGTGGGCTGAAAGCCGCGAGCCTCATATCGCTCCCCGTGGACGAGAGCGGCGAGCTCGGGCGCCTCATCATTCGCTACGCGCCGTGCCTCGCACGATGCGGCGTCAGCGTGAGGCGCATCGGCAGCGCTTCATCCCGCGCGCTCATCCTCTTCTATCGCGCCGACATTCTCGCGCGTCTCCTCATGCGCCCGATGGCGAAGTCAGTCCTTCGCCGCTACGGCTACCCCGTCGCACGCTCGCTTGACGAGGCGACCGTGCTTCTCTCGTTTCAGATAGAGCACCTCGCGGAGCGCATCGGCAGCGGCGACACATTCCCGCACGAGATTGGCCTTTTCCTCGGCTATCCACCGTCAGACGTCGTGGGCTTCATCAGGCACCACGGCCACGACTACCTCGACTGCGGCTTCTGGAAGGTGTACAGCAACGAGGCGGCGGCCAAGAAATTATTTGGCTTCTACCGAAAATGCACCGACCACTTTGTGAGCTGCCTCGCCGCCGGCAAGCAGCTCCCTGAAATCCTTGATAACCCCTTCTTTTGATAGCGACTCCTTATAAAGCTGAAAGAGCGCCCTTTGCACCAATCCCCGATGCAAAGCGGCGCTCTTTCATTTTGCCTATTTTAAAATCTGTTACGCACGATTTTTCACTGTTTACGATTTCCCTTTAAAAATCATCCCTCCATGACCTTCACATGCACGCTCCTCATCCGCGGCCCATCATATTCGAGGAAATAAATCCCCTGCCATGTGCCAAGCAGGAGTTGCCCCTCATGCACGATGACCGTCTCCGAAAATCCCATCATCGACGCTTTGAGATGCGCCGCAGAGTTCCCCTCCATGTGCCTGTACCCATCCTCCCACGGTACAATCTTGTCGATTTCCTTCATGAAATCCACCTGCACATCAGGGTCGGCATTCTCATTGATGGTGACCGCCGCCGTCGTGTGCGGTACAAAAATAAGACACGTGCCCTCGCGCACGCCGCTCTCCCTCACAGCGCGCTCCACATCATCCGTAATATCAACCATCTGCGTGTGCCTGCTCGTCCTCACGCTTATCGTCTTCACCATGCTGCCCCACCCCTTTGTTAAATCCTAAAATCATCTTGCGGCTGTTCATGTTCAGTGTTGACTCACTGTTCACATTTAATTCTCTTACTAATTCACATGATGATTACTTCATATTATAATTTTGATTCATTATAATGTCTACTCCTACGTGAATTTTTCCTCTCACCACTATCATGTTGCCAAGAAAATTGATTTCCGTACTTCTATTCATCTTTTATGGAAACTTATTGACATTATGTAAGCAAAAGACTAAGATTATGTGTAATAGCGTAAACTAAATTTTAATCCATTTCAAAAAAAAGAGGGGTTTTACCATGAAACGTAATCAAAAACTCGCCATCCTCGGTCTCGGCCATGTCGGCTCGGCTGTACTGACGCAGGCTGTCGCGATGCAGCTCGCGTCTGAAATCGTCTGCATAGATATTCGCCATGAGGTAGCGCACGGCGAGGCGCTAGACATGATGCACGCGCTCTCGACGGACCTCTACCCGGGCATGTATGTCCACTCGGGCACATGGGAAGACCTCAAGGACACGGACGTCATCATCTGCGCGGCTGGGCCGAGCATTCTCGCAGGCGTGAGCCATGAGCGTCTGACACTCGCGCGTGAGAATACAAAGGTGCTTCGCGAGATCATGACGGAGGTCGTGAAGTACACGACAGACGCGATATTCATCATGATCACGAACCCGCTCGACATCACGACGTTCGTATCGGCGACGGAGTTCGGCTACCCTGTGGGGCATCTTTTCGGCACGGGCACGACGCTTGAAACGATGCGCTTCAAGTACATCATCGGCAAGCATTATCATGTCAATCCCGCGAACGTGAATGGCTACATGCTCGGCGAACACGGCAATTCGGCGTTCCCTGCGTGGAGCGTGTTCACAATCGGCGGCGTGCCCATCGACCAACTCGACGAGTTTTATGAGCATGAGGGCCCGCTCGACAAGGACGCCATCGCAAACGAAGTCGTACAGACGGCATACGACGTGCTCGAGTCGAAGGGCTGGACGAATACAGGCATCTCCGTCGGCGCCTGCCGCCTCGCGCGCGCCGTGCTGAACGATGAGCACCTCGTGACGCCTGTCTCCATGCCGCTTCACGGCGAATACGGCCTCACGGATGTCGCGCTGTCGCTGCCGAGCGTCATCGGCAGAAACGGTGTCGAGCGTCGCATTCCGCTCCACATATCAGAAAAAGAAGTCGAACTCCTCAAAAAGAGCGCCGCCAGCGTGCAGGAAGTCCTCATCGCAAACGGCATCATCAAAAAATAACGCATATTGATACGAATCAAAAACGCCCCTGCAAGTCGCAAAGATTTGCAGGGGTATTTTATTACACCAAGTAATTTTATATCATTCAGCTGGCAACCAAACAGCGAGGAAATAATCCATCGCCATGAAAACGAGTATAAAGCTAGGACTACATATTTCTGCAGTTGAGACAACCTTTATCCCATTCCAAGACGTACATTCCGAGTCATATATCATTTTGAATTTGTCCGAAGTTCGGACAAATTCGTTCTCTACATTTTATTTCTCCTCATCGAGTCTCTATCCGACAATGATGTTTTCCTTCGGCTCACTTTTTTTCACTAACTCAGCTATCAGCTGCACGAGTTCGTCTTTTTTCTCTGGTCTGACAAACACGGGAATTATTTCATAATTCTTCGGCCTTGCAGTTCTTGATATGACCTTGTATTCGAACGATTTTGGTCCATTTTCGTAATCGTCCAATTCGCGCTTAACGTCAGCCTCTGTCATGGCAGTGGAAAGCACCTTTGCTTTGTTCATTGACATTTTTACATATTTGCCAGAATTATACACAAACATTTGCAAATTCTTTGGCATGCGACTCAGCGTATATGCCACATTGAAGGAAATTTCTTTCCTGCTCACGGCATCAACAAGGGGCTTATAGCCAGTCTTGTAAAGGGAAATGTATCTGTAAAGGTTCGAGGGCTTGACGCCCGTCTGCTTTGCCACACTTTCTTTTGCATAAATGCCCGAACCATAAAACGCCTTTTTATTCTCAAGCTTCATTAGGTCATTATATGCTCGTCCAAGGACAAACGGACTGTTTTCTCGTTGGTTAGTGTTGCTCAGCAGGAAAATCCTGTGAGCGTCAGTCTCATCTATCTGTTCTTTTTTGTACACGAGCGAGGGAATAATATCATATTTTTCTTCATTGAATTTCTCATTGTACCAATCATGAAGAAATTCGAAGGCAGCTGTTCGAGTATGACCACCGAGTATCAAATATCTTCCGTCACCAAGCTCCCAAAGCGTAATCCTATGCAGCAGTCCATAAGCATCAATAGACTGCGCGAGGTCTATAATCTTGTCATCGGGCGCCGCAGGGAAGACGTCCCACTCTGGGTATATGTCATCGATCCTCACGAGTCTTGAAAGTGGCACGTCCATCTCGACACGCTTGCCAACAGCAGAATCTATCTCGGAGAAATCTTCAAGCTCGTCCTCTTTTTTTATCTTTTCACCGTTGCTTCTTTTCTCATCCATCATTGCCATGAGACGACGTTTCTTCTCCTCATCTTCCTTGCGCCTGACGTCAAGATCCATTTCTCCAACGTCCACTCGACCTTTCTTCGTGTTAATGAACCCCATTTAATTGGCCTCCATATCAGTTGCTGTGCTTTCAATGGTCTCTATTCTTTTTAAAATCTCGTTGGCCAGTTTGTCAAAAGCCTTTGATGCCGACGAATTAGGAAAACCGATGGTAACAGGTATTCGCTTGTTGGTCGCGTTGTTGACATCTTGATTCATGGGAATAATTGTATCAAGCCTTGGATTTGTCGCCCAGAACTGATCAATCTGCTCGAATGTGCTTCGCGTAGCTTTTGTATTCTTTTTCACCATATTGAAGAAAATACCAAGGAAAACAATAGGGGAGGGCTTATGGCGCTCAATGCGATCCCATGCCTCACCAACTCTGAGCGCGCCGTCGATTGAATCCATGTCGCACGTGCAAGGCGTGACTATATAATCAGTGCCCATCAATATTTCGCGCTGCGAGAAACCAAGCCCCGGAGCCATGTCAATAACAACAACATCAAATTCCCCAGTCTCGCATATCTCGCTGAACATGTCAGCCAAAAGGTCTTTGCCCTCGCTGCTTGAATTCAAATCCATGTATGCTCGTTCAAGCCTTGCATTGCTGACAAGCAGCTTCAGATTGCCACCGTAATCGCCATCTTTGCTGTCCTTCCTAATGGAATATCTTCTAGCGCCAACATAATACTCATGCGGCGGTATATGTTTCGCGTATGGGTCAATCCGCTCTCTGGCCTCAAGTTCATTCAGAATATAACTAGGATATGATTTCTCTGTATAATTCAGCTCAGGATCCCATCCGAACCTTGTTGATGCTGTAGCCTGTGGATCTGAGTCCACAATGAGCACTTTGAGATTTTTCTTGCGCGCGTACACATCGGCCAAGGATATCGCAGTAGTGGATTTGCCGCTGCCGCCTTTTTGATTATACACCGCTATGACTCGCGTTTTTTTATTCATCATTCTCCACATCCTTTTGTTGCAAAATCTCGTATCGCCTATTGCAAAGATTATATCATAACAAAAGCTAAAAACAAGATTTGTTATATAAAATATATAACATGAAACAGAAAGTGCATACTGCATGATGTCAAATTCTTACAACAAACAAATAACAGTTAAAAGTACTCACGAACTAGAGACTTAAGAAAAGGAAAGTTGCCGCAGTTTAGAGGCAACAGAATTTCTATTTGCTCTATATCACCAATCATCATTGCCGATTATCTTAATGGTATTCTCTATTGCTTAAGAAAGGAGACTCCTAGCGTCATTGATAAAGAAAAATTAAATAAGACTACCAAGCTCACTTATATGAAGGAAAAAGACAGTGCCGACATCTCAATGGAACAACTTATACTAGAAAGGAAGCGGAGGATGAAGATGTGGAATGAAAAATCTTTGACAAGTTTCGCGTCGGGAACTATTTTGTCACCATTGTTTTTGTCGCTGCTGTTACTGTCATCATCTAACTCATGCTCAGAAACCACAGCGACACAGGAGCAAACGAATACAATAATCGTGTCAATAAGCGACTAGAATCAACTCAAAAGCAACTTGATCGAGCAGGAGAATCTCTTGATCGACTTAAGAAACAGCGGATACTTTGGCAGATTACGACTGCGGACCTCTGAGTCACTATGGTGACAAAATAGTTCTACCTAAGCACAAAAAAAGAGATGGCTTCGAGAAAATCTTGAGGCCATCTCCTTTTTTCTTCCATATAAAAGCAATTTTATACCAACGCAACTCATAAATATGGTTTTATAATTCTATCATGCTATTCCAGTCATGGCAATGAAAGTCATGGAGATAAAATGTCACCAAAAGTATTCCAGTATAAACCATGCGCAAAAATGTCACCAAATAATTAGGTCCGATGTGGGTTCAATATGGCTTGCAGCGCTGGTTTGGTGACATTTTTCTTTGGAATAAAACAATCGATAATCTAGGAACACTATTTTTGCGATCTAAAATGGAGAAAAACTGTCACCAAATAAAATGTACGAAAACATATCACTATTTGTGGGCTGTTGACTTAAAATTTTCCTTATCGCGAAAATTGCTTCTTGTTTTGTGGGAAAAATGTCACCAAGAACCATAAACAAAAAATCTGCCCCAACATGTGAAGCAGATTTAGAAAATTTTGGAGTCTTTTTGTCACCAAACAAGATTATTCGTTTTTCGGCGCGACAATGCCGTTTTTATCATAGAATTTTTGAAGCATGTCATGAACTTCCTCTGATGTAGGCTTATGACCTTTCTTTTTTGCGTACTCTGTTTCGACAAAAGTCAAGAAATCATCACGGTATCCCGGTTTTTCTTCGAGAAGCAGACTTACCAGTTTTCCTATGTCCATTCCTATGGACTTAAAATAGTCTTCCTTGTAAGCTTTATTGAGATAACGGGCACTGTTGCCTGCCAGATACCAAGTGTACAGCAAGTTGCCCCATAGGCGCTTGCGATCGTCGTGAAGTTTGACATTTGAAATGAAAGACTGCGCGCAACCGATTCCCTTCATCTTTTGCTCCAGATAGTCCCATCCCGGTATGTCAGCATTTTTGCCGGGAATCAGCAGTGGCTTTGAAAATATTGGAGAGCCTATCGATGTAGTTATCCTGATTCGGAATATGTAGCCGACTATTCTTTTTCCAGGGCCATTTGTTATATATTCCGGCATTCCGTTTTCTATATATATCTCGGAGTATTCATTTATGGACTTTATCGCAGGGGCAAGCGCCCTTCTGTTGAAATCTGCGGTTCGACCATCGTATTGAAGGACGCGCATGAGGTCGTCCTTGTCAATTTTTATCTCATATCGGTTGTTTATTATTTTTTGTTCGTCGCGCAGTACGGAAGACGCTGCTATTAAATAAATGTACAGTTGAATTGCGTATTTTGAACGAAATGAAACAATAGTCTTCAGCGGATATTCTATATCATGCACTTGTTTCATTTCCAATATTTTCTTTCTGAAATAATAGTTGAAGCCTATTTGTATTTTCGAGGCGTTGTCTTGATCCACAAATATAATCTGATATATGCCCAAAAGGTAAGCCGTCTTTTTGGGCGCTGTTTTGAAAGTAGGGCGGAGTGAAACGCTTGTATCACCGAATTTCGCTATGGCATCTTTCATATTTTTCCGCAGTGATTTGACATCGGTATTCATCAGCTTTGCCATATCATTTATGTCAAGGTCATAAAGCTTTGATGGTTCTTCTGGATTTTCCCCTTTGTGAATAAGTGCCAATGACATCCAGTAGAGCTTTTGTTGGAGCATTGTCAGCGGATGATCAAATTCTCTTAATGCGAATTCATTTGTTTCCATTATCGATGATGAGAGCTTATCATCGTTTTCCAGGAGCATGGCAATCACTTCCTTGTTGCGACTATGAATTGTAATAAGAAAAATATAACAAAAAAAAAAGGCGTTTTCAATAGGGGTAAAGGGGTCGAAATGTCACCAATTTATGTACAGTAAAAACGATTTTTGATGTTGTACAGATGAATGGCTGTGTGAATATGAAGATAATATAATACAATATAAATAAGGGGCGTGAAAGCACAGTGAATCCAATGAAATAAAGGGATTCACTGGTGACAATTTAGCCCCGCAGGTGACAAAAAGTCGCTTATTTGTGACAGATTATCCCTTTTTGATGACAAATTATTTGCTCTTTGTGACGTTTTGACAGCGGATGTGACATTTTGCCTCCAGGTGACATTTCAACCCCACATTTATACACAGAAAATATATGAAGAAGTGTGGATATCCACAGATTTATGTGACTAAATAACTATAAATTTGGTATGGAGAGAGTCTTTTTGTCACCAAAGAAAATGATGGAGTCAAAACGTCACTAAAGCAGAAAAATAATTTTTTTAATTTCAAGCAACTAAAATAAACAAAATTTCTATGCGCATGAGCGGTGACTTTTTGACTCCAAATAAGGCTGTGCTTTTGTTGGCTGGTGACATTTTGACCCACGTCATTTTGAGCGTCTATATGTTTATCGGTATTTTGATAACGCAAAAGGGAAGCGGTTGCCATTGAAGTGTATCGGTGACATTTCGACTCCATGAAACGCTGCATTCTTAGGAGCCTGGTGACATTTTGCCTTATGGTATGGTGCAGTTTCATTGTTTATTACTATTTTGGAACCGCAAATAATATACTCGCTGTCATACAAGTGTATCGGTGACATTTCGACTCCGAAATATGTGGTATCGTTCAATAGAGTGATGTTATAGCCTATTGGTATATTGAGCTAATGTTTAGCCAGTGGTATTTTTATGATATAAATATAGAAGAAACTCACTGTTTAAAGTGTTTGGTGACATTTCTTCCACAGATTCTCTGCGTGTTTCCTGCATCAGTGACATTTTATTTCCTATATGAGCTGTAGTTTTACTTGTTTAGTGTTATTTTGAGGTTACAAGCAGCAGATAACATATCCTTCAAGTTATTTGGTGACGTTTTGACCCCATTTGATGCGGCGTCTTCTCGTAGTTGGTGACATTTTAAATTCGTAAGCGTATCTCATTTTTTTGGCTGGATTTAAGCATTGCGAGTGCAAGAAATCCCATTGTCGGAGGGAATTGGTGACATTTTGACCTGCAAAATATTGTAGAAAGGATTGAGCTTGTGACCAAATGGCACAGGCTGGCAAAAACATATAATCGTCATATTCTATTTTTAAGGTTTGTAGGATTTCATTAATAGTTTGTCAAATAACTTCACAGTATATTTTTTGTTAAGGGAGGAATGCTTAATGCAGAACACGAACAGCCTATAAGATTATGCACGGTCACACAAGGTTGAGCTTTTCACGCTCGAGGACACGCTGAACGGGGGCAGACCGAAGACAAGCTCGGGCAGGTATATTATCACGAAGGGCGATGACCTTTATGACGAGAGGGATGATTTCGAGGGGCTCACGCCGCTTTTCGATGACGAGGCAGAGAAATAACAGAAAAGAGCAAGCGGGATGATTCTCGACGGGATGCTCGACAGAGAATCAGCTGGTAACCCGTAGGGAAGGCCTTCACAGCGGGCTTCTCGGCAAAATAGAACAAATTTGTACCCGACGGGTACAAATTCAAAAAGCGGACTCAGCGATTTGCGAGTCCGCTTTTTTGATGTCGCCGATAAATTTTGTCGTAATTTTTTTCATTTGCTCGAGAGCGGATTTTCGTCATAGTCTGTCTCGTCAATTTATTCGCGGGAGAATTGCTTCATCAGCGGGCTCTGTGATGGTGAGTCCGCTTTTTTGATGTCGCAGGTAAATTTTGTCGTAACTTTTTCATTTGTGCGGGTGCGGATTTTTGGCCATGACTTTTCATTTGTGCAAGGGTGGATTTTTGGTCATAGTCCTTCTCATCAATCGGCTTGTAGGTGGATTTTTTGCCAATGCGTTTCGTTTTTTCGTCATTTGCGCTGATTTTATTAAAACTATGTTATACATTTGTGATTAATCCACGTTTAGCACGAGTTTTTACCATTTTTTCAAAAATAATATATACTAGATATTGAATAAATATGTAGAAATTCTCGCGTGATTGAATTTGATTTGCTGCGGCGAGATGGAATGAGGCGAGTGGCATGGGGAAAAATTCATTGAAGTTATTGTCGGTATCATCGCATAAAAAGTTCCTCGCATGGGCGATTTTGGCTACGTCACTCGCGTTGCCATCGACGTCGTTTGCGGCGGATTTGCCCGTGGACGCGGGCACGGTTCAGGCACTGCGGACGGGCATCGACCCCGCGCAGGAGCTCCGCCGCACGCAGGAGGAAATAGAAAATGAGCGCATCAGGCGCGAGATGGAGGAGCACCGCGAGTCGGCGGGCGGCATTGATGCGCCTGCGCCAAAGGACGAGACGGCGGCGCCTGCCGTGAAGTTTGTTCTTCACGATGTTGTGCTCGACAGCACGGAGCTCATTCCATCGGATGTCGTGAAATCGTCATACGCGGACTTCATCGGTAAGGAAACGTCCATAGATGACCTCTACAAAATCGTTGCAAATCTGAATGATTGGTACAAGAAGCATAATTATCTCACGTGTCGCGCGTATCTGCCGCCGCAGACGATACACGAAGGCGTCGTGCACATCGCGCTCATTGAGGGCAAGAACGGCAATGTGTCGATTGAGGGCAACACCACGACGCGCGACGGATACATAAAGGATCGCCTCGGTATCGAAGAGGGAAAAATCGAGGATATGTCGGAGCTCAATGAGAAGCTCGAGTGGTTCAATGGCACGAACGATGTGAAGCTTCACATCACGCTGAAGGCCGGCGAGAAGACGGGCACGACGGACTACGTCATTGAGGCGTACGAGCCGAAGCGCGACGCATGGACGCTGTACATGGACAGGGCGGGCAGCGAGACGACGGGCCGCTGGCGCAGGGGCATTTTCTACACGAACCGCAGTCTCACGGGCATGCGCGACGCGCTCTCTCTGGGCTACATCAACGCGCAGGGGCTCGACTCTGTCAGCATGAGCTATGCGTTTCCCGTCGGGCGCAGCGGCACGCGCCTCTCGCTCGATTACAGCAGGAACTCCACGGAGGTCATCAACGGCATATACGTCGATTGGGACATTCCTGTCAGAGGTCACGCGACATCGTACGGCTTGACGCTCACACAGCCGCTCTCCGTGACGGGGCGCGGCAAGACGGAGGCGTCGTTTGCCATATCGCGCACGCGCTCGGATACGGACATCTTAGAGCTCCCCATGCTGAGGGACAGATTCCAAGACTTCACGGCCGCCCTCGCGCGCACGAATTACGGCGACGGCTGGGCGTGCTACCGCAAATATGCGTACACGTTCGGAAGCTGGGACTCCGACTCGGAATATCAGTTCCGAGAGTCAAAAAATTACTCGATATTTAATTTCAACGGCATATATCAGCGCGGCGCTAAGCACGGGCAGCTTTTCACGGTGCGCACGAGCGCGCAATGGAGCCTCACGGATGACCTTCGCCCGTCGAAGCAGTTTTTCATCGGCGGCGTGACGACGGTCAGAGGCTACCCCGAGAATGAAATCGGCGCCGACAAAGGCGCGGTGGTGAGTTTGGAATACAGCGTGCCCGCATCAAAGGGCGTCTCGCTCTACACGTTTTTCGACTGGGGGCACCTCTTTGGTGACACCACGTATGATGAGAAAACGCTCATGGGCGCGGGGCTTGGCGTCAGGGCGAAACTTTTTGACGGCTGTGCGCTCGACATGGCGGCAGGATTTCCACTGAAAAAGGATGTCGCGCGGACGCACGTCGACAGCTGCAGGCTGCATCTTTCGCTTGTGGCAAATTTCTAAAAAGGTAGATTTGTGTAAAGACCCTCTCCGCCCCTGCGGGGCACCTCCCCCAGAGTGGGAGGCATAGCGAAAGCGGTGCTTCACGATATAATTGAAAGTGAACGACATTCCTTCACTTTACAGACAAAGCAAACCATGTTAATTACAGCGAAAATGTGTAATTATGTTTTTCATCATGAACTACTTTGGCTAATGTAAATAATCTCAGCGTCTGTGACGCCAGCCTCCCCAATGGGGGAGGTGCCGAGCGAATGCGAGGCGGAGAGGGTCACTCGACCGTCGCATTAGTCAGCAAAAACTGGACAAAAATTTCATACAATCTCACATAAAACCACAAATGGATTTCCTCGCAATGACGATTTACAGGCAGCGATGCTTTTATAAGGAGGCCAGCATCATGAAAACCTCGACTAGACACACGAATTCATCTCGTTCACGTTCATCAAATTATCGTCAGCTCACGCAGAAGGTATTGCTCGGACTCATGAGCGCGCAGATGATGATGGTGCCGCTCGCGAACACGGCGTCCGCCGCATCGGAAATCGTGAAATTCGACAGCGACAACAATACGGTCACCTATGCGGATGGCGTCTTTACGGTGCTTGCTGACAAGATGGAGAATGATGTTGCGCTCAATCGTTTCAGCGTGTTCACGCTCGATGCTGGCAACATTGCGAACTTATTTTTCCATACGAAGGACAACAACACGGAAGCGTCAAAGCTGTTCAATTTCGTTGATGGGCATATCGACATCAACGGCACGGTCAATGCAATCCAAAACAGCGGCGTGGGCGGCAATCTGTTTTTCTTGTCATCAAACGGCATCACGGTCGGCGCCACGGGCGTCATCAATGCGGGCGCGATTAATCTCATGACGCCGACGAAGTCCGCATACAGCGATATGATTGGAAAAGATGACCTCAGTAAGCTGTCGGACACGATTGTGAACAACAATTACGCCATAAATCCAGAGGGCACCATCTCTGTCGCGGGGTCGCTTAATGCCGTGGATGGCATCAAGCTGCGCACAGCGAATGTAGACATAAAAAGCACCGCCACGCTCAGGACGGGCACGGCGGTGAAGGACGTCAACGGAAACATTACGGACGTATCAGACGCTATAAATTTTGCTGACCTCGTGAACATAAAAAACAGTGACGGCTCGGTGATAAACGCTGGCATTACGGGCAACACGCTCACGGCTTCGACGGATGCGAAGGGCGACATCGTGCTCTCGGCGATTTCGGCGAGCTCCGCGACGGCACCGAGCGAGGAAAAATTCAAAGATGCGGTTGTCGCGAATTTCACGCCAATGCGCCGCGATGCGACTATCACGACGGCGGCGGGCAGCAACATCGTGTCGCGCGGCTCAGCGAATATCTATGCGACGGCGACGAATGCCGATGAAGGCTGGTCGAAGCTCGAGGAGGGCGGCTACAGCCCGAACATCGCGAATCCGCTCGGTCAGGTCGTATTCACGAAGGCCGACATCAATCTCGGTGGCAGCATCACGGCGAAAGAGAACATCGATGTCGAGGCGACGTCGAGCAACGAGTACAAGAGCGACAACGACACGACGTCATTAGAAGCGTGGGGGCGCGCCACGGGCGCCGCATGGACGAATCGTTGGAACAGCCAGTGGAATATCATCAAGACTCTTCACGATACGATTAATCTTCGCCCTATTTACAGCTACATGGACTCCGCGGCGAACGTGACTGTCGCGGAGACGGCGAAGCTCGAGGCAATGAACAAGAGCGACAAGGGCGTCGGCGCGGATAATTCTGGCCTTCTGCTGTCGGCGAGCAGCACGGCAATCAACAAAGTGTACGCTACATCGACGAGCAAGGAGTCGGAGATGACGGGCGGCGTGAAAACGGCGCAGGCTGGCACGGAAAAGTCGGCGGACACGACGACGCCCGAGGTGCATCCAGAGCAGAAGACGAGCAGCGAAAAGCGGACGCATCTTGCGGGCGCGGCCATCTCGTATGATGGCGCGTACAGCAACGCGAATGTCACAGTCAATGGCGACGTGAAAGCGAAAAACGATGTGGCGGTCACGGCGACGTCGAAGACGGACGTGAAGGCCAAGGCGTCGGAGAACGGCGCGCCCGCCTCTAGCACGAGCACGTCGTCGAAACTGAACGTCGCCGTCGCCGTGCTCACGGGCGGCAACCACAGCAATGTGACAATCGGCAAAGACGCCACGGTCGAAAGCACGGGCGGCAGCATCACGGCAAGCGCGAACGCGGAAAACAAATTCGAGGTGATCGCGTCCGTCACGTCGAATGCCGAGGCTGTCGGCTCGACGGCGGTCGGCGTGAATATTTTCAGCAGCGACGCCAAAGTCGAGGTCGATGGCGCGCTGACGAGCGCGAATGACACGACTATTTCGGCGGTCAACGACACGCCTGTCAACGGCGTCACGGTCAGCAACGACACCGTTGCCGCGCCCGAGAAAAAGAATCCGGGCAAACTCTCGGACGATGAAGCAAAAAACGTGCTCGCTGATAAGGATAATTTCACATTATTGAATACCAAAAATTTCAAAGACCTTATTAGCAATGCCACGACGGCTGTAGACGAGAAGAAAGACACGAGCAGCGTCATGAGCCAAATCGGCAAATACGCTGACCTCGTCACGGTCGGCGCGAGTGTCGGCGTCGGCATCAGCGACATCGATGCGGACGTCACCATCGGCAAGACGGCGAAAATCACTGCGGGCAATGAGCTCACGGTGAAAGCGGAAGCGCCGCTCGAGGACATCTACATGAGCTCGATGTCCGCGATGGAAAACACGAATCCCGACGGCGACAAGGCCATGGTCGGCGCGGCCGTCATGGTCTCTGACATAAAGAACAAGGCGCACGTCACGGTCGCGGATGGCACGACGACAGAGCATGCGACACTGAACAGCAAAGGCACGATGACAATCACGGCGGACAGCACGCAGGTCTACGACCGCATCGGCGGCATTCTCTACGACCTAAATTTACTGTATTCGGGGTTCAAGTCGCTCGAAAAGGACACGGATTTCGACAAGCTCAGCGCGTCGGACAAGGCGGCCTACACGTCGACGCTCGAGCAAGTGGGCAAAATCATCCAAGACATCAATGCCACGAAGAGCGCGACGGGCATAGACATCACGAAGTACACGACGAATCTCTCGACGTTCCCGACGAGCGCCGTCGGCGGCATCGTGCAGATTGGTTCGCTCATCGGCGGCCTCCAGCAAATTGTCGCATCCTACAACAATCCGAAAGGTCACTTCCAAACGGAAGTCGATGCGCTCGTGAAATCGTTTCAGAATCAGTTCCTCGTCTGGACGCTGCCCGAGAGCTATTTCCACTACAGCGTGGACAGCAGCGCGAGCAATGCCTCAGGCTCAGACAGCAACAGCATCGCCGTCGCGGGTTCCGTGAACGTCAATCTTTTGCAGAACACCGCGAATGTCGCAATCGGCAATAACACCGAACTCATAAGCACAGCGGGCGCCATCGACATCGATGCCACGGCGAAGCAGGACACGGCCGTGCTGAACGGCAAGCCGAACGTCGGCATCAATCCAAGCTTCATCCCAGACTCTATTGAGGCGGTCATCTATGGCTCGTACGGCTGGCAAGACCGTCTGAAAGGCGTCGTGGCGAAGTGGAAGGACATCATCTACGTCTCGCCGAACACGGACGCGCCGAACGCCATCGGCGGCGTCGTCGGCGTCGCCGAGCACTCGACGGAAGCGACGGTCAACATCGGCACGGGCGCGACGCTCACGGGCCACGACACGACCGTCACGACCACGAGCAAGGATGAAAATGGCAATGAGACCGCAGTGTCTAAAGACATCAGCGGCATCAGCATCAATACCGAGAACAAGAGCAACACGGTCGATATTTCATTCGGCGCGGGCAAAGCGGGTAACATTGGCTTTGAGGGCCTGTTCTCGTGGCTCGGCGGCAAATCGACAAACACGATTGACATTGACGGGGCCACTTTGACTTCTTTTGGCAAGGGGACAACGGCGAATTACGGCAACATCGACCTCCTGTCGCACACGAACAACATATTGACGAACGTCGTCGGCGCCGTCGCGTGGGGCTCTGGTGGAGCTTCCATGGGGGCTTCCATTGGTGTGCTCGATTTCGGGACTGTCAATGACATCGCGGTCAAGAACTCGACAATCCAAGTGGGCGCACTCGATGTGAACGCGCTGACGGACGGCGTGCTGAACAACGTCGCAATCGCGGGGTCGCTGACGACGGAGAACGCGCAGGAAGGCACAAAGGATCCGCATGAAATCGAGATGACGATGGACGACGCCAAGAAAATCGAGGAGCACGAGAAAAAAGCGCAAACAACTGAAATCGAGATGCAGGAAGAGGATGAAACATCCATCAACAGGGTTCTTGAGCTTCTGAATAATCCGTCGCAGGGCTCGAGCATTCTGAGCAAGGAGTCAGAAAATCTCGGGGATACGGGCAGCAACACGACGCATTTCCAGCTCGCGGCGGCGGGCAGTGCCGCCATCAATGTCGTGAGCGGTGAGACGAAGGCGACGATAGAGGACAGCGCCGTCAATATAAGCAGCAGTGGCACGGAGACCGACGGCCACGTGAACATGAAGGCCGATGATGCGTCGTACGCGGGCGCGTACACGGGCGCGGCGGCCATCAACTGGCAGCAGAGCAACGCCGAGGGCAAATGGTATGACCGCGCGACGGCGGCGGCAGAGACGTATATCTCCGACAGAAAGGACGGCAAAAAGCGGGAGCCCGCCACGGTGCTTAAGGATCCGAAAACGCAAGAGACAAAAGTGACAATCGACGGCGAGACGACGACATACAGCAACAGCCATGCGTCGGCGGCACTCGCGGGCGTCATCGCCATGAACGTCGAAGACAAGACCGTTGCGTCCGAGATAAAGAACACGACGATCACGGACGCCTCGTCCGTGAAGAACATCGCGCAGAAGGACGGCGCGAGCGTCGCGGCTGGTCTCGCGCTCGCGGCTTCGAAGAAGAACGAGGAAGAGGGCGCGTCGGCATTTGATCTCTCCGCCGCCGCCTCGTTCAACGAAGTGAGCAACAAAGTCGATGCGAAGATTGAAAACAGCACAATCACGACAAAAGGAAAAGGCGACGTCACGAACGTCGCGTACGACAGCGACACGCAGGTCGCGGGCGGCGCGAACGTCAGCTTCGTGCGCTCTGGAAAGACGAGCGCGGCGGCGGGCGCCATGGTCTCCATCAATGACGTTCACAATAATATCGACGCGACAATCAAGGGCGGCACGATTACGACGAATGGCGGCACGATTCAGAACAATGCTGCCGAGAATCTCACGCAGATTGGCACATCCATTGGCCTCGCGGCGGCGACGGGCGGCAACAGCGGCGTCGCGCTCGACCTCACGCTCGCCTCGAACAACGCCGAGAATCATCTTGGCGCGACGATTGACGGCGCAACACTCAAGGCGGGTGCTGTTGACAATGCTGCGTATGACGCGAGCGACCTAGAAAAGACGTTTGATCAAATCATCGAGAATAACAGCGTCAACGTGACAGGATCGACGTATACGGAAAATGCGACGAAAAATGCGGCGACGGAAGGCGGCAGCGAAGCGGACGACTTCCGCAACCGCGACTATGATATCAATACGGACAGCAAAGGCAGCACGAAGCAAATCACGGCGGCGTTTTCCGTCACGGGCTCGACGCAGTCGAACGGCGGCGCGGTCGGCGGCGCGGCGACTATCAGCACGCTGAGAAATGAAAAGACAGCCGCCATAAAAAACGGCAGCACCATCACGGCAACGGACGTTGCGAATTCTGCGGCCTCTGACGCGCTCATGGTCAGCGTCGCGGCGGGTGCATCCGTCACGGCGGGCACACTGTCGGGCGCGGGCTCAGCGAGCGTGCAGTACACGACGAACAACACGACGGCGTCCATCGACGACTCGACCATCACGGCGAACACGCTCGACGTCGCGGCGAAGAGCAATGACCTCGATGTCAACGTCGCGGGGCAGGCCGGCTATGGCAAAAATGGGATCGGTCTTGCCATCGCGTTCAATCACCTCGGCAACAAGACGGGCGCGTATCTGCGTGGCAGTGATGTCGAGGCTGTATCGGACAGCGGTGTCGCCGTCACGCTCGCGGCGGACAACAGCGACACGATTGTCTCTGTCGGCGCGGGTGTCAATGGCGGTCAGACGGCGGCCGTGAATGGCTCCATCGCCGCGAACCAAGGCAGAGACGACGCGGAAGCCATCATCGACGAGAGCACGAGCGTCACGGATGAAAGCACGGGCAAAAAGCGTACGACAATAGAAAAAGCGAACAAG
Organism: uncultured Selenomonadales bacterium; assembly: GCA_900314765.1. GTDB lineage: Bacteria > Bacillota > Negativicutes > Selenomonadales > Selenomonadaceae > RUG024. Next base: position 17,293 of record OMWN01000063.1, on the reverse strand, counting down.
GTCACAGTGAACGCAAACGACGAAAGCACGAAAGTCGCCGTCGCGGGCGCCATCAATGGCGCGGGCACGGCGGCGGTCGGCGGCGCCGTCGCCTACAACGAGATTGGCACGTGGGAGAAGAACGGCGACGCGACTTACAAGAATGACGCCGAGCAGCAGACGCATGCAGCGGTGAATCATGCGGACATCACGACAGCCGCGAATGTGGACGACGCAGGCATCACGGTCGCGACGACTGACAAGGCGACAATCGGCACGGCGGCGACGGGCATTGGTGGCTCGGGTACGGTTGCCGTCGAGGGCGCGGCGTCCATTTCCGTCATCGCGCGTGAAGCGTACTCTGAAATGACGGACACGACTGTCAAAAAAGCCGACGGCGCGACGGATGGCGCGAATGTCAGCGTCACATCCGCAAGCGAAGGCAGCATCTACAACAATGCGCTTGTCATCGCGGGTGCGGCTGATGCGGCTGTCGGCGCGGGCGTTGCCGTCGATTATGACAATACGGACAACACGGCGAAGATTGCGGGCGGCAACATCGCGGCGAAAAATGCCCGCGTCAAGGCCGAGACAAAGGACAAGATTCTCAACATCGGCGTCGGCGGCGCGGCCAGCACGTACGCGGGCGTCACGGGCTCCGTTGGCGTGAATATCCTCGGCGGCCACACCGTCGCGGGCATCACGGACACGGCGCTCGACGGCACGAGCGTCGGCGGTGCGACCATCACGTCGGACGGCAACGTCATCGTCGACGCGGAGCGCAGCGGTTCCATTGACAACATCGCAGGCGTCGCGGCGGGTTCGGGCACGGGTGCGTCCGTCGGCCTCTCCGTCGCCGTGAACGACATACAGAACGAAGTTTCGGCGGAAATCACGGGCAGCGATACAAGCATCACGGCCAAGGGCGGCACGGCGGAAGCGGTCAGCGATCGCGTCGCCGATGATGCGTTCCTCACGAAATACCCTGCTGACATCGAGGGCGTGAGCACGCCGGCGTCGTACATGAATCGCAAGGACAGCTCTTATACGGGCGTCGCCGTCTCGGCGTCGTCGACGAATGAGATTCACGACTACACGCTGAATGTTGGCGCGAACGGCATCGGTGCGTCCGTGAACGGCAACGTCACCGTCAACGCGATTGGCGGCGCGACGAACGCCAATGTCACGGCGGGCAATATTTCGACGGGCGGCGACATAAACGTCGTCGCGCACGACTATGCGAACAATACGGCCTACACGGGCACATTCTCCGTCGCTGGCTTCGGCGCGGGCATCGGCGTCGGCACGACGACGCTCACGATTGATCGTAAGACGAGCGCGACGATGACAGGCACAGCAGGAGCCAAAGCAAACGTGAACAGCATTGGCATCGGTGCTGACTCAGAATTTGCGGTGGCGGACATCACGGCGGCTGTCGGCGGCTCCGCGTTTGCCGGCGTCGAAGTCGTCAACAACAACACGCTTTTGAAAGGGAAAACGACGGCCGCCCTGTCTGGCTATGATATGGCGGTCGGCGACGGTCTCGACGTCTCTGCGCAGCATGGGACGAATCTCTATACCGTTGGCCTCTCGGCGGGCATCGGCGCCGGCGGCGTCGGCCTCGGCATCGACGTCGTGCAGGACGACAGCGAGACGACGGCAGAGCTCAAAGACGGCAAGGTCACGACGAAAGAAAATGGAAAAGGGGACGTGACTGTCACCGCAGAAAGCTCGACGCACGACAACTACAAGATGATTGCGCTCAGCGGCGGCGCTGTCGGCGCGAGCACGAACGTCAGCGTCGGCAATTTCGGCGCGCAGACGACGGCTCACGTCGCGAATATGGCGATCGGCGACGCGACAAACCGTGCCGGCGTCGTCGACATTCATGCGAAGAACACGACGGACGTCACGGCGGACACGTGGCAGGGCTCGGCTGGCGCTGGCGCCATCGGTGTCGGTGTTCAGATTGCGACGATTGGCTCCGACACGGACACGAGTGTTGAGAATTCCGCGATCACGGCGAAAACCATCAGCGTCGCCGCCGATGACGAGAAGAAAGCGAAATTCCAGCTCGGCAACACGCTCGCGGGCGGCATCGCAGGCGGCGTGAACGTCGGCGTGCTGACGGTCGGCCACAAAGTCGAAGACACGTACAGCATCAAGAGCACCGCCGTGGGCAGCGACGGCAATAGCCATGAAACGAGCAACGACTCCGGCGCGAAACTTTCTGACGTCTTTTCTGACGATGGCACTGTCAACAAGGCGATGGAACAAAACCGCATCACGGAAAAGAATACGTTGGGCACTGGGATAAGTGCGCCATCCGTTCAGACGAACAACGGCACGAATGATGACGGCGGAGCGGATGCGGCGACGACGAACGTGACCGTCACGAGCTCGACGCTTGACGCATCGGATGACGTCACTGTCAAGAGCGACGCTACCGTGAATGTGAAAGATGAGAATATCTATGCGGGCGTCGGCATCGCGTCCATCTCTGGTCAGGTCGGCGTGCTCGACACCGCGCGCAATGCGTCTGTGAATTTGAAAGACTCCACGCTCGCGGGTCAAAATGTCACCATAGACTCTAAACTCGGCGGCACGTCGGAACTCGCCATCTACCAAGGCTCGGCGGCGGCGATTTCCGCCATGGGCGCATTTGGCTTCACGCGCGACGCGAGCGCGAACAGCGTCACGCTCGACGGCAGCAATATCACTGCGTCCGCTGATGCCACGGCGAAAACGACCGATGAAAGCAAGACGAAGCTCCACATGTACGCTGTCAACGCCGCAATAGAGGTGGCGGCATCGTTCCAGCTTGCCGAGGCGGACTATGTCGGCTCCACCGCCGTCACGCTCGGAAGCGGCAACAAGATTCACGCGAAGAATATCGACATCGCGGCGACGAGCTCGCCGGACATCGAGACGAACGTCAACGCTGGCAGTGCCTCCGTCGTTGCGACGGGCGGCGTCGGCATATCGACGGCTGAGTTTGGTGACAAAAAGAACCCATTCAAAACGACGCTCAACGTCGCCGATGGCAACACATTCGTTGCGGACAGCGTGAACCTCTCCGCCGTCGCATCGCCGACACAAAAATCAGAGCTCGCATCGCTCTCCATGGCCGTCGGCGAAAGCGGCATCGTGAACTATGCGACGAACAGCGTGTACAGCGACGTCGAGGCCAACATCGGCGATGTCCAGTACGGCGACGAGGACACATCATCGAGCGTCACGATTGACGCAAAGAACAACGTCAAGCAGGACGTGTTCGCGGGCGGCGCAAGCGCCAATTTGCTGGCAGCCATCGCAAACAACACGGCGAAAATCGACAACAATATGAACACGACGGCCACGGCAAGCGGCGCAATAGGCTCGAACATCAGCGCGGCCTCAGTCAGCGCGACGGGAAAGATTGAAACGGAAGCCACGTCCTCATCGTTTGGCGGCACCGTGGGCCTAGGCGTCGCGGCGGCGGAGACGAACGTCACGCACACGAGCACGACGACGGCGAACATCGGCGGCACGTGGGACGTCACGGGCGACGTCAACGTTTCGGCGAAGAACGACGAAACGATGAACACGTCGACCGACACGACCTCCGGCGGCCTGGCCAACGGCAGCGGCGGCGAGCTCACGACCGACGTCACGGACACGGCGAATGTCAACATCAAGAGTGCGAAAATCACGTCGAGCGGCACGCAGAACATCAGCGCCGTGAATACGACGGCCGACTCCGCCAAGATGATGTCGTCGGGCTTTGGCTTCTTCGACTCCGCTGATGCCACGCGCCTCCATATGAATCAAAAATACACGGGCGGCGTGTCTTTGGACGGCGCGGCGCTTCAGTCGTATGGCGGCGGTGACATAAAGATTCACGCCTCGACAGAGGGCAGCTATTTTACCGACAACGACCTCAAGGCGACTTCTGCCGGCGTCGATGAAACGCTCGCGTACACGACGAATTATCTGACCGACGACAATGATGTGACGGTCAAGGACTCGAGCATCGTGACGTCCTCCAAGAAGGACGGCAGGACGAGCACTGGTGACCTCAGCAGCACGAAAACAGGCAGCGTGACGCTTGCCGCCTACGACGACACGGTCGTGAACGACACTATGCTCGCCGACAGCGAGGGCGTGCTTGCGGGCGCGACGGGCGCGCATCTCGATACGCACCTCACGCGCGAGAACGACGTCACCATCACGGGCAGCAGCAAAGTCAAATCGAGCGGCAACGCGAATCTCTACACGAGCCGCGACGAGGACGGGGGCGTTGCAGGCACGGAGCTCACGACAAAGAGCGAGACATACAACAGGACATTCATACCGTTCACGAACAGCCCCGACATCGACCTCAATCTCAGCAAGAAAAATATCGTGACGGTCGACAGCGGCGCGTCTGTCGAGTCTGTCAAAGATGTGAACATAGCTGCGGACAAGGGTAGCGACAGCCGTGACATTTCTGCGAAAAAATACGTCTGGTATACGGACAGCGAGCACAATGGTGACGTCACCGTGAAAGAGGACGGCATCACGAAAAACGGCGGCGACGTCACGACGGGCGAAGTAAATATCAATGGCACCGTGACCGCCGGCATCCATAACACGGCCGTGGTAAACATCGAAGGCACCGTTACGAAGAACGACAACGGCACACCGGACGACAAAACAGATGACACGGTTAATTTTGACGGCGTGACCATCACCGTAGCGGAGGGCGCGGACTGGCTCAGCGCCGACGATTTCAAAAAGACCGTCGTCGAGAACACGCTGGATGAGAATGGCAATCAGCTTGGGAAAGCCGCAGAGAATCCATTCTACAAAGAGTACGAGGCGATGGTAAAGGCGCAGGCCGAGCAGCCAGCGGGCTCCGATGCACGCAAGGGAATAGACGCGAACATTGAATCGCTCTGTGACAGGATGGCAGAGCTTGGCTACGCCTACAAACAAAAAATCACAGACGACAGTGGCAATGTCACCACAAAGTACGTCGTATACAGGACCATCGACATGGCGGCCATCGAGACACCTGACCTCACCGTCTCCGGCGGCAATGTCAGCATCGACAGCGACAAGCTGACCGTCACGGGCAGCCTCACGGCGAACAGCGCGTCAAAAATCGAAATCAACAACAGCAGCAACGCATCGCTCATCATAAATGACGCTATCATCCCGAAGAGCGGCGGCACTGTCTATTTCAACAGCGCGCGCCTCGACTCTGGCTCCACGGACGCCAAGAATGTCACGGGCGTCGAGCACATCAAGACCTCGAAGGACGGCACGCCATTCATCACCATCAGCAACACCGGCGCGAGCGACAAGGATACCCTCGGCCACACACCGGACATCGATGTCAAGGGTGAAGTGCAGAACGAGGGCGGCAGCATCACGCTCGAAAACGCGAACGGCAGCATACGGCTCGAGCCTGACTCCAACGTCGTCGGCGCTACCGTCACCATCAAGGCGGACAACGGCAACGTCGTGCAGATTGATCCAGATGCGAAATTCAGCGTCGCGGGCAGTCCAATCGCGCGTTGGCTCGGCGACCCGACGAACCAAGAAAACATAGAGAAAATCATTCATTGGGCAGCAACAGAAAAGAATTTAAAGGACATCAGCTATTCGTCTTTTGATGATTTGTGGAACAATGCCGAGCATGGCCTGTTCGAGCTCTGCAAGCAGTACAATGCGGATGAAGCGAATACCAAGAAAATCGAGCTCAAGCAGCCGGATGCAAATGATTTCGATGAGAAGAATGGCATCGTCGCGGGCGGCCTCGTCGCCATCAGCGGTCATAGCGTCAATATCAACGGCCTCATCCAGAGCGGTTACTCCGACTACACCGTCACGCTTGACAGCGCGGCGAAGAATGCGATAAATAGAATTGCGAACAGCACCAGTCTGTCGCGGGCGCTGAGCGATGACGAAGTCCGTGGCAATGACAAATATTGCATCCAAAAGGGCGGCTCGTACTATGACCCTGCGGCGAAGTGCTACAAGTACCACGTCGCGCTCTACTACAACCCAGGAACCAATCGCATCGTGGCAAGCGATGTCACGGCGGGCGGTGGCAGCGTCTACGTGAAGGGCAATATCGCGAGCACCGGCAACGGCAGAATCCTTGTCGCGGCTGGCACGGCGAACATCGACATCAATACCGAGAGCTCCGACAAAGCGGTTGCGCTCGGCACGATGGAAAATACCATGCGTGAGGGCAAAATCGACATTTACGATAATTTGCATCGGGATGCCAGCATGACCGACCATTACCATTTTGATTACCAGAAATACATCGAAGGGAACGCCGATGGCACCTTCCGCCCATATTATAATATCGATAAGCGTACCCAATATATGTGGACGGGCGGCGCGCTCTCCCATACGACGACGCATTACACCTCGAAGCAGGACAGCTGGCTTTTCGGCAGCATCAAAACGGACGAGAAAGTCATCAGCGAGTTGAAATACAAACCGGAGACCAAGGTCGTTCACGATCCAACGGTGGAAGGCGACCCGCTGTCACTGAAGGATTTCGTCCAACTGGCAAAGTCGAGAGCGACGGATCCCAGTGATGAGCCGTATTTCACGATTTCGACCACAATCACAGAGGACCAGACCAACACGTCTCCCGTGCAGACGCACAAGGATGAAAAGGGGCTTTTTGGCTGGATCAAGACGGAGTATACATATACGTGGGACGAGGCGACGACGAAGGGCACATCGACGGTCTACGCAGTCAATGGTGATTTCGACATCAAGACGAATGCCATCACGCCGTCCGAGAATGACAAGGGCATCAAAGTCCATGCGGATGGCGACATCATCGCCGACCACAACATCACGTCGGCATTTGATAGCGACGGGCAAGACGACGGCATCACACTCGCATCGAGGAGCGGCAGCGTCGCGGGCAAGGGCACGATCTCGACGACGGACCTCACCGTGCGCGCGAATACCGGCATCGGCCTCACGCACGCTTCGCTGAGCTCGGACAAGCAGGCAAGCATCACGCTCGATACGAATTCGGGCGACGTTTTGCTCAATTCGAAGCTCGGCGACGTCGTCATCAATTCTGCCACGAGCAAGGAAAGCGATGGCAAAGCTGCGGCTGCGAGCATCACGGCCGCTGGCAGCATCTTGAGCGGCAGGACGGACGATGCGGCGGCCGTCAGCGCGTCGAGCATCACGCTCATAACGCCAAACGGCTCCATCGGCACGATAGGAACAGATGGAAAAGCGCTGACGATTGACACGAAAGCGCATACGAGTGATACCATTACGGCGCCGAGCGTCACGGCGTCGGCGTACGGCAACATATTCATAACGGAGACGAACGGTGACCTGCCCGTGAACACGATAACGAGCACGACGGGAGACGTGCGCCTCGAAACGAAGAGCGGCAGCATCACGAATGTCTCGGACGCGACAACAATCGACAGAGCGCCGGCTGACTCGCTCATAGCGAAATGGCAAGAGATGGGCATCATATCGTCATCCGATACAGACGACAGCAACACGTATGCCGCTAAGAACGCGCTTGAAACGCGCCTTGCAGCACTCGAAGCGCGCTTCAAGCAGCTCGCGCTTTTGTCAGAGAACGAACGCAAGGCCGCCGAGATTGCGAGAAAGAAAGCAGCGGAAAATGGCGAAGATGTGTCGGATCTTGCCGAAGTGCAGGCACGCACGGCAGCCGACTACGTCGCGGCGGCGACATCGTACGCAAATGACGAAACGCTGAACACGGCGCGAAGCGAGTATGTCGAAGTGCTCAAAGATTCGTCGTCCACGGCGGCCATTGCGGCAGCGAAAAACTCGTACAAAAACGCCATCGCGGACTACTTCACACGTCAAGAATTAAATAACGTGTCGTACAGCGACGAGGAGAAGACCGCCATCTCGAACTACGGCGAGACGCTCAAAACCGACTACAATGTCTACGGCTGGACGAAAAATGAGCTCAAGAACGCGCTGACGGCGGGCGTCATCAACAGGACGCCTGGTACTGTCAGCCTGCCAGACGCCGCGAACGTCACGGGCAAGACTGTCACGCTCATAGCGAATGGCGGCGGCATCGGCACGAAGGGCGAGACGAAGACAATTAAGAAAGCGGACATCGTGGCGAACATGGACATATTGCGCAATGTCTATATGGGCGGCGCCGTTTGGAACTATAGCGACGACGGCACGCTCGAAAGCGTCACCGTCGACACGAGCAGGCCGCTCTACGTCGACAATGCGGGCAACAGCACGACGACCACGAATGTCGCGTTGTCGTCGGACGGCAACACGCTCATCGGCACGCTGAAAAACAAGAGCCTCACGCTGAGCGCGGCTGATAGTTCAGGAACGATTGGCAATAAATCGAGCGACATGGTGCTCGTCGCGGGCAGCGGCATCAGCACGGCTGACGGCACGACGCTCGTCGCGAACAACATGACGATGAATGCGGGCGCGGGCAGCATCGGCACGTCGGCAAACGCCCTCAACGCCGATATCTATGGCACGCTCAAGGCAAATGCGAAAGACTCCCTTTTCCTCTACAACGGAAACGGCGTCGGCATGACGCTCTCCACCATCACCGTCGGCGACGACATCGACATTACGTCGCGCGTTGGCATCAACATGGAAAGCAGCGGCGAAAATAACAGCAAGAACACGTCGAGGCTCACGGCGGGCAACGCAATCCGTCTGAAGAACGATGACGCTGCCAACGTCGGTACGGCAGACAACCCCATACGCATAACGGCGAACGGCGCCGCTGTCTCGGCGTCCGCTCCGTTTAGCGACATCGCGCTCGCGGGCAAAGGCACGGGCACGCTCGTTCTCGACAATATCAATAATGCGAGTAACATCACGGTCTCACACGAGGACGGCACCGTTGCGCTCGCGCGCACGGCCTCGGACGGCAAAGAGGCGACGAATGCCGACATCAAAGCCAACAATGTGACCATTGAGGCGAAAGCCATCGATCTCACGGGCGGCACCGTCACGGCGAAGAACACCTATGGTGGCCTCACGTTCAGCGCACGCGACACCATCACGCAGAACGATACGGCTGACTCTGCCATCATAGCGCCCAGCGGCACGACGGTCACATTCCGCACGGGCGACGTCGGCGAGTCTGGCGGAACGATTGACATCGAATCGAAGAAAAACGAATTTGACACCGTGTTCATACAGACGGCTGATGAAAACGAAGGCATAACGGGCGCCATCAACGTCAAGACGAACGCGCCGCAAAACCTCACCATGATGTTCGGCGCGGGCAACGGCGGCAGCAGCACGCTCAAAGTCAAGAGCGCGGACGATTTCGACATCAAGAATCTCGTCGACGGCGCGGCCGTATCCATCGGCGGCAAGCTCGAGACGACCGAGAACGCTATGGTATTCACGAATGACATCAACGCGCTCAACGTGCTCGATAAAGCAGAGCTCACGGGCAAAGGCGGCGTCACGCTCACGGGCACCAGCGTCACGGTGAAAGACAGCGCCAAGCTGACAGCGACGGACGATGGCGACATTGACATCACCGCCACAACAGGCGACGCTGATGTCGATGGAACGGTCACGGCTAAAAATATCGGCATCATTGCGGAGAAAGGCAATGTCACGCTGAAAAACGGCGAAGCCACCGACATGGTGATAAAATCTGGCAAAGATACGGTCATTGATACTGTAAAAGCAGAAAATAGTCTCAATGTCAAATCGGGCGGAGGCATCACAACAGGAAAAATCAATGAAGGTCTGTCCAGCTCCAGCCAAAGAGTCTCTCTCATAGCCGACGGCAACATAAAGACAAGCAGCGTCGCAACGAAGGACTATATAGCGGATGCAGGAAAAGACATCACCATTACAAGCGGCGAGACAATCAGCGCAACGGGCTCCATAAGCATCACCGCAGATGGCAAGCTTGAGCTTGGCGACGCCAAGAATGTCGAAGCCAATGAAAGTGTGACGCTCGCCTCGGGCGACAGCATTGCGCTCGAAAACGTAAAGTCCACAAACGGCGGCAACGTGAAAATTGACGCGAAGGGCGATGTCAACATCACGAATATTGGCGACGGCAAGACTGTAAATGTCACCGTCAGCGGCAGAGACATAACGGCAACAAATGTCAAGTCGACCGACGGCGGCGACGTGACGGTTGATGCGACGGGCGAGGTCAACATCACGAACATTGGCGCCGATGAAAACGGCAACGGCGCGACCCAAAATGTCACCGTGACAGGCAACGATGTTAAGGCGACTAGCGTCAAGTCAACCAACGGCGGCAACGTGACAGTTGATGCGACGGGCAACGTCGAAATTACGAGCATCGGCAGTGACAAGACCATTGATGTCAAAGTAGCGGGCAACGACATAACAGCAGAAGATGTTACGTCGACAAATTCTGTGAATATCGTCGCGCAGCATGATGCGTCTGTGTCGGGTGCGCTGAATACGCAGAAAGTCAACGTGGTCGCCAAAAACGATGTAACACTGAAAGACGGCACACAAGCACAAAACAGTTTGACCGCGATAGCAGGCAATGACTTGATTGTTGGCACAGGCGTCAAAGTCACGGATACTGCCACATTCGAGGCTAAGAACAACGTCACCGTGGGAGGCGGCATATCCACTGAAACGGGCGGTCTCGTCATCAACGCTTTCGATGGCAACGCAACGGTGGAAGGCGCGCTCGACACAAAGAACGCTCTGATTACGGCTGGCGGCGCCATAGAAATCGACGGCGACGCCAACGCGAAGGAAACGTTCTCCGCAGCTGCTGACAAGGGCATCTCCGTTGATAATGTGACCGCTGAGGGTGCATTGACGCTGACATCGGCAAACGGCGATGTCAACGTGAACGGCAATGCGACGACGAACGATTTGCTGATCGTCAATGCAGACAGCGGCAATGCGACCATCAGCGGCAACGCGACGGCTAAAGATATGAACATCACCACGACAAACGGCGATGCAACTATAAGCGGCGATGCAACGGCTGACAACGGCATGACCGTCACGACAAACAACGGCAACGCGACTATTAACGGCAACGCGACGGCCAAAGATATGACCATCACCACGACTAATGGTGATGCGACTATAAGCGGCGATGCAACGGCTGACAACGGCATGACCGTCACGACAGACAACGGCAATGCGACTATTAACGGCAACGCGACGGCTAAAGATATGCACATCACCACGACTAATGGTGATGCGACTATAAGCGGCAATGCAACGGCTGATAATAGGATGATTGTCAATGCGGGCAATGGCAATGTCGATATCACAGGCAATGCAAGCGGAACGAATATGTATATTCATGCGACGGGCAGCGGGAATGATGGCGATGTCAACGTGAGCGGCACGACGAATGCTTCGAACACGCTCATCATCAATGCCGATGGCAACATTGATTTGAGCAAAGGCGTGTCTGCTGGCTACGTAGCTGATTTAGAGTCTGGTGGCAGCATCACGACGACTGACGCAAAGGCCAGAAATTTCCACGCGAAGGCGGACGAAGACATCAACGTCGGAACTGTCGACGCAAAAAGCACAATTTATCTCGATGCGGGCGGGGCTCTCAATACGCCGCAGAATGATATGATTGCGGAGAACAATATCGATATTCACTCGGGCGAAGGCATAGAGTTTGACTCCGTAATATCGACGAACGGCGGCAACGTGACCGTCTCGTCCGAAGGCGACGTCGATATAAAGACGGTAGGCGGCGACAACACTGTCAACGTCAGCGTCACGGGCAACAACGTGACGACGAACGACATCACCGCCACGGACACCGCAACCATCAATGGCAACACCGTCAATGCGACAACGATTAACGCGGCGAACGCAAATATCACGGGCAGCAGCAACGTCGAGATTGACAAAGTCACGACGAGCGGCGACACGAATGTGAAAGGCGGCGACGTCAACATCACAAACGTCAAAGCCGATAGCATCGCGACCATAAACGGCAACACCGTCAACGCGACAACGATAAACGCGACAAACGCAAACGTCACGGGTAGCAGCAATGTCACGATTGAGAATGTCACGACGAGCGGCGACACGAATGTGAGAGGCGGCGACGTCAATATCACCACCGCCGAAGCCCACAACAATGCGCAAATCGTTGGCAACGCTGTCAATGCGAAAACGATAAACGCGGGGCGCGATGCGTTCGTCATGGGCGACGGCGATGTCAATATTGACGCCATCAGCGCAAACAAAAACGCGTATGTGGATGGATTCAGGAACATCGACATCACGAGCCTCATCGCAGGCGAGAACGCGACCGTGGACGGCCTAGGCACGGGCAACATCACCGTGACATCAGGCAGCGCGGGCGGCAACGCCTACATTCGTCAGAACATCGCGGGCAATCTCACCGTCAGTGATTTCCACACGAACGGCATGGCGCGCTTCACGACGCGCGGCGGCGACATGGACCTCAGAAACATCAGCACGGAGAGCCGCATAGGCATATTCAACTTCGGCAGGAGCAATGTGACACACATCGAAAACATGACGGCGCCAAATCTCATCGCCTATCTCGCGTTCAATCAAGATTTTGGCGATATGGATGCGCGCGTCCTCTACGACATCCTCACGGCGGGCGACCCAGCGCGCCGCGCGATTGGCTGGAAGACTGCGGGCTACGTCGGGCGCAACGTCTCCATAGGCATGGAACTGTTCAAATTCGACCATCACGTCTACGATTTTTCGAGCTTCATCGGCCTCGACTCGTCGCTCATCACGCCGATTGACGCAGAAAATGGCGTCATCATCGTGGCGGACGACAACGATTTTGAAGTTGCTGCAAATGAATAACCCTCTCCGGCCCCTGCGGGGCCACCTCCCCCAGAGTGGGAGGCATAGTTAGAGGGCCTTTGCGCTAAAACTTGACTAATGAGTAAGATGTTTTACACTTTCGTTAGTTGATTATTTAGCTAGAATGAAGGTTGCACACTTTCATGTGAATCAATTCAGCAAACGTAAATAATCACAAACTCTGTAGAGCCAGCCCCCCAGAATGGGAGGCGGATAAGCAGACACTTGCCGCTTTAGCGGCTTAGTGGTCGCTTATGCCGCTTGCGGCTGAGGGTCGGCGCAGTATAAAATTTTCATAGCAAAGAAGGAGGTGAGGCGCAATCAGATATTTTCATGGGCAAATATCTCAGAAATTGATGGAGGAAAAGGAAATGCACGATTTCAGATTCAAATGCGTGGGCAGCGTGACGAGCGCGCGCACGATTGACGCCATGAGCATCATGCGGCACATCATCATGGCGATGACGCTCATTTTCGCGCTCGCGATGACGATGCTGCCCGTTGGCCGTGTGAGCGCCGAGACATTGACGCCGACAAAGGATTTCTATGTCGTGGACTCTGCCAATATTCTCTCCGAGCCGACGAAGAAGCATATTGTCAGCGTGAACCGCGACCTCGAGAAGAAGACGGGCGCGCAGATTGTCGTCGCGACCGTGAATTCGCTCGATGGCCGCCCGATAGAGGAATACGCCATCGACCTCGCCAGATCGTTTGGCATCGGCGACAGAGTCAAGAACAACGGCGTCCTTTTCCTCGTGTCGAAGGGCGACAGGGAAATGCGCATCGAGGTGGGCTACGGCCTCGAGGGCAGGCTCAACGATGGCAAATGCGGCAGCATAAGGGACAAATACATCGTGCCATATCTGAAGGATGACAAGTGGGACGAGGGAGTCATGAACGGGTTTGACGCACTCGTGGCCGAGGTGGCGGCGGAGTACGACGTGAAGGTCGAGGGCGCGCGTGACCCCGAGCACGGCGGCAGCATGACGGACCAATTCGTCGATTGGATATTTGATGATGTCATTGACGGGAGCTTTACGGACGCTGAGGAAAAGGAAGACTACTACAATGGCTTCTGCGTCTGTATGGGCATAGCTGCCTTGATGGGCATTCTTGACCTCGTAATCGGATTTTTCACATCGCCGAAGCTGACAATTCCTGCAATCCTCTTAGGCATCATCACCGGCGTTTACAATCTGGTTTTCTTTGGGCTCGGTTGCGCAATCGTTGCGGCAGTGTTCGTAATCGCCGTATACTGGATGTTCGGTTTGGCGATACATGGCGGCGGATTCTACATCGGCGGCTCGGGCGGCGGTGGATTTGGCGGCGGCTCGAGCGGCGGCGGTGGCTCATTCGGAGGAGGCGGTGCGTCAGGGAAATTCTGACGACTGCTTTTCGGTACACGACATCATAAGCCTAAGCAAGTAGATTATTTGGTCCTTGTAAATAATTTCAGAATCTGTGAAGCCAGCCTCCCCAATGGGGGGTAAACATGCCAGTGGCATGTTTACGCGAGCGAATGCGAGGCGGAGAGGGTTTATATGCAGATGCTTGTCGCTTGTGGCTGAATGTGCGCATTATTGCGGCATAAATCTTTACTTAAAAAGGAGACCATCAAAATGAACATTTTCCATGAAATGAAATCCGAGCGTGGCTTTGCCGTGACGGGCGGCCTCATCGCGGGCGGCGTCGTCCTCGTCGTGCTCTTGATATGCTTCTCCGTCTACAACGGCCTCGTGTCGTCGAATGAGAACGTCAACAGCAAATGGAGCCAAGTCGAGAACCAACTGCAGCGCCGCAACGACCTCATCCCGAACCTTGTCGCCACGGTGCAGGGCATAACGGCGCATGAGAACGAAGTCTTCAACAGCGTGACGACGGCGCGCGCGCACATGATGAGCGCGCAGAGCGTGGGCGACATCTCCGCCGCGGACGGCGAGCTCACTCAGGCGCTCGGACGACTCCTCGCCATATCTGAGGCATACCCCGAGATAAAGTCTGACGCGAATTTCCGTCAGCTGCAGGACGAGCTCGCGGGCACGGAGAACCGCATCGCCGTCGCGCGACGCGACTACAACGAAGCCGTGCAGCAGTTCAACACGAAGATTCACACGATACCGTCGTCGTTCTTCGCAGGCATCCTCGGCTACCACGACCGCGACTACTTCAAAGCCGACGAAAAAGCCCACGAAGTCCCGCAAGTGAAGTTTTGATAAAAATCATGAGTTCTTTAAGACCCTCTCCGCCCCTGCGGGGCACCTCCCCCAGAGTGGGAGGCATAGCGAAAGCAGTGCTTCAAGATAGAATTGAAAGTGAACGATAGCCCTTCAATTTAGATCGAATGAGAAATGAAAGCTTTACGTTTTCATTAGTCGATTATTTGGCTAGTGTAAATAATTTCAGACTCTGTGAAGGTAGCCTCCCACTCTGGGGGAGGTGCCGAGCGAATGCGAGGCGGAGAGGGTCCGCTAGCGAATCGATTTAGCTAATGTAAATAATCACAGTGTCTGTAACGCCAGCCTCTCCAATGGGGGGTAAACATGCCAGTGGCATGTTTACGCGAGCGAATGCGAGGCGGAGAGGGTCTTGAAGTGGTTTTGAATAGCGGCTTTGCAGATTTTATTCCTAGCTATATCAATAAGGAGAGACCGTCATGGGATTCTTGGATTTCGTTGACAAGAAATTAGACAAACTGAACGAGGATGTTGAGCGTTTCGGCGCGAAGGTAGATGCGTATGACGAGGGCATGGAAAAGCTGCAGGAGGAATACGCGAATCTCAGCACGCAGGAGCTCATCAAGATTCGCGACCAGTCTGGCCTTTCGCTCGACATCATCCAGAAACGCGCCGCCGCTGCGAATGTGCTGAAAGGGCGCGGCATCGAAGATTGAAGGATGAAGAGTGAAGATTGAAGATTAAAGATTAAGCAACGGCGAACGAGATGAAGAAAATTTTTATAGGTGTGGCAATCGGCGCCGCTGTGCTCATCGCGGGCGTGATGATTGGCACATCGCCAAGTGAAAAAGAAGTCGCGCCATCGATTTCACAGGAGACGAGGCAGGAGAGTGCGCCAGCGGCAAATAAGACGCAGGCGAAGCCTCAATCACAGACGCAGACGCAATTACCTGCGCGCGTCTTTGCCGCAGACGATTTCTCGAATGTCGCGCCATCATCGCCGAGCGTCCCTGTCTATGACAAGTGCACGCTCTCCGAGCGGCGCGCGGCGGGGCTTACGACGACGCTCCCCGACATCGCGCCATATCGCGCGGGCAAGACGGTGTATCTGACATTCGACGATGGTCCAGACGACAAAAACACGCCAGCGGTGCTCGACATTTTGAAAGACGCAGGCGTCCATGCGACATTCTACGTCACGGGCGCGCAGGCCGAGGCGCATCCCGACGTTCTGCGGCGCATTTACGACGAAGGCCACGCCATCGGCAACCACAGCTACGACCATCGCTATGAGAAGCTGTACCCCGATGTGAGCGGATTCCTCGCCGAAATGGAGCGCACGGATGAGGTCATTCACTCAATCATTGGCGTGCGGCCGCTCATCATTCGCGCGCCGGGCGGCGTGGTCGGCAACTTCACGGATGCGTACGAGTCCGCCATTCGCGCGAATGGCTACGTCGAGCACGACTGGAACGTAAGCTCCGCTGACGCCGCGCCAAATCACCCCGTTGCGCAGGATTTCATCGACAACATTTCCTATGGAACAGACCAAGAGGCGGCGCTCCGCACGGCCATCATCCTCATGCACTCGTCCG
Source organism: uncultured Selenomonadales bacterium (assembly GCA_900314765.1). Taxonomy (GTDB): domain Bacteria; phylum Bacillota; class Negativicutes; order Selenomonadales; family Selenomonadaceae; genus RUG024. Next base: position 717 of record OMWN01000063.1, on the reverse strand, counting down.
AAGGACACGAGGAGACAGTCAAGGCACTGCCAAAGATTATCGAGATTCTCAAGGACAAAGGCTATGCGTTCGGCGTCGTCACGCCGATGACGCCGCAGCCGTGGTGAAAGGGAGGAAATCATCATGCCAAACGAAATCCCAAACGAAATACCAAATAAAATACCAAATAAAATCGTTGAACGTCCAAAGAAGAGCATGGCCATCGCGGTTTTTCTCTATGCGGGAGGACTCTACGCCGCAGGGGTGAAGAAGGGCGGCATTCTCTGTGCCGTCCTTTGGGCCGTCGGCCTCATTCTGAGCCAAGTTGCGCAGGAGCTTCTGCCGATTGTCACCATCGCGAGTTGCTTCATCACGTACAAATGGATGAAGGCGTACAACAGCGGCGCCGAGGTTTAACGGCAGGCAAAGCGCAATAGCATTGAGCTTAAAAAATGATGAAAATATTTTTATGCCTCCCAATCTTGGGGCGGTGCCGAGCGAATGTGAGGCGGATAAGTAGACACTTGTTGCTTGCGTGAAATTTTTCAAGTGAAATATCAGTACACGAATCCATTGAACAAACTGAATATGCAGACACCACTATAAGTGACATAAAGAAAACGCTGACGCGAATCTGATGAGTCATCAGAGTGGTGTGCATCCCGTCAAGTGGACAAATGAAATAATAAAAATCGTATTCAGAGGAAACTGCGTGGTTTTGAGCAGTTTCCTCTATTT
>OMWN01000082.1 GCA_900314765.1 uncultured Selenomonadales bacterium | reverse complement strand
GTTGCTTTTGTCTTGTACAAAATATGCTCCCTCCCAGGTGACACGTTTTATTATTTCACGTGTCTACCTAGAAGGGAGCATACCAAAGTCAACGCGAGCTTATTTTTATGCAAATTTTAAATTGTCAAAGTTCCTCGTGAAGCTCGAATGGCACGCCGCCTTTTGGCAGGCTTTCGAGCGTCGGATATTTTTTGACGAACTCGACGGGGCGCGACCAATCGACGTGAACCTCCGTGTCTTGCCACAAGCGTGTCAGCGCAAGCTGGAAGCTCTTCACATCGACGAGCGGGTCGATTTCTTCCTCAGAGAAGTCGAGCAGTGTATTGTGCGGTATCTTTATCTTGTGATTTTCGTGTATATACTTCTCGACGAGCGCCTTGCCCTTTTCATCGGGCAGCGTGACGACGGCCTCCTTCTTCTCGCCGTCGTACTCGATGTAGCCGAGTATGTCGTGATAGTTTATAGCAACGCTGAAATTATTGGACATCAGATATATCTTCCTTTCGATTACTTTGATTATTGGATTATTATATATGCTTTTATCTGATTTGTCCATTCCAATAGGGGGATAAGGGCGCACTCATTTATTCATCGTCGCGGAAATATTTACTATGCCCGCGCCCACCGCATTGTCAAATTTCCATTGCGTTTCGCTTTGATAGCGCGCGAGCACCTCGGGCGTTGCTTCTTCTCCGCTGTTGAAAAATTTAAAATTTGCGCATACCGTCGCGAGCTCGGTGATCTCTCGCAAAGCGTCTTGAAATGCGCTGTCATCATGAATCGGCATCGCGGGCGTTGCGGCATATAGATTTTCCCTTATACCGCCATTTATGAGCATCGAAATGCCGAACGACGTGCAGACCGCTTGCGGCTCCGTTTTTCCGCTCAAATATCCTAAAGCCGCGCCAATCCATCCGAAAAAATAACCGCCGATGGCACCGCGCACAATGCTGCCGTCAGAGCCGCCCGTTTCCTGCGTCTCAAATATTACATCGTAATCAATGAAATCGCTTATCCTGTATGTCCTATATGAAAGGTCATAGGAAAAGACTCTGAACAAAGCATTATGCGGATCGATTTCGATATGCCCCTGCATGCGTCCAATCGCCGAAGGCATGCTCATTCCCATATTGAAAACATCATCCAGATTTTCCATAAAAATGCCTCCCAGAACAGTCACTCATAAAATTCAATTAAAGTGTACTCCAAAATGATTTTATGCGCAACCTTACGATGCGCGCCATTATTCTGTTAGTATCGACAAATGAGCGATAAAAAACAAGGCTGTCGTGATGGCAACCTTGTTTTTTATAGGTGAGGTTTTAGAGAAATGTGTCAAATATCTCAACTTTGTTTTTTGCTTGCACTTTTCTGGCTGTTGTCGCCTTGCGCTGCATTATTCCATGCCACACGGGATGATAGCTTTCATTTGATTAGCTCGCGGAAAATAAGAATGGGGATAAAGCTATGTTTTTCATCATTGTAATAAAATTTATCAACGATAGATACAAATGTATCTAAAATGGAGCGTATGCTTTCGCCTTCTGTCTCATGGGATGGCGGTTTGACATCAAGAATGCCGATGACATTCCATAGGCCAGGCAATGCTCGACCGTAAGTCGCTAGAAGACTGCGGTAGTCTGTGAGCAAGCAATCTTCTTTCATCATGCCATGGACTGTATCGCCCGATGGCAATGAGAATTCCATTTCAATATCAAATGGGACGATGCTTTTTAATACATTAAAATAGGATGAAATCCTCTTGATGTTATTGGCTGGCACAGGGAGCACGCCTTTATTTTTTTTCAGCGGCTTGTACCAGTTCACCAAGAATTTTATAGTTTCTGACACAAAGATTGCCTTGCAAATGCACGAGCATCCCGTCGGCACCTGGTGGCAGAGCGCGTACAGGTGATAAGTCAAGTATCTCAAGAAAAGAAAGCACATTACGGTCATGTGGGTCAATGTCATGCTCGATGAGATTGCCTGCGCTTCCCTTGCCGTTGCTTTCAGCTTGCAGAAATTTTAAATCCAGTTTCCCAGACAAAGAAGCGCCCTGCAAAGTTGTCTCCTGCTCTTTGATGCTTCGCAGAGTGCCGTTTAGTAACTGTGCCAGATATGAATCAATACGATACGTGTCTTTGTATAAAATATCAATTAGCGGTATTTCCTCGACGGTTTCCATACTATTTTTTTTCTCGTTGAATTGCTCCATACGGAAACCTCCTTTCCAAGAGCGGCATGATTTGCCTTTAAATGGCTGTAGTCGCCTGCCGTTTCACGCATAAAATCTAAAATTGCTTTTTTGCTTTTTTCCTCAATCAGCATAGTTGCCGCCTCCTTGACGTTCATTATACCACGTTGCACCCCAAAATGCACCCCAACAAATCAAAAAAAGCTCCTCACTAATCGTGAGAAGCCTTGATAACACTGGTGCGATCGGGGCGATTCGAACGCCCGACCCTCTGCTTAGGAGGCAGATGCTCTATCCAGCTGAGCTACGACCGCAAATGAAGTTACATGTGAAATTATAGACTCATGGGCGCTGTTCTGTCAAGTGGCAGGCGCCCGTGAGCACAAAAGGGATTCGCCCGAAAGCGAATCCCTTCCAAAGAGGAGTCCAAAATGCCGTAGACAAAACATGCCTAAACCTGCATGTGCAGGTGGGTGCCCTGGAGATGATTTTTGAGACTCGCACGAGGCGATATGTCAGCCACCAGCTCAGGCCGGGCTCCCTATGTGAAATAAGTCGGCTAGACATTGTAAAATGCCCGCGCACACCCTAGATGGTTCCTTCTTCATGCGATATATTAGCATAAAATAAATTTGGATTCAAGACTTGACTTTTTCTGAATGCGAGAGTTTTTTTAGCGACGTGGATGTCGTCAATCACTGGATTTTATGTACTCTTTTGGCGTCGTGTGGATATATTTCTTGAATACGAGGCAGAAATTTTTGTAGTCGTTGAAGCCGACGGTCTCGGCAACCTCGTAGACGCGGCAATCGCCGTGGAGGAGTGTTGTTGCGGCCTCGATGCGCCGCGCGGCCAGGAGACTCCCGTATGTCGAGCCCGTGACTTCTTTGAATTTCCGTGACAGGTAGCTCGCGCTCACGCCGAGGCGCGATGCGAGCCCTTCGATGCTCGTGCGCGTCGCGTATTCCTTGATGATTTCCGTGAGCGCTCGCGCCACGTACGTGTTTTTGCGGCGAGCGTCCTTCATGAGCGCGTCCCAGTCGGCGAGCGTCACGGCGCTCGCCTCGTTTTCATGTGCGCCGTCGCCTTCGACAGATGTCGCGCCATTATCACCGCTTGCCATGTTCTCAGCGGTCATTTTCAGTTTGCCGATGCGGCGCATCGTGTCGCGCAGTGCATTTTCATCGACGGGCTTCAGCAGATAGTCCACACTCGAAAGCCGCAGCGCTTCACGCGCGAATCCAAATTCGGCGTAGCTCGTGAGTATGATGGCCGCAGCGTCGATTTTCTCCTCACGCGCTTTTTTCAGCATCGTGAGGCCATCCATCAGCGGCATTTTTATGTCGGTGATGACGACATCGGGGGAGAGGCGCTCGAGCGCGGCAAGTCCCTCGACGCCGTCCGCCGCCGTGCCTATGACTGTCGCGCCCATCGCGCCCCAGTCTATCGTCTTCACCATGCCGCGGCGTATGATTTCCTCGTCCTCGACGATGAGCACGTTCAGCATAGCCAATGCCTCCTCCAATGATGCTCTTATTTCTGCCTCATGATTTTCTTCATATTGCCCGCGATGGCCTCGTCTATCTCGTCGAGCATCGCGAAACGCTTGCGGTACACGTTGCGCTTGCGCGTCGGCACCTCTTCCATCGTCTTGCGTGGCTCCACGAGCGGGAGCGCGTCAAACCGCTCGTCCTTCGTCTTTGCGCCGCCCGCCTCGAGCCAAAACGCCGAGAAATCCGTCTTGAGCTTCCTGTCGGTGCGCACATGATTGTTCGCGTAGTAGCCGTCATTCGTCACGGCGTAGATGTGCTTAAGCCCGAGCGAGCGTGCGACGGCCTGCGCCGTGTAAAGGATGAGATTTTTCGTGCGATACGCATGGCACGCCTTCGTGATTTTTTTCACGTACTCCTTCGCGTTGTCCATGTTCGGCCCCTGCATCGCGCCGATGTACATCGCCCAGTCGTCGCTATTTTCGCCGACGTGGTCGCGGTCAATCCAGAAAATGATTTGATAAAATGGCCGCTCATCGAATCGCAGCATCACAGAGAGCAGCCCTTCCTTCCGCTGTCCAGGCTCGAAGAAAAGTGAGAGATAAAACTTTTTCTCGTCAACGTCGAAGCCGTCCCAGAGCGTGATTTCCTTTTCGGAGTAGAGCTCCTTCATCGCGCGTTCCTTAAGGCGCTCCGCAAGAAAATCAAAATGATGCTCTATGAGCGATGCGCGCTCCTCGAACGTCGAGCGATGATAGAAAAATGCGCGCATTGGCTGCTCGTATATGAACGGATAAATCTCCGACATGGCAGTCAAGAGCGGCGTGCGCTTGAAAAATTCGTCGATTTTTTCAATCTTCGAGCGCATCAGAAAGCCGCGTGCGCGAAAGACGAGATACCGCCGAAATTCGCGTGTCTTGCGCGTGTCGTATACTTTATGACCGATTTCACTGAAATTAAGCAAAGTCATTTCCCCTATGCAAAAATTTTTATTCATTAGATTATATCATAAAAATTTAAATCTCGTCTCATGAGTTTGATGGCAGCGGCGAAATTTGCTGGGCTGAATTTTAAGGAGACGCTGATTAATTGAAGTAGGAGTATTGATGAGAGATTTTTTCGTATAGCGAGGAAAGGCGAAGAAACGCAGTGGTGCTGCGCTTAGAGCATTGACGAAGCTAGGCGGAAAAATATTCGTCAAGACGATTGCTGAAATAATCAGTGTCTCATTGACACATTGCCCGCCGTGAATATTTTCGCTATAATTGTTCATGGTGAACGAAATTTGGAGGGAACAGGAGGAAATAATCCGTGGCGTATAAAATATTTGTCGACGGCATCATGCACCTCGGCGACATCATGATAGCAGCATCTGTATTTCCCGTGCTGAAAAAGCATCACCCCGACGCGGAAATCACGTTTCTCACGCAGGCGCCACTCGCGTCGGCGGCGGAGCTCATCGACGGCATCGACCGCGTCATACCGTACGAATACAAAAGCGGCGGTGGTGTGCTCGGCGTGTGGCAAATGGCGCAGAGGCTCAGACGCGAAAAATTTGACATTGGCATATCCGTCGATCCGCGCGAGCGCGTGACGCTCATGAAGTGGCTCGCGGGTATTCCGATTCGCGTGACCGTCGAGGAGGCGCTCGGCTGGAAGCTCGGATGGGAGCGTCACTTCTACACGACGGACGTCTCGCTCGACGGGTGGGACTACTTCAGCCACCGCCGCTCCGAGAGCTTTCAGGAGGCCATGAGGCGGTATTTTCACGACGACGACAAGACGTTTTATCCGCCGCGACTCAAGCCGACAGCAGAAAAAGATTTCGCGACGGTCGACAAAATCATCGGCAGCGTGACGCGCAAAAAAAATGAGCCCGTCATCGCTCTCTGCATACAGACGACAGGCGACAACAGGCTCAAGGAATGGCGCGCGGAGCGATACAGCGCGCTCTGCGACAAGATTGCGGACGAATACGGCGCGGCGTTCGTCATGACGGGCATCGAAGCACACAGGGAGCGTGCCGAAGAAATCATAAATGGAACGCACTGCAAGGACAAATTCATCAACGTCATCGGCAAAACGCCGCTCAAAGAACTCATCGCGCTTTTTCGCAGAGTCGATGCCCTCGTCACGTGCGACACGGGCACGGCACACATCGCAGGCGCGGCGGGCTGCCCCGTCCTCACGATATGCACATCGGCGTGGCCAGACGTCTATCGCGCATGCGGCGAAAACTGTCGCGTCGCGAGTGCGCGTGTCCCGTGCACAGGCCGCTCGAACTGCCGCATCATGAAAACGTGCCAGAAAAACGACTGCTACGACAAACTCACCGTCGATATGGTGATGCGCGAATTCGATGCGATGATGAGAAATATAGAGAAATGATATAGCGGATGGAATAAATTCGATTCGAGGGGAGGAACAGCAGCATGAAACCGATTTCCACATCGATTTATACGTTTGAAAATTTGCGAAAATACGATTGTGTGTATGTGGACAAAACAAAATATCTGTACGACCTCATCAAAAAACCAAACGGACAATTTTTTTGCTCGCGGCCGAGGCGCTTTGGCAAAAGCCTCACGATATCGACGCTCGAGGCCATTTTCAGCGGCAAACGAGAGTTGTTCAAGGAACTGTACATCGACAGCACCGATTATGATTGGGACACGTATCCTGTGATTCATATCGATTTCGGTCGCGCCGACATAGAAAACATGGACTCACTTAAAGGGTCACTGTTTAACATGTTGGAGCGGTGCGCTAAACGATACGATGTGAGCATTGATGCCACGTATCCAGCTCAGATGTTTGAGCTCTTGATTGCAAAGCTCCATGATAAGACGGGCAAAGGTGTCGTGCTGCTCATTGATGAATGCGATAAGCCGATATTAGACTGCGTAGCAAGTATTGACGAGGCGGAGAACTACCGCGAATTCATCGCGAATTTCTACCAAATCATTAAAGGTTCGGAGCGTTACTTGCGTTTCGTGTTTATTACGGGCGTTACGAAATTTGCTAAGGTTTCCATTCTCCACAAGCTGAATAATCTTGATGACATCACGATGAGTTCTGACTATGGTACAATGTTTGGATATACACAGGACGAGATTGAGACACATTTTGCTGACTACATTGAGGCCGCCACAGTGGAAACAGGGATGACACGTGAAAAGCTGTTATGCGATATGAAGACTTGGTATGGTGGATATAAATTCACAGGGGAATCTGAGATTGTCTACAATCCTGTATCCGTCGGCGAATTTTTCAATAATCACGCTTCTTTTGATAATCATTGGTGCACGATGGGGGGTTCGGCATTCTTGATGATGCTGTTGAGGAAGGGTGATGTAACTCAAGCGGATATCGAAGACAGAATTCTGACAAGCAATGCGTTTCTTCCAAGTGACATTTCATCTTCGTCGATAAGTGAACCACAAGATGAGCGAATAACGCAAACTCTTTTTGACACTGGATATTTGACGATAAACAAAGAACTATGGGATGAGCCTTTTATAGCATATCAAATGAAAATCCCAAACAAAGAGGCAGAACTTTCGTTAAAAATTGTAGTCTAATGAACGCATACGACGCAAAAACGCGTAATGTGACGGATTGGAAAGAAGAAATAATAGAAGAGAAAAATTTTATATTGAGGAGCGAAAAATGTCTTACGAATACAGTGATGAAATTATAAAGCATGTTGATAAAATTTACGACAATATGGAAGGCAAAAATGAAGGTATCATGACCATTGCCTTCGGTTGCGATAAAAATTATATACGTGTGCTTGGTACGTCAGTCTCAACCGTATTGGAGCATAATGACAACGTAGCGATTTATGTGTTTCTTGACGATATATCAGACAATGACCACGAACGGCTTACGCGCACATTCGCCCTTAGGGGGGGGCACAAGGGCATCGTGCACACTTTGCTATGTTGACGCGTCGATATTTTCAAATTTTCCTTTGATGCCGAACTTTACGTTTGCCACATATCTACGACTTATTATTGGGAGATATTTTTACAAGAAATCACGGTATATCTTGTATATGGATGGCGACATAGTATGCTGTCGAAGTCTTGAACCTCTATTTTCTATTGACTTTGATGATAAGTCCATTGGAGCTGTATATGATATAACGCATATGAATAAAATCAAACGTAGTGATGAACACGAGATGAAATATTTGAATAAGATAGGATTCCATGGGGATGGATATTTTAATGCCGGTGTGCTTTTGATAGATACAGAGCAGTGGCATGACATGAAAATATTTGAGCGTTCGATGGAATGTATTTCAGAAAATCCTGAAAAATGGAGTGAAAATCAAGACCAAGATGTGTTGAACTATCTTTTCCAAAATAAAGTTTATTGGCTAGAAGATAAATATAATAAGCACGCAAATAAAAAAAATAGCTACGCCGATGACGTAGCTATGGTTCATTATATCAGTTGGCCGAAACCGTGGACTGCATACTATGAATGTGACAATCCACCCGACCTTTTTCAAGAGGCACTCAGAAAATCAGAGTGGAAAGATATTCCCCTTGATTTGCCACGCAGCAGGATACAGTACAGGTTCATGTCGCGAGCGTGCTTTAATAGAGGTGAGTATATAGAGGCGATAAAATGGCAACTGTTTTACTTAAGAAGGAAATTATTAGGTATGAAGTGAACAAAATAGAATAAACTTGCAGAGAAATAGCTAGTTTATGCTTATCGTACCTTTTTAACCTTTTGCTCTGGCTTTACATGGGCTATTTTTATTGTATGTAGTCCATAGTACTCAGCTATATATCTATTTACCCAAAACATAGGGTCATCATGTATATATGACAGCCGCCATTCGGCGCAAAAGCGATTGCGTGGGGGAATGTCGTTTACGACGACGTCGAGGTTGCCGATTGCTTTTTGTTCCTCTATGATGGCCATAGTCTCATTCCACTGGTATGCGTAGTCTATAATGCCATCGCGGGCCTCCCAGAACAGGCCAATACTGCCAGCAACTAAGAATATTGCGATAAAGGTCTTGAGCTTTCTGAGTGTCTCGAGGCCTATTTTCTTTGTCGTCATTTCATTCGAGAGCTCAGTGTACATGATGCCGACAGCGACTATCATGAATATGACGGGCACGAAGTATGTGCGTGTCTTCATGGGCTCGACGACGCCGAGCGACGCTGCAGATGACATCGCCCCCATTACGTAGACAGCAGAGAGCGCTTTTCGATTTGATACGACGATGAAGCATAGAATGCCAAAAGCGAGGCACAGCAGAAGATTAGAATCAAGCCATCCCATCACTAAGACGTTTCTGATGATGCGCAGCAGCTTTGTTGAGATGTGCGGAGAAAAATTTTCGGCAGCAGCCCTCACGAAATTACCTGGTGCAAACCACAGCAGTGCCGAGCCGATAAATACGCCAACAAGACTTATTTTCGAAAAAAGAGGGATATTACCATATTTATCGCGATACAAAAGCATATAGCCCACGCAGCATACAACGAGTCCGACGGATAGCAGTTCAATTCCCCAGCCCGCAATGATGCCGATAATGAAAAAGCCTAAAAGGGCAAGGGGGCTATTGAATGAGATGCGAGCAGATTCGTAATAAAATCTGAAAAAAGCCAAAAGGAAAAGCGCAGGCAGACTCATCCAAAGGTAATTAGCAGAACCACTTAGCCATAGAATATCTTGCCCGAATGCAGGCAGGCAAGCGAAGAGGGCAAAATTGATACCGATAATGAGGCTTAGAGATATGCGCCATTTTCCTGTCGAGTTAAAGTAAAGGAGCAAAATGAGTGCAATATAGCCAACGGAGTTTAATACATTGAATATGCCTTCGGGTAAAAGAAGAAAACCCCATATAAAAGCCTCGCCCCATACTCGACCGCCCCATTCCATATAAAATGCTTTGAATTTTGATATGAAATCGCCTGCTGAGTGCAGGGCAAACGCAGTGTCGGCTTTCCAGAAATCATCGGCGACAAGCGGCGTTCGCCAATTTAGATATAAAAGTGTTCCGAAGATGGCGGCTAAATAAAGTATGGTGAAAATCAAATGGTGGTTCTCGTACGATGAGACGAGCAGACACAGTGGCTTTTTGATGAATTTTTCGTAAAAAATTGATGTAATGTGTTCGATGATGTCATATTGCTTTCGTGAAGTCATGATAGTAATAATCTCCAAACGTATATAACTTTATCATATGTTCGTCTCAAATATATCGTGCTTTCAAATATTTCTCAAACAAATACACCGCGCGCTGGCCGGCCATGAATAGTCCGAGGGCGCCGTCGAGGAATCCGAGGCGCAGGATGTAGTCGCGGAAAAATCCCCACAGCGGATGGGCGATGATGGCAAATATGCTGGGACGTTTGCCTTTTTCTGCCATTTCCTCGGCGGCCATCGTCGTGTAGCGATTGAGCTTCGCGACGTAGCTCGTCCAGTCGCGGTATGTGTAGTGGTGCATGGGGCTTTTCATGCGCGCGACGGGGCAGGTGACATTCGCGCTCTCGTGTATCTCGCCGTGCCATGTCACCGTACCGCTCGGGTAGAGGCGAAGCGACCAGTCGGGCTTGTGGCCGCCGTGCATCATCATTTGGCCGAATATGATGTTGAGCCTTTTTATCTCGTACGCTTTGCGCTCGCTCGCGGGCGTGTCGCTGTCGACTATCGCGCGTATCTCGTCGTTCGCCTCGCGCGTGAGTCTCTCGTCGGCGTCGAGGTAGAGCACCCACTCATCGTCTGTCAGCGTGAGCGCGAAGTTTCGCTGCGCCGCAAATCCCTCGCTCATATCGTGACGAACGAATCTCGCGCCGAGCGACTCCGCAATCTCCTGCGTCTTGTCGGTGCTGCCCGAATCGATGACGATGACATCGTCGGCGCACGTCGCGCTCTTGATGCAGTCAGCGATATTTGCTTCTTCGTTTTTCGTGAGTATCAGCACGGCGAGGTGCGCATGATTTTTCTTTGTTGTCATATCATTGTCCGCTTTCGTTTATGAATTCAACATTATTGTATCGTAATATAACAAAATACGCAATCATATATACTCGACAGGCAGCGCAATCGTATTTTCGCTCAGCCAAAGCGGCTTGTCGTGTTTATCTTTGGCTGATTTATAGTTGCATTATAGATTAGCCAGCATTATACGTCAATTTTGCTCGTCAAGCATTTTGTTAGCTTACAAAAATTTTTTATCCAATATAGTTCAACCATCGGTCAACTAATCCAACGAATCGCGTCTCTTTTCTTGACACATTGATGAATTTTAATTACAATAATATGCGGTGTAGTTCCACATGCTACGCTTTGTTTTTTCGTACATTTTTGTGCTCGTGGGCGCTGTGTGGTGTTCGCTCGCGGGCTCGCAGAAATGAATTCATGTAGTATGGGATTTTGCCATAGTTTTTGTTTCGATGTGACGAAATTCTAAGAGATTGTTTCAAAAATTTTATTTGGGGGTGGATATTATAGTAGAATTAGCACTGGCAGCGATATTGGCGCTGGTGATTGGCGTGGCCGCTGGCTATTACCTCAGAAAGTCTCAGGGCGAGGCGAAAATCGGCTCGGCTGAGGATGAGGCAAGGCGCATAGTGGAGGAGGCCGAGGCGCGCGGCGAGCAGAAGAAGAAGGAAGCACTGCTCGAGGCGAAGGAGGAAATCCACAGGCAGCGCCAGGAACTGGATCGCGACACAAAAGACCGTAAGAATGAGCTTTCTCGTCAGGAGAAGAGGCTCGTGTCGAAAGAGGAAAATCTCGACCGCAAGCTCGAGGCTCTCGAGAAGAAGGAAGAGGCGCTCATCGCAAAGGATGAGGCTCTCGAGGCGGAGCGCGAGGAGACGGAGAAGGTACACGAGCGTCAGAAGGCAGAGCTGGAGCGCATCTCACAGCTGACGACTGAGGAAGCTAAAAATATGCTCATGAATGAGGCCGAGAACGAGCTGAAGCATGAGAAAGCCAAGATGATAAAGGAATACGAGCAGCAGGCGAAGGATGAGGCCGACAAAAAGGCACGCGACATCGTCTCGCAGGCGATACAGCGCTGCGCGGCGGATCAGGTGGCGGAGACGACGGTGTCTGTCGTTGCGCTGCCGAACGATGAGATGAAAGGCCGTATCATTGGCCGCGAGGGCAGGAATATCCGCGCGCTCGAGACGCTGACGGGCATTGATCTCATCATAGACGACACGCCTGAGGCTGTCATATTGTCGGGCTTTGACCCTGTGCGCCGCGAGGTCGCGCGCATAGCGCTCGAAAAGCTCATCGCCGATGGCAGGATACACCCTGCGCGCATTGAGGAAATGGTCGACAAGGCAAAGCGCGAGGTTGATCAGCGCATAAAGGAAGCGGGCGAGCAGGCGACGTTCGACACGGGCGTGCATGGGCTCCATCCAGAGCTCATAAAGCTGCTCGGCCGTCTCAAATATCGCACGAGCTACGGGCAGAACGTGCTCAATCACTCCATCGAGGTCTCGCATCTCGCGGGCGTTATGGCAGCAGAGCTCGGCGTCGACGTGGTGCTCGCGAAGCGCGGCGGCCTCTTGCATGACATCGGCAAGTCCATCGACCGCGAGGGCGAGGGCACTCATGTGACGATTGGCGTCGACATAGCGAAGAAGTACCACGAGTCGAAGGATATCATCAACTGCATAGCGGCGCATCATGGCGACACGGAGGCGACGAGCGTCGAGGCTGTGCTCGTCGCGGCGGCTGATGCCATATCGGCGGCACGCCCAGGCGCGCGCCGCGAGAGTCTCGAGTCGTACCTCAAGAGGCTTACGCGCCTCGAGGAGATCACGAAGTCGTTCGACGGCGTCGACAGCTGCTATGCCATTCAGGCTGGCCGCGAGGTGCGCGTGATGGTGAAGCCGGACAAGGTGGACGATGTGGCGTCCGTCACGCTGGCACACGACATCGCGAAGAAGATCGAGTCTGAGCTCGAGTATCCGGGCCAGATAAAGGTCACCATCATTCGCGAGACACGCGTCATCGATTACGCAAAGTAATTCGACTACGATTTAGCGAAAAATTAATATAGGAGTATGTAGGCTGTCATGAAATTTTTGATAAATTTCGGCTCAATGCAAAACCTTGTGGGATTTTGGATTTCGCACATACGACGCACGGCTTAAATCCATGATTTTCAGGAACAGATAT
>OMWN01000081.1 GCA_900314765.1 uncultured Selenomonadales bacterium | reverse complement strand
GATTTTTGTGAGGGTATGTTATGGTATGACGCGGGCAACATTGAAAATTTGGCTCAAATTTGGTGCTTATTGAACTTACACTAGCTAAATTACCAACTAACGAAAGCGTAAAATATTTTATTCATTCGTTAAGTTTTAGCGTCAAAGCCTATCATTCTATGCCTCCCACTCTGGGGGAGGTGCCCCGCAGGGGCGGAGAGGGTTGGTTTATGCCGCAGCATGGTGGTGGGGTGACTACGCACATTTTCATCGTAAATATTGACTATACACCTCATTCGTGATACGCTATGAATGTACGCAGTATTTTTACATCTACAATTTGAGGTGATATTATGCAGATTTCGAGTCGGTTCACGGTCGCCGTGCACGTGCTGACGTGCATCGACGTGCTCGACGGCACGATGCAGCTCAACAGCGAGACGATCGCGGGCAGCGTCGGCGTCAATCCCGTGGCGGTGCGGAACATTTTCCGCCAGCTCAAGCGCGCGGGGCTCATCATCGTGCAGCGCGGCGGCAACGGCGGCGTAAAGCTCGCGCGCCCCATCGACAAAATCACGCTGCTCGACGTCTACCGCGCCGTTGACCCCGTCGAGGGCGGCAAACTTTTCCATTTCCACGAAAATCCGAACGCCGCCTGCCCCGTCGGCCGCCACATCCACGAGGCCATGGATGAGCGCCTCGCGAAAATCCAAAACGCGATGGAAAAAGAAATGGCGCGCATGACCCTCGCTGGCGTCGTGAAGGACACGGAGAAATTCATCAAGGGCGAGAAAAAGGCGGTATAAAGGCGCGTCTTTATAACTATCATTGAGGGGATGCCAGTCCGAAGTAACTTAGCAATTTCATACAGGCTCTTAGACTGGCTCCGATGCGGCGTGTCTTCGCTTTTGCCGCGAGGAGACCAGTATTAGAGCCTGTCGAAATTGCGCAGTGGATGAGGACTGGCATCTCCGAGCAGAATGGACTTTTCCCTTCATTCATCGCTATTTCAGCGGCGTGAAATAAAATAAACCCCCGAAAAAGTGATTTCGGGGGTATTTTTATGAATTCAATGAAGAGATTTATCGCGGCCGCGCTCATCGGCTGCGCATCGATAGCAGCGTTTTCTTTCGCGCGCGCGGAGGCAGCGGCGCCCGCCGTGCCGGAGACGGTGTACGAGTGGGTGCAGTCGTCGCCGCGGATGAATTATTTTTTCAACAAGGAGCAGATAAAGTTCGCCGTGAGAGGGGACGGCTCGGTGGACATCAACACGCTCGTGGTGCCGGTGCTGAAGACGTACGACCCGGTAAAGATCGACGATGTGGTCGAGAAGCGGCGCTGGCGGCTCGAGCCGGTCGACCACCTCTCGGATCTCGCGGGCGAGGCGGACTATGTGACGATCAGCGTCGCGAGCCACACGGTCACGGTGAGCCGCGTCGAGCTCCTCGACTCGCATTTCTCGACGCTTGAGCGATTGGAACCGGACGAGAAAATCGACCTTCTCACGCTCTCGCCGCAGAACCTCGACTCGCGGTTCTACAACGGCATCATCGCGTGGTCGGGGCGCCACGGCGTGGAGATCGGCGAGCGGACGCGCGGCACGCTCACGCACGACGACAAGAAGCACCTCGAGGAGACAGAGAAAAAGCTCCTCAAGGCCGACAAGAAGGCCGCCGAGGAGCGCGAAGAGGCGATGAAGCGCGAGGCGAAGGAGAAAGCGAAGCACGACAAAGCCGCGAAGGACGACAAGAGCGACAAGGGCGCGAAGGTCGAGCACGAGAAAAATGGCCGCACGAGGATTGTCGTCGGCGAGGACGAGTGAGGGCGCGCGAAATTTATTGACGATTTGAGCAATTTTCGCGAAAATGCGTGACAATAAAATTACACTCAGAAATTTTATTTTTCGCCATTTGTGACAGGAAAATGGTATAATTGACACGTAGAGGCGGCACGAACGGGGGCAGGCAACATGGATGAGAAAACGCTGACGTCACAGATTTTGGACAGGCTCGACGCGCATCATGTCAATCCGATGAATGATGTGCTATTCAAATTTATCTTCGGCAAAATTGAGCGCAAGAACATCACGATTGATTTCCTGAATGCGGTGCTGGAGCCGTCGCTCGGGCACAAGATCAAGAACATCGTGTTCCTGCCGACGGAGCAGATACCGCAGAACGAGGAGGACAAGCTCTCGCGGCTCGATGTGGCGTGCGAGCTCGACACGGGCGAGTACATCGATGTCGAAGTGCAGGTCGTAAACTATCAGAACATGAAGCGGCGGACGCTCTACTACTGGTCGCAGGTCTACCTCATGCACCTGCCGGCGGGCACGCGCTACAACGATTTGCGCCCGACCATCACGATAAACATCTTGGCGTTCAATATTTTACCGCAGGACGAGCCGCACGCGATGTACAGCATTTACAACATCAAGACGCAGGACCGCCTTAACAGCGACATGGAGCTCCATTTCCTCGAGCTGCCGAAATTCGTGAAGGGCGTCAAGAAGCCCATCCGCGAGATGACGAAGATGGAGCGCTGGATGGCGTATTTTGCGAACCGCATGAGCAAAAACGAGAAGGAGGAACTGGCGATGAGCGAGGCAGCGATAAACGGCGCATACGATGCGACGGACGTTTTTTTGCACGATAAATCGGAAAGGCTGAAGTATATCAACCGCGAGATGGCAATCATGGACTACCACTCCGGCATGGAGAGCGCCGAGCAGCGCGGCGAAGCGCGAGGCGAAAAACGCGGTGAGAAACGTGGTGAAAAACGTGGCATTGCCATAGGCGAAAAGCGCGGTGAAAAACGTGGCATCGCTATGGGCGAGAATAGATATGCGGAGCTTGTCGCAAAGCTTCATTCTGTTGGACGTGATGATGAAGTTTTTAAGGCGACAGTCGATATGACGTTGAGAAAAAAATTATTCAAAGAATTTAATCTGTGACTCCATTCAAATTTCCGTCTCCACTCTCTCCACGCCACCCATTTCAAACCGCGCACGAGCCGCTGTCATGTCGATGATGTCGGCTTTGACGTTTTCGAGATTATTTTCTTCAATCAATACAGAGATTTTCACGTTTTCCGCGTAGTCCGTTTGGGCGACGCGGATATTTTTTTGTCTGAAATATGATTCGAGCGGCGCGAGGAGCGGGTAATCGACGGTGACGATGAGGCGCGGCAGCACATCGACGCGCACGAGCCGCGCCGCCGCGAGCGCAATCTTCGCGCCCTCGCCGTACGCGCGCGTGAGGCCGCCTGTGCCGAGCTTTATGCCGCCGAAGTAGCGCGTCACGACGATGACCGCGTTCATCACGTGGTGCGTCCGTAGCACCGTGAGGATCGGCATGCCCGCCGTGCCGCCTGGCTCGCCGTCGTCGCTCGAGCGTGATTTAAGTGGTTGCGCGCTCTCGCTTTCGCCCTCGCCTATCACCCACGCCGCCGCCGAGTGCCGCGCGTCATGGAACTCCTTCTTTATCGCCGCGACGAACCCGCGCGCCTCATCCTCCGACTCCGCGCGCGCCGCCGTGCCGATGAACCGCGACCTCTCCACCGTGAACTCATCGCGCCCGCCGCGCCCTACCGTGATGTATGACATTTCTATCGCCCCCCTTTTCACTCCCTTGGCCGCACACCGTCGCGCAGGCGCCTCACGTCGTCCGAGACGATGAGCCCTGCGGGGGATTTCCGCGCCATCACGTCGAGGAGCCGCGCCGCCTGCGTCTCCTGGCTGTCGTCCGACATGCTCTCGCGCCGCGCGGCGTCCGCCGTCTCGCGTATCGCCTCGAGCTCCGCGCGGGCGTACGCGCGCGTCTTCATGATGATCGCCGCCACGAGGTCATAGCTCTCGTCGTCGAGCTTCGTCGGCGGGTCCATCGCCTCGAGCTCGTCGAGCGTCCCGCGCGCGTTCTTCGTCAGCGCCTCGAGCCTCTCCCGCGCCGCCTCTATGCCGATGACGTCCGCCTCGAAATCCTCGAGGATGCGGTGATACTGCTGCCAGTTGCGGTCGAGCTCCATGATTTTCTCCTGATACCCCGCATGCCAGTCATACACGACCTGCTGCTGCTCCGCGAGATGCGCCTGCTCCTCGCGCGACATCGCCTCCTCCAGCGACGGCCGCGAGAAATGCCACGCCCCCGCGCCCGCAAGCGCGAACACAAAAACCAGCGCCACCACGAAAAGCCGCGTCGGCAAAATGCGCTTCAGCACGAAAATCACGATGATCACCGCCACAAGCGCGATTGACTCCGATGTGAACACAAAAAACTCCCCTTTGCGAATTTACTATTTCTCATATTTTACCATATTGTGATATGATTATGGGAATGACAATTTTCGCGAAATGAGCGACAAATTTTTTTCAACAAATCCAATTTCACCAACATTATCAAATCGCAACCCTCTCCGCCCCGCATTCGCTCGCGCAAACATGCCACTGGCATGTTTGCCCCCAAAGTGGGAGGCTTCCTTTACAGACGCTGTGATTATTTACGTTAGTTAAGAATCTACACAAGCAAATAATCTACATCCGAAAATGTGAGACATTTAATCTAGCAAACACTCGTCTAATGAAAGTGTAAAATATTTTATTCATTCGTAAAGTTTTATGCTTTAAGCCTCTCATTCTTTGCCTCCCACTCTGGGGGAGGTGCCCCCGCAGGGGGCGGAGAGGGTCGTGCAATATTTCAATTCATTGTTGACTTAAAAAATTGTGGCAATTTTCGAGGCAATGCCAGTCCGAAGTAACTTAGCAATTTCCTATAGGCTCTTGGGCTGGCTCCGAAGCGGCGTGTCTTCGCTTTTGCCGCGAGGAAGCCAGCCTTAGAGCCTGTCGAAATTGCGCAGTGGATGAGGACTGGCATCGCCGAGGCACATTCCCTATATTTCACCACCATTATCATCAACAATTTGGGGGTCATTTCATGAGTTCATCGAATAAATCCACAAAATCCACAAAAAATCAGCACCTCGCGGCGAAGTTCTGGCAGATATTCCGCGGGTATTGGCGCTCGGAGGAGCGGGCGCGCGCTTTGGGTCTCCTCGCGGTCGTGGTCGCCATGAATTTCGCGACGGTGTACCTCCTCGTCCTCATCAACAGCTGGTACAATGAGTTCTACAACGCCCTGCAGGGCTACGACTACGCGAGCTTCTGGCCGCTCGTCGGCAAATTCACCGTGCTCGCGCTCCTGCACATCGTCATCGCCGTCTACGCCATCTACCTCCAGCAGCTCCTGCAGCTCCGCTGGCGCACATGGCTAACGCGCCGCTACACGCGCGCTTGGCTCACGGACGACGCCTACTACCGCCTGCAGGTCATGGGCAGCGACATGGACAACCCCGACCAGCGAATTCAGGAGGACATCAGCCAATTCGTGACGCTGACCCTCAGCCTCCTCATCGGCTTCCTCAAGCAGCTCACCACCCTCGCCGCGTTCGCCGTCGTGCTCTGGCAGCTCTCGGGCGTCCTCACCGTGCCGCTCGGCTCGCATGAGTTCAACATCTACGGCTACATGCTCTGGTTCTCCCTCATCTACTCCGTCGTCGGCACTGGCCTCGCGCACCTCGTTGGGCGCAAACTCATCGGCCTCAACTACGACCAGCAGCGCTACGAGGCCGACTTCCGATTTTCCATGACGCGCGTCCGCGAAAACAGCGAAAGCATCGCATTCTACGGCGGCGAGCTCGCCGAGGAAATGGGCTTCCGCGACCGCTTCAAATGGGTCATCGACAACTACCGCGGCCTCATGCGCCAGACGAAGCTCCTCAACTTCTACGCCAACTTCTACGGCCAATTCGCCATCATCGCGCCGCTCATCCTCGCCGCGCCGCGCTACTTCTCGGGCGCAATGACCCTCGGCGGCCTCATGCAGACCGTCAGCGCCTTTGGCCGCGTGCAGGACGCCCTCTCATACTTCGTCAACGCCTACGACAACGTCGCCCAGCTCGCCGCCGTGCTCCGCAGGCTTTCGGGATTCACCGAGCACCTCGAGAACGTGCGCGGACTCGAGCCCGCCGTCAGCCGTGAAAATGGCGAGCCATCGCAGCTCATTTTCAAAAATATTTTTGTTCAGCTCCCGAACGGCAAACTCCTCCTCTCGCCCACATCCTTCGTCCTGCCCGCAGGCAAAAGGCTCCTCGTCACAGGCGCCTCGGGCTGCGGCAAATCCACGCTTTTGAGGACACTTGCGGGAATATGGCCATTCGGCGGCGGCGAACTCGAAGCGGCGAATGACGCCAAAATCATGTTCCTGCCGCAGCGGCCGTACCTCCCGCTCGGCACGCTCCGCCGCGCGCTCTGCTACCCCCTCGCCGACACATCCGCCGTCGACGACAAGACACTCATCGCCCTCCTGCACGACGTCGACCTCGACGGACTCGCGGGGCGCCTCGACACCACCGACGACTGGAGCCGCATCCTCTCGCTCGGCGAGCAGCAGCGCATCGCATTCGCCCGCGTACTCATCGCGCGCCCAGACTGGATATTCCTCGACGAAGCCACCAGCGCCCTCGACGAGCGCCGCGAAATGAGCCTCTACTTCCTGCTCAAAACCAAACTCCCCAACGCAGGCGTCATCAGCGTCGGCCATCGCTCCAGCCTCTTCAATCAGCACGACAAAGAAATGCACATAGAGGATACGAGGGCTGTGATGAGGGATATTTGAGGGGTGTGGGGATGATGGATTTGTTGTTCAACATTGCCAACAGTGTTGACAACAAAAATGCCGACCCTCTCCGCAAGCGGCATAGGCGACAATCAACTGCTTCGCGACCCTCTCCGCCCCTGCGGGGCACCTCCCCCAGAGTGGGAGGCATAGTACGATAAACTTGAAGCGTAAAGCTTAACGAAAGAATAAAATATTTTATGCTTTTGTTTGTCGATTGTTCAGCTAATATCAAGAATTCACATTTTCACGTTTAAATCGATTCAGCTAAACTTAAATAATCACAGACCCTGTAACGCCAGCCTCCCCAATGGGGGGCAAACATGCCAGTGGCATGTTTGCGCGAGCGAATGCGAGGCGGAGAGGGTCGCGTTGCTCCATATATAAAGCAACAGCCAATCGTGAGCGAAGGCCGCGCAAATTTTTTAAGCGACTCGAAACATGCCGTAGGCATGTTTGAGCCCCGCAGGGTGGCGAACGACTCACTTGAAGGGAATAGCGTATGTAAATAAAGTGTAGCGGTCGAAAGACCGCTGCCATGCGAAGCTCTGACGTCAAAGTGAGCCATTAAGCGCAAAAAAATTTGCGTGTGCCTTCGCGACGCAACGTTGATATTGTTGTTCAACACATCCAATATCAATAACTTATAGGTTATTGACTTTTCACAGTCACTTTGATATTCTACGCATTAAGGAGGGCGAGCATGGCAAAGGCAAAAGAGAGTGACGGCGGTCGGGCAAGTCAAAAAATCATGGAAGATGAATACAAATATGAAATTTATTTCTACCAGACGAAGGACGGCAAGAAGCCAGTGGAAGAGTACATCATGGGGCTTGCCGCAAAAAAGGAGACTGACAAGACTGCCCGCATCCATTTGAACAAGATACAAGACTACATCAATGTTTTGCGAAAAATTGGGCTGTCAGCGGGCGAGCCCTACGTGAAAATCATTGAAAAAGATTTGTTTGAGCTGCGCCCGCTGAATGACAGAATTTTTTTCGCGTATTGGACGGGCAAGAGTTTCGTGCTGCTGCATCATTTTGTCAAGAAAACGCAAAAGACGCCGCCACGGGAAATAAGGAAAGCCAAAAATTGCCTTGAGGATATGAAAAGGAGGCTGAGCGACAATGGAAAATGAAAAAATCAGTCCCATCGGGACAAGCTGGGACGACTTCGAAAAGGAGATTTTCACGCCCGAGGAAATAGCCGCCAGCGAGCTCAGGGCGGAGCTGATTGTCGAGCTGATAAAGGCGCGCAAAGAGAAGGGCATTTCGCAGAAGAAGCTCGAGAAACTGAGCGGCGTGAAGCAGCCCGTCATCGCGCGCATGGAGACGGGCGACACAAATCCGCAGTTGAGCACGATTTTGAAAGTGCTCGCGCCGCTTGGATATAAATTGGCCATCGTGCCGGCGTGATGATGCTCTCAACAATAACAACAAATCCAACACACTTGCAACCAGCAACCAATCCAATGAGGTGATTTTTTGGAACGTGGAAATTTCTCGACGCGGCTCGGCTTCATCCTCGTGTCGGCGGGCTGCGCCATCGGCCTCGGCAATGTCTGGCGCTTCCCATTCATCACGGGGCTCTACGGCGGCGCGTCTTTCGTGCTCATTTATCTCGTGTTCCTCGCGATACTCGGCCTCCCCATCATGGTCGCGGAGTTCGCGGTCGGGCGCGCGAGCGTGAGGAGCGCCGCTATGTCTTTCGACGTGCTCGAGCCGCGCGGCACGAAGTGGCACCTCTACAAGTACGGCGCCATCGCGGGCAACATGCTGCTCATGATGTACTACACCACCATCTCGGGGTGGATGATTTACTACATCTACCTCATGGCGGCGGGGCGCTTCTCCGGCCTCGACGCGGCGGGCGTCGGCAGCGTTTTCGGCGCGCTACTCGCTGACCCCGTCACGATGGCGGGCTACATGACGCTCGTCATCTGCCTCTGCGCGGGCGTCTGCTACCTCGGCGTGCAGGCGGGCGTCGAGCGCATCACGAAAGTCATGATGGTATTTCTCCTCGTCCTCATGATCGTCCTCGCCGTGAACTCCGTCCTGCTGCCCGGCAGCGCCGCGGGCCTCGAGTACTACCTCATGCCCGATTTCTCCAAAATCGCCGAGCACGGCCTGCAGGAAGTCATATTCGCCGCGATGGGGCAGGCGTTCTTCACCCTCTCGCTCGGCATCGGCGCGCTCGCAATATTCGGGAGCTACATCGGCAAATCCAAGCGCCTCACGGGCGAGGCCGTCTGGGTCATCGTGCTCGACACATTCGTCGCAATCATGGCGGGCCTCATCATTTTCCCCGCCTGCTTCTCCTACGGCGTGAGCCCCGCCGCGGGGCCGAACCTCCTCTTCGTCACCCTGCCGAACGTCTTCGAGCACATGGCGCTCGGCCAGCTCTGGGGCGTGCTCTTCTTCATATTCATGACGTTCGCGTCCATGTCCACCATCATCGCCGTCTTCGAGAACATCATCGTCTGCTTCCACGAGCTCACGGGCGCCGACCGACGGAAAATCATCCGCATCGGCATCCCCGTCATCATCCTGCTCTCGCTGCCGTGCGTCCTCGGTTTCAACCTCTGGAGCGGCTTTCAGCCGTTCGGCCCCGGCTCCGGCGTCCTCGACTTCGAAGACTTCTTCGTCAGCAACAACCTCCTGCCCCTCGGCAGCCTCGTCTACCTCATGTTCTGCACCAGCCGCTACGGATGGGGATGGACGAACTTCATCAAAGAAGCCGACACAGGCCGCGGCCTCGCCTTCCCAAAATGGCTCAGATTTTACCTCACATACATCCTCCCGCTCATAGTGCTGGCGATATTCTTCAATGGATATTATGCGCTGTTCTTCAAGGGATGATGGGGAAATTGAGGGAAATAAAAAATTGCTCAGCGATTGCTGGGCAATTTTTTTATGGGGGCGATGGTGAAATTTTTGTGTGACTGAGTGACGCGCGTCGTTGTATATGTTGCTTTTGTTGTTCAACATAATCAACTTATCCAACACTAATAATATGCTTCACTTCAGCTTGAAAGCGCAAAGTGTCTGTTTATCCAACCCTCTCCGCCCCTGCGGGGCACCTCCCCCAGAGTGGGAGGCATAGTATGAATGGCTTTGCACGCTAGAATTGAGCGAATGAATAGAATATTTTACGTTTTCGTTAGTCGATTGTTTAGCTAATATAAGGGATTCACACTTTTATATGTAAATCGATTCAGCTAAACTTAAATAACTTCAGCGTCTGTAAAGCCAGCCTCCCACTCTGGGGGAGGTGCCGAGCGAATGCGAGGCGGAGAGGGTCTGCATTTTTTCAACACAAACATAACTTCAAAGCGCAAAAAAATTTGCGTGTGCCTTCGCGATTAATTGTTGCTCAACACATCCAATTTTCTCCCATTCCCGCATTGTAAATCATCCCCGCCGCGTCATGTATGCGCGTGAAGGAGGTGAGAGACATGGCAGTTACGAGCAAGCAGGACTCCTGCAAACTTATTCTGAGCGTCGTCACGGGCCAGACCGAGTCCGGCGCCGACAAGCACGCGAGCCGCACCATCGCGAACATCAACCCGAACATCACGGCTGATGACGCGTACGCGGTCGCAGTCAACATCGGCGCGCTCCAGACGCTGGCCGTCGACGCGGTGAAGCGCCAGGATGTTGTCGACTACGCACAGGGCTAATCTTAGGTCAGCAAAATGAAATGAACGGAAAATTTTAGGGAGCACTGACTGCTGCAAACGGGTCAGGTTCCCGAGGAAAGGGGGAAACAACATGGCAAAGACGCTCAGGATGACGTTCGCGATGGACTCCGGCAAGGAGTACACGATGAACCTCGCGTCGCCGAAAGAAGGGCTCAACGAGGCGCTCGTCAAGCCCGCGATGGAGAGCATCGTCACCAAAGACGCGCTCCTCGTCGGCGGCGCGAAAGCCGTCTCCGCAAAGTCCGCGGAGATCCGCGAAGTCACTACGACCAAGATTTTCGGCTGATATACGATGAGGCGCTGAAAGGCGCCGACAAAAAAATTACCGCTGCGAAAATGCAGCGGTAATTTTTTTATGCGAAATTTGGGCAATGTGAAGCGTGACCCTCTCCGCCTCGCATTCGCTCGCGCAAACATGCCACTGGCATGTTTGCCCCCCATTGGGGAGGCTGGCGTTACAGATTCTGTGATTATTCACACTAGTTGAAAAAAAGATTAACGAAAACGTAAAATTTTCTGTTCTTTCGTTCAACTTAATTTCGTTCAGTTTAAAGTTAAGGACTGCCGCTCACTCTCAATCATATCGTGAAGCATCGCTTTCGCTATGCCTCCCACTCTGGGGGAGGTGCCCCCGCAGGGGGCGGAGAGGGTTGGCAGAATAAGATGCTAAGCAAGTTGTTGCTACTCAACAAGTTGGATGTGTTGAACAACAATAACAACATTAACAACAACGCCAACAATATCAACAAAGCGCGTCCGTGAGGCGCGCAATTTTTTTGCGCCAAATTTCCCCATCAAATATGGAAGAAGTTCAGCACTTTTTTGACGATGACGAATTCGTCCTCGTTTTTGTGCTCGAGGACGTATTCGAGGGATTTCACGGAGAAGAATGCGTTTATCGGGACGAATCGGTTGATTTTGCGGAAATTTCCGTGGACGAGGAGCTTCTTGTAGATCATTTTGAAGTCGGCGCGCGTCGCCTCGTGGCGCTCGACGATTTTTTTGAGCTTCCTGTCATGCGAGACGTAGTCGTACATGATGTCGATGAGCTCGGGGTTGTTGACGTCGTGCTCGTATTTGTCGATGAGCTTGCGCTCGAAGTTGTTTTTTCTGAGCTGGTACCACGCCTCGCGCACGACGAGGATGATGAGCGGGATGATGATGATGTAGCTGATGATTTTTATTGCGATGGGCGACATGTGTGTGCTCCTTTCAATTTTTCCATATAAAAAAGATAACGTCCTCGGCGATGCCAGTCCTCATCCACTGCGCAATTTCAACAGGCTCTAAGACTGACTTCCTCGCGGCAAAAGCGAAGACACGCCGCTTCGGAGTCAGTCAAAGAGCCTATAAGAAATCGCTAAGCTACTTCGGACTGGCATCGCCTCGAAAATTTTCCTTCGCCATTTGCGTCACAAAAATACTATTATAGTTAACCATAAAAACGGAAAATTTTCAAGACGCGGCAATGTTGCGCGCGCGGGGACGGCACATTATAATTGTAGAGGGTGCAATTATTGAAGCAGAGGCAAAACGACTCGGCAATGCCAAAAAGTCTGTAGGTCTTCGGGCTGGCATTGCCTCGCGGATTGTCATAAATTCAGCGCTTTTGAAAATCGAGGGGGAGTTATCATGGTCGGGAAATGCGCGGAGTGCCCGTCGCACGCGTGCTACACGAAGGCGGTCAACTGCACGGGCGTGGGCGCGGACGAGGTGCTCGGCTCGTACACGGACGAGGAGAAGAAAATCATGGAGGCGGCGGCGTACGTCGAGGGGACGTTTTACTCGAACATCACGCGGCTCGAGGAAATCGCGGAGTTCGCGAAGAAGATGGGCTACAAAAAGCTCGGGCTGGCTTTCTGCATCGGGCTGAACGACGAGGCGCACTACATCGCGCGGTTCTACGAGCAGCGCGGCTTCGAGGTGGCGAGCGTGTGCTGCAAGACGTGCAGTGTCGCAAAGTCTGAGCTCGGGCTCAAGCAGGTGAAGCCGGATGCCGAGCACGAGGCGATGTGCAACCCGAAGATGCAGGCGCGGTTCCTCACGGAGCGGGGCACGGAGCTTTTCATCATCTGCGGGCTCTGCGTCGGGCATGACGCGATATTCACGGCGAACTGCGGCGGCCCCGTGACGTCGCTCGTCGTGAAGGACCGCCTGCTCGCGCACAATCCGCTCGGCGCCATCTACTCGCGCTATTGGAAGAAAAAGCTCCACATACAGGACGAGGGCGAGGTATGACACACGCGGGGGAAATGGATGACTATAAGCGCGACGCAATCGAGCGCAATGACGCGAGTGAAATGAGCGGAACGGAGCGAGGAAATGGTGAACGCGTGGACATGAGTGGCGCGAATGGAGTGAGCGACACGGCGAATGGCGCGGGGACGAGCAAGCGCACAGAGGTGAAGCGATGCGCAAGTGTGAAGGAAAACGCAAATGATGAGCAGCGAGCAAACGTGAAGGGCAGTGGCGGCGAGAGCGAGCGGCGCGGGCTGAGCGCCGACGCGCGGGCGAAGATAGAGCGGCAGATTGACGAGATGAGGCGGAGGCTCCCGATTGACTCGAACGACCTCGACTATGAGACGCACCTCCACGCCATTCGCATGCTCGAAAATATTCTCGCGCGCCATTCACGAAAAAATCATCAATGAACAGTATTATCAAGTCAAGGTATTTAACCTTTTGACGTTTTACAAGGAAAGAAAAAGCGAACCCTCCCACCGCCTACGGCGGTCCCCCCTCCCTTGACAGGGAGGGCAAGCAGAGCTGCTATTCTACGATAGAGTAAATCCTTAAAACCTAGATTTTTCGTCATTGTATGGCTGAGAGCGGTGCAACAGCGTTAGCTTCAACAAATCGATTTTGCTTGTGTAGATAATTTCAGCGTCTGTGAAGCCAGCCTCCCCTGTCAAGGGGGTAAACATGCCAGTGGCATATTTACGCGAGCGAATGCGAGGCGGAGGGGTTCGGTTTTCATCACTTTATTGTTGCCATGACTTTCAAAGGAAATTCACATGAAAAACTATGCACCTGGCAATAAAATTTTTGCCAAAAATCTCAGGAAAAATATGACGAAGGAAGAGCGCCACCTTTGGTATGATTTTCTGCGAGATTATCCCGTGAAGTTTTACAGGCAAAGGCAGATTGGTAGTTTCATCGTGGATTTCTATTGTCATGAGGCCGCGCTCGTCGTGGAAATCGACGGCAGCCAGCATTATACTGAGGAAGCAGTCGCTTACGACAAGATGCGCACGGAATATTTGAATAGAAATCATCTGAATGTTATAAGATTTTTGAACGGCGACATCAATAATCATTTCGCCGGATGCTGTTATGTGATTGATGAGCATGTGAAAATCGCATTGGCAAATAAACCAACACACAACATATATCGAAAGGACGATGCTGATGTCTGACAGAATGACGATGCAGGAAGTGCTGAAGGAGTACGGGGTGCCGCTGATCAAGCTGGACGTGCACGCGACGAAGAGCGAGTGCCTCGAGCTGCGCGAGAAGCTGATGGCTGTGCGCGATGTGTCGCACGGCGCGGAGCAGGGGTACCTCGACATCGATTGCAAGCTTTTCATCGATGTGCACGACATCGACCGCTATCTCTCGGGCGAGCTCGACACGCTCGGCGAGATTTACGCGTTTCCCGACGACATAAAGAGCCATCAGGGGTGAGGGCGCCAAACCAAACCCTCTCCGCCTCGCATTCGCTCGCGCAAACATGCCACTGGCATGTTTGCCCCCCATTGGTGAGGCTTCCTTCACAGAATCTGTGATTATTTATGTTAACTGAGAATCTACACAAGCAAATAATCTACGCTCGAAT
>OMWN01000077.1 GCA_900314765.1 uncultured Selenomonadales bacterium | reverse complement strand
TGATTAATTGAAGTAGGAGTATTGACGAGAGATTTTTTCGTATATCAAGAAGAGGCGAAGAAGCGTAGTGGTGCTACGCTGATGAGCCGCGACGAAGATATACGGAAAAAGATCCGTCAAGACGACTGCTGAAATAATCAGTGTTTCCTTTAATCATAACAAAAACAATACAATCCTGCAAATTTAAGCGAATTAAAATCAACTGCAAATTCACCTCCCCACACTCTTTCATCGCAAAACAAAAAGCGGTGAGGATAATCCCCACCGCTTGAAATTTTCTTATGATCAGAACTTGTACTTCGAGAGCTCGTTCTGCATGTCCTGCGCGAGCTGTGCGAGAGCATCGGATGCGCTTGCGATTTCTTGGCTCGATGCGCTCTGCTGCTGCGCCGCTGCCGAGACGCTCTGCATCTCGTCCGCGACTTTCTTCGCGTCGCTGTTTATGGCCTGCATCTCTGACGTGATGCCATCTGCCTCGTTTGCGACGCCGTCGACAGATTTCGCCATCGCATCGACCTTCTCCGAGACCTGCTGGATGAGGTTTTTGATATGGTCGAATGTCTCCCTCAGGCCATCGACAGACTGTGCGCCCTCGATGACGGCCTTGCGGCCTTCCTGCATCGACGTGACTGCCGTTGCCGTGTCTGTCTGGATGCCGCCGATGAGCGTAGAGATTTTCTCTGCCGCCTCACGCGACTGCTCTGCGAGCTTCCTGACCTCCTCGGCGACGACCGCAAATCCACGGCCATGCTCGCCTGCGCGCGCAGCCTCGATGGCCGCATTCAGCGCGAGGAGATTCGTTTGTCCCGCAATGCCTGTGATTGTCTCGACGATGCTGCCGATTTCCTGCGACCTTTCGCCGAGCTTGTCCACGAGCTCTGCCGTCTGCTGGACGGTCTGCTCGACGTTCTTTATCTGCTGGACGGAGCCATCGACCTCGTTTGCGCCGGTCGTCGCTTCCTTCACTGCCGTCATCGCGCTCTCGGACGCCTGATCTGCCTGCATCTTCATGCCATCGACCGACGTCGAGATCATCGCTACCTTCTCGGAGCCGGAGTCGACAGACTTCTGCTGATCGCCGACGACATTTGCCGCAGTCGTGACATTCTCCGCGACCTGCGTTGCCGCCTTCGCCGTCTCGTTCGAGTTCGCAGTGAGCTCCTCAGACGACGCCGCGATCTGCTCGCCCGACATCGAGATATTCCTCATGAACTTGTTGATCGTCTCGCTCGTCTCAAAGAGAGCACGCTCCGCGTCGCCGAACTCGTCGCCACGCGTCGCCTTCTCGCCCTCATGACGGAAATCGCCCGCTTTGAGCTTGTTGCACGTGTCGATCATCGCGTAGAGCGGCCCAGTGATTGCCTTGATAGTGATGATCGAGAGCACCACGAGTATCACGAGCGCTATGACGGTGATGACCACCATCGAGATGATGGCGTTGCGGTTGTCGACCGCGTTCTGCTTGTTGATGCCCTCAGCTCTCTCCTCTACGCCCTTGAGGAGATTGCCCATGTTGTCACGGAGATCAGCCGTCGGCTTCTTCATCTGGGAGTTGTACGTGTTGAGGCCGGCCTTCGTGTTGCCCTTCTCCGCGACAGCCATCGTCGCCTTTGCGGCGTCGCGGAACTTGTTCCAGTTGCCCTCCATCTCGCTTACCTGAGAGGCCATCTCTGGGCGATGCGCCGTGATCTTCTTGTACTCGACGAGATCTCTCTCGAACTCGCCAAGCTTCTGATCCATGCCCTTTTTGACCTCAGACGCGCGAACAGGGTCTACCACCGCCTGATACACGCGCACCTGAGCGACGCGCATGGCCTCGTTCATGTCGCCGAGGAGGCGAATCTCCTGCAGCTGTCTCTCATACATGCGCGTCATGTCGTCGCCCGCCTTAGAGAGCGATGACCATCCGCGGACACCGATTGCCACCATGCCGATGGCGGCAATCACGACAAGAATGAGTATCTTGCCGGATGTCTTGATATTATCCATACATATACCCCCTAAAAGATACCATAGAAAATATTTATATCGCCAACATCCCCAATTCTAGATGTTGTAGAATTAATATATCACAATATTCGCCGTATGTCCATTAAAGCTAAAATATTTTATTAAAAAAAAGAAATCTCTTTTAATTTTCTAATAATATGATTATATCTGCTCATAAAAAATTTTATACCCGCGCCCATTTTTTCCTTCGCAAAATAAAGGAATCTCGCAATCATTGTCGAAATAATAACAACGAGTAATTCATTGGGCGAACAACATGAAAGAGGGCAAACATCATGGACGTAAAAAGCCAAAAAATCCTCATCGCCGAGGACGACGCGCCGAGCCGCATCATGCTTCGGGGCATACTCCACGACTATTCAAATATATTCGAGGCAACGGACGGCGTCGAGGCGATGTCGTTCCTCGCGCGCAATCCCGATACGGCGCTCGTCTTGCTCGACTACCTCATGCCGCGCATGGACGGCCTCGAGGTCCTCACGCGCATGAGGATGTCGCCGTACCTCGCTCATACGCCCGTGCTGCTCCTCTCGGGCGCCGCACACGTCGACCTCCGCACGCGCGCGCTGAAGCTTGGCGCCACAGACTTCGCGACAAAGCCATACCACGGGCCGCTCCTTCGCCAGCGCGTCGCCAATCTCCTCAGGATACCGATGCCCGCGCCGGCCATCGACCCCGAGTCGTTCGACTACGAGATGTTCGAGCGCAGCACGGAGGATGGCTCCGGCATCGCCGCGCTCGAGCTCTCCGACGGCCACTTCAAATTTCTCTACGCGAGCAACTCATGCGCGAAAATCTGCGGCTACACCGTCGCCGAATTCGCGGAGCTCAGCAAAGAGGACAGCATACTGCCGCGCGTCATTCACCCCGACGACTACAGCAGCCTGAGGCAATCGCTCGAGGGCCTCGCCGCCGACAGAAAGCCATTCTGCGAGACGCTCCGCATCCAGCGAAAAGACGGCTCCATCCACCACGCCACGGTCTACGCCGACATATTCGATGGCGCCGTCGAGCAGCTCATTTGCCACGCCGTCGTCGTCCCCATACCCGACAGCACGGACAAAGACGTCTCGCGGACGAAGCCGCTTTTCCCCGGCAAGGACGGCACGGATGCGCTCACGGGACTGCCTGACCGCATCAGCTTCTTCCGCGACACACGCAAAATGCTCGACGAAAATCGCCAAGAGAAATTCGTGCTCATCATCAGCGACATCGACCGATTCAAAGTCGTGAACGACCTTTTCGGCACGCGCGTCGGCGACAACATACTCATGCAGTTCGCGGCCCGCGTGAAATCATACGTCAATGGCCGCGGCACATTCGGCAGATACGAGTCCGACAAATTCTGCTGCTGCATGCCCGAGCGCGATTTCGACCTCAATACTTACCTCAAAAATCAGACAGACATCTCCTCGACGCTCGACCTGCGCTACAACCTCACCGTGCACAACGGCATCTACCCCGTGACAGAACCCGACATCGAGATCTCGCAGATGTGCGACCGCGCAAAGATCGCACTCTCGAGCGTCAAGGGCAACTACATACAGCGCTACGCTTTCTACGACGAGAGCATGCGCCAAGCCATGCTCGCCGAGCAGCAGATACTTAACGACATGCACGCCGCGCTCGAAAACGGCGACTTCGTCATGTTCCTGCAGCCCGTCTACAGCCTCCACTTCGACAAAATTGTCGCGGCCGAGGCGCTCATTCGCTGGAATCATCCGCAGCACGGCCTCGTCTCGCCGGGCCAATTCATTCCGCTCTTCGAGAAAAATCGCTTCATCACGAACCTCGACCACTACATGTGGGAAAAGGCGGCTGCCTACCTAGCTGAGCGCGAGAAAAATGGCCTCACGCCCGTCCCCATCTCCGTCAACGTCTCGCGCATGAACCTCTTCAACACGAACCTGCCGCAGGACCTCCTCAATCTCCTCAAACGCTACCGCGTCAAGCCGACGCTTTTCCGCCTCGAGATCACCGAGTCCGCGTACATGGACAACCCCGAGCAGCTCATACAGGCCACGACCGCGCTCAGAGATGCGGGCTTCACCGTCCTCATCGACGACTTCGGCAGCGGCTACTCGTCGCTCAAAATGCTCAAAGACATCCCGCTCGACATACTCAAAATCGACATGAAATTCCTCGACAACCTCGAGTCATCGTCGCGCGCCGCCGTCATACTCCTCGGCGTCATCAGCATCGCCCAGCATCTCGGCATGGCGACCATCGCCGAAGGCGTCGAGACGAAATTCCAGCTCGACTTCCTCAGGACGACAGGCTGCGACAACATACAAGGCTTCTACTTCTCAAAGCCGCTCCCCGTCAAAAAATTCGAGCGCCTCTTGATGGAGTCCCCGATTCTCATTTGAGGGGGAAATCATGACCCTCTCCGCCCCCTACGGGGGCACCTCCCCCAGAGTGGGAGGCAAAGCGAAAGCAGTCCTTCAAGATATAATTGAGAGTGAACTACATTCTTCCTTCAAATTTTAATTGCATAAAAAATAAAAGACTTCATCCTCTCATTAGTAGATTGTTCGGCTAACGTAAATAATCTCAGCATCTGTAGCGCCAGCCTCCCCAATGGGGGGTAAACATGCCAGTGGCATGTTTACGCGAGCGAATGCGAGGCGGAGAGGGTCAGCTATCTCATTTCCCTCAAAAGCAACACCTTCGCAAATCCGAATAAAATTCACAAAATATAAGTAAATTTTCTGTAACTTCTTTCAATTTTTCAGTCAATATGATAAAATCTATCTATACAATATCTATCGTTGCCATATCATATATAAATAGAAAAATTCTCATTTCCAATGGAGGCTGAAAAAATGACCGCATCTATCACGGTGGATTCGGCAAGGAATCTCCTCCGCGATGCAGCATCATCATCTGCCGCCCTTCACTCCGCGCTCATGCTCGGCTGCATCATGCGGGAGTTCGCTGTCATGCGAGGCTACGAGGACAGCGCCGACACATGGGAGGCCGCAGGGCTCCTTCATTTCCTCGCGCGCCAGTCATCGACGCCGATGAAAAAATACATAGAGGCGGGCGCCGATGAAGAATTCCTCGACATCATATCAGAGGGAGAAGTCGACATGACGGGCGTCGTCATCCGCAAAAAAGGACAGCCGAGAAAATCGCTGCCCGCGCCAAAAAAGCTCACACAGGAAGACGAGCTCAGGACATGCCTCGTCGTGCTCGACCACCTCATGACGCTCATAGAGACCATGACAGCGGACAGGCCAAAGAGAAGCGTCAAAGGAATCAAAGTCTCTGCCGTCAAGAAAAAATTCGAGGACAGGCGGTTTAACTCCGCCGTGTCGCGCTCGACCATACTCGACGGCGCGAAAAAACTCTCCATCGAGATAGGCATCCTCACATCAAAGACACTTCACGCGATGGAAGACAGCGAGGCACGAGTCAAAGAGCTCGAGGATGAGCTCCAGCTCAAGATGTCTGCATGAAAATTGAAAAATTGCATAAAAAAAGATTGGAAACCGTCACGATTTCCAATCTTTTTTATTTGCCTCAATATCCCAATTTCACGAGCCACGGGTCGATGTCGTCCCACACATTCGCTGTGAGGCCGTCCTTGAACTCCGCGCCCTGCATTGCCTTGAGCCCTTTGAGCTCGTCGAGCGTCTCAGAGAGATCATCGCCGCCGCTCGTGCAGAAAGGCACGACTTCCTTGCCCGCGAAGCTGTACCGCTCGACGAAGCTCAAGACCGCCCTCGGCGCGGCGTACCACCATATCGGGTAGCCGATGAACACCGTGTCGTACTCATCAACGCGAATATTTCTGCCGATGAGCTCAGGCCGCGCATTTTCCTCAAGCTCCTTTTTTGCCACCTTCGTGCAGCTGTCATAATCGCTCGGATACTCATTCACCGTGCGTATCTCGTAGACATCGCCGCCAATCACGTCATGTATGTGCTGCGCGACCTCGCGCGTGTTGCCGCCCCACGTGAAGTACACGACGAGCACCTTCTTGCCGCTGCGCGAGAATGGCGCGCCGATATGATTCGTCCTCGACGGGTCCTCCGTGCGCCGCGTCTTCGACATCATGAACCAGCCATGCACCTTCGGCGTGTAGTAAATATTGTACCCCACGACGAAAAGCGCGATGACCGCTATCGCAATCAGCCAATTTCTTTTATTCCACATAAAAATCACTCCTAAAAAATTCCGCATTGATTTCACTCATCACTTATCATATTACCATATTCGACAAATACTTCAAAATTCCTTTTCCCTGTCGCCGTATTCGCTTGAAAATTTTTATGATGTTTGATAACATGAAGTAAGCTGAATCGGTTACATTTCTCAAAGGAGGAAATTTTTATGGAATGGAATGGCTATGAAAATAATTTCGACTACTTCACGGAGAGCTATCTCTCGTCGCTGTTGATGATTTACGAGAAGGAGCTCCCTGTCGGCCTCACGATTTACAACATTCACCCGTCAAGCGTCGATCAGGCGATGCTCGACTGCAAGAAGTTCACGAAGAAGCACTACTCCGAGTGGCACGCGCTGAACATCACGGACGACGACGCGGGCGCGCACTACGCGAACGCGCGCTGCGGCGGCGACTACAAATTCAACGACGCGCAGCTCGACGACGCGGCCGCCGCCGAGGGCAAACTTATCCTCACCGCTGACGACGATTGGGTGTACATAAAAAAAGCTGAATAATTTCACGCAAATAAAAAAATCTGCGAGAGAATGACAATTCAAACGTCATTCATCGCAGATTTTTTATTTTTTTATTTTTTCTTCGCCATTCTCTTCTGTTGCTCCAAATACACCAGCAGCACCGACACGTCCGCTGGCGAGACGCCGGAGATGCGCGCGGCCTGCCCGACGGAGCGCGGTCTTATCTTGTTCATTTTCTCGCGCGCCTCGAGGCGAAGGCTCGTCACGTCGTCGTAGTTTATTGTCTCAGGTATCAGGTGATTTTCGAGTTTTTCCATGCGCCTGACTTGCTCGCGCTGTCTTTTGATGTAGCCGTCGTATGTGATGGTGATGTCGATTTCTTTTTCCGCGGCGCGGGAGATTTTCGGCAGGTCAAAGAGCGGCGCGACGTCTTTGTAGCTCACATCGGCGCGGCGCAGGAAATCATAAAGCGGCGTCACGACGTGTATCTCGCTTAATCCCGCTGATTTAAGTTTCTCATTCGTCTCGCGGCTCGGCGAGAGTTTTATTTTTTCTATCGCGTCCATAGCGCCTTTTATTTCCGCCATTTTGCTCTTGTATTTCGCGTAGCGCTCATCCGTCACGAGTCCGACGCGACGACCATGCTCCGTGAGCCGCATGTCGGCATTGTCCTGCCTCAGAAGCAATCGATACTCGGCGCGGCTCGTCAGCAATCGATACGGCTCATTCGTCCCCTTCGTCACGAGGTCGTCAATGAGGACGCCGATATACGCTTCGGAGCGCTTGAGGACGAGCGGCTCCTCACCTTTTATCATCATCGCCGCGTTGACGCCCGCGATGAGTCCCTGCGCCGCCGCCTCCTCGTAGCCCGACGTGCCGTTCGATTGGCCCGCCGAGAAAAGCCCGTGGATATTTTTCACCTCGAGTGTCGGCTTGAGCTGAGTCGGGTCGAGGCAATCGTACTCTATGGCGTAGCCCGCGCGCATGACGCGGCAATGCCTTAGCCCCGGTATCGTGTGCAGGAACGCTATCTGCACATCCATCGGCATGGACGTCGACATGCCCTGCACGTACATTTCCTGCGTATGAAGTCCCTCGGGCTCTATGAAAAGCTGATGATGCTCCTTGTCGGGAAAGCGCGCGATTTTCGTCTCAATCGATGGGCAATACCTCGGCCCCACGCCCTTTATGACGCCGTTCGCCATCGGCGCGCGCGAGAGATTGTCGCGGAGGATTTTGTGCGTCTCCTCGTTCGTGTAAGAAAGCCAGCACGGCACTTGCTCCGCGAGATTTGCGACGGCGCCGATGCGCTCCATTTCGTCCTCGTCCGTCATGAATGAAAAACAGCGCGGCACATCGTCGCCCGGCTGTATCGTCATTTCGTCGAAATCGAGAGAATTTTTGTCGACGCGTGCAGGCGTGCCCGTCTTGAAGCGCATGAGCCTCAGCCCAATTTTTTTGAGCGAGTCCGTGAGCTTCATCGCGGCGCGCTGGCCGTTTGGCCCCGCCGAGTACGTCGTCTCGCCGATGATGATGCGTCCCCGTAGGTACGTGCCCGTCGCGATGATGACGGCAGGCGCGCGGTATATCTCGCCCGTCTCGATGACGACGCCCTTCACTGTGCCGTCCTCGACGATGATCTCATCGACGAGCAGCTGCTTCACATCGAGATTTTCTTGGCGCTCGCATGTCTCCTTCATCGTGAATTGATAGAGCTTTTTGTCGGCCTGCGCGCGCAGTGCCTGCACGGCGGGACCCTTGCCCGTGTTCAACATGCGAAACTGTATGCACGTCTTGTCGGCATTGACGCCCATCTCGCCGCCGAGCGCGTCAATCTCGCGCACAAGATGCCCTTTCGCTGGCCCGCCGACAGACGGATTGCACGGCATGAGAGAAATATTGTCCATTGAGAGCGTCGCGAGCAGCGTCCTCATGCCAATGCGTGCGGCAGCGAGCCCCGCCTCGACGCCGGCATGACCCGCCCCGATGACGATGACATCATACTCGCCCGCTTCAAATCTGTTGCTCATATATTTCCTCCATGCCAAAAATATCATCAATCGTGGAAAATTTCTTCACCATCATAATAGTCTTTCTTTTTTTCGTCATTTTTTATTTCGATATTTTCTTGATTTTTATTTTTTATTTTTGTAAAAATTTCACTAAGTCGACTTTTGTAGACAAATACAATAGGCGTAAACAAAATCCACCAAAATACACAGAAAGAAAATGGTGGATTCACAGATGAATTAAATACTAGTTTTGCTACTATGACAATAGTTGCTCCTAAGACAGCCGAAAAAGCCAACGCTGGCAAAATGGCAATACCTGCACAACGAATAACGCTGAAAGCAATAGAAACCATTTCCTTTAATTTTTCTGGATGCTGCCTTAAATTCTTCAAATTAGCCAGTGTCAAAATATATAAAAAATAGCTCCGCCCTTTGACATGACGACACCATATTCAGAAATTCTAACCAGAAAATTTATTTCCGTTTCCATAAAAATAACGCAGATAAATGCTGTTACAATCATGGAGACCAGAATCTCGACAGCTCCAATCACAATGAGCGAAACCAATGCGAATACTATATTAGTGGCAAGGCTTGATTTTTCATCGTAGCCAAAATATGCCTCAAGAAATCGTTTAATTATTCTGCTTGGCTGCATGTCATATCACCTCAAAAATCATGAGTTTTTGAATATTCCAGAGGCGATGCCAGTCTGAAGTAATTTAGCAATTTCTTATAGGCTCTTTGGCTGGCTCCGAAGCGGCGTGTCTTCGCTTTTGCTGCGAGGAAGCCAGCCTTAGAGCCTATCGAAATTGCGCAGTGGATGAGGACTGGCATCGCCGAGTCATTTTCCCTATAATATTACAAACTCACACGATGATAATTTTCATGTTCTCGCTTTTATCTTGCTCGATATATTGTCATCCGTCATCATTCACTTTTTCACAGCGCGCCTTTTCGTGTGAAGATTAATGAGCTGGCGCATGACGATGATGAGAAATATCTCGTTGATGGCCGCGACGTGGATGGCAACGCCGTCGTACAGCGAGGCCGCGACGTAGCCGATGCCCATGGCGAGCGGCAGCGACGCGACGGCACAGATGATGAACAGCACGACTTCATTAAATATTTCCATATTCTTTCTCCTATTTTCTTGCTCACTCTGATTCTACTCTGATTCTGATTTATTTCGCTATATCATACATCATATCATTTTCCAATGCAAAATTTGCTGAAAATCTCATCGACGACATCGTCGCCGACGGTCTCGCCCGTGATTTCGCCGAGCGTCTCCCATGCGGCGCGCAGGTCTATCGTCACGAAGTCGGCACTCATGCCATTCGTGAGCGTGAGCAGCGTCGCCTGCAGGCTTTCGCTTGCGCGGCGCAGTATGTCGGCCTCGCGCTCGTTCGCCGCCATCACGCCGCCATCGTTCGTGTCAAGGTTCGCGCCTTTGCCGTAGACGCGGCGCAGTATCGCACTCTCGAGCTCGCTGTCGCCCATCGCCGATTTCGTGGAGAATGAAATAACATCATCAGCTGAATCAAATTTCATGAGCGACGATATTTCTTCTCGGCTGATTTCTGTTTCCTTGTCGCTTTTATTGAGGAGACATATCACATCCTTGCGCTTCTCGTCGAGGAGCGCGAGGATTTTTTTGTCCTCGTCTGAGAGCGACTCCGATGCATCCACCATCGCTATCACGAGCTGCGCGTCATCGATATATTTTTCCGCTTTTCTGACGCCAATCTCCTCAACGCGGCTCTCTGTCTCCCTGATGCCCGCCGTGTCCACGATGCGGAGCGGCACGCCTGCGATATTGACGTACTCCTCTATGCTGTCGCGCGTCGTGCCCGGCTCATCCGTGACGATGGCGCGCTCCTCACGCAGCAGATGATTGAGCAGGCTCGACTTGCCGACGTTCGGCCGACCTATGATGGCTGTCACGATGCCCTCACGCAGTATGCGCCCCGCGTGTGCCGAGGCGATCATCTCGTCCACGCGATTTTTTATATTTTTTATTTTTTCCTCGGCTTCGTCCATCACGACATCCTCGACGTCGTCCTCTGGGAAATCAATCGTCGCCTCGAGATGCGCAATCATCGACAAAATGTCGTGCCTCATGGTTTTGATTTCCGATGAAAATCTGCCCGACAGATGGCCGTGCGCGGCGTCGAGCGAGCGCTCCGTCTTCGCCGTGATGACGTCCATGACGGCCTGCGCCTCTGAGAGGTCGAGCCTGCCGCCGAGGAAAGCGCGCTTCGTGAATTCGCCCCGCTCCGCGAGGCGCGCGCCATTTTTGAGTGCGAGCTCGAGCACGACGCGCATGACGGTCGCGCCGCCGTGGCACTGGAGCTCGCAGACGTCCTCCGTCGTATACGAATGCGGCGCGCGCATGATAATAGCGATGGCTTCGTCGCGGGTCACATCATCGTCGACGATGTCGCCGTAGACGGCGCGGTACGACTCCACATCGGCGAGCGAACGATACGCGCTGCTCCGCGGTCTGAATATTTTCGATGCGACCTCTATGGCATCATCGCCCGATATGCGAATGATGCCGATGCCACCCTCGCCTATGGGTGTGGCAATAGCCGCAATAGTGTCATTTTCCATTACATTCACCTGCTTACAAAAAAAGGGCATATCTCAACGTTTGAGATTGCCCTTTCACAGCAATTTACATTTTCAATTATTTATTCGCTGGATATTCGTGCGCCTTGCCGTCATAGCTTCCCGCATACGTGATGCCGTCGACAAGTTCCTCTTTCTCATCGGGAGAGTAGACTTCTCTGTCGTCAACTTTCTCGCTCTCGCTATGCTCATAGCTGTCGCGTCTGCGCCTGTAGCCGCCCTCGCCGTGGCCAAATCTGTCATCGCGGCGATAGCCCTTTCTGAATCCACCACGGCGACGATTTTTCGGCTCAATGACGACTTTACGGAACGGCTCATCGCCTGAGCTGTACGTCGAGACGGAGCTGTCATCCTGCAACGCCATGTGAATGATTTTACGCTCATGGCGGTTCATCGGCTCGAGCATTATTTTCTGTCCCGTGCGACGCGCCTTCTCAGCGAGCCGAGAGGCGAGCGTCTTGAGCGTCTCCTCGCGGCGTTCCCTGTAGCCCTCCACATCGACGATGACGCGCACGCGGTCCTCCTCGCGTCCCTTGTTCGCCGCGAGATTTGCGACGTACTGCAACGCATCGAGCGTCTGGCCATGCTTGCCGATGAGGATGCCGAGATTTTCGCCGACGAGCGTCAAAAGCTCTCCGTCCTCCGTCTCTTTCTTTTCAATCGTGACATCGAGATTCATCTTCTCGAAAATCTGCTTCAGAAGGTCGTATGCCTTGTCAATCGGCCCACGCTCGCGCTCAATGATTGTCGCGCGGATTTTTGCCGGCTTGCTGCCAATCAGACCAAAAAATCCCTTTGATGGCTCCTCGAGTATCTCGAATGCGACCTCGTCTTCCTTTGCGCCGAGCTCAGCCAGTGCCGCCTCGCGCGCCTCATCTATCGTCTTGCCTGTTTTTTCAACGCTTAACGCCATCGGGCGTTCAACTCCTTTTTCAGTGCTTCCTCTTGTTTCTTCTGCCGTTCTTCTTTGAGTCCTTCTTGTCATCGCTTGTCTCGTCGGACTCGTCACTGTTTTCCTTTTCTGGCTGTTCTGTTTTCTCTGCTTTTTCTACTTTTTCTGGTTTTGATTTTTTAGCGGGAGATTTTTCCTGCTTTGCTTCTTTTTTCTTCTTCTGAGGCTTCTCCTCATTTCTGAACATCCACCACTGCTGCGCAATCTGCACAACGTTCATCGTGACCCAGTACAGCACAAGGCCCGACGCGAACTGCATGCTCATGTAGCCAATGACGAGCGGCATGATGTAGCCCATGATCTTCGTCTGCGCGTTCGATGGGTCCATAGATTGACGAGAAACGACATACGTCGACAGCGCTGAGAGTATCGGCAAGATGTAGTATGGGTCTGTCTCAGAAAGGCTCGTTAGCCACAAAAAAGATGGGTCGCCCTCATACGCCGCATCGCGCAATGCGTAGAAAATCGCCATGAGGAAAGGCATCTGCACGAGGAGCGGCAAGCACCCGGCGAGCGGATTGACACCGCCCTCGCGGTAGAGCTTCTGCATCTCCTGCTGCATCTGCTGCGGGTTTGTCTTGTACTGCTCCTGTATCCTCTTCATCTTCGGCTGCAGCTCCTGCATGGCCTTCATCGACTTCAGCTGCTTCACCGTCAGCGGATAGAGGATCATCTTGATGATAATCGTGAGAATGATGATGGCGAGGCCATAGCTTGGCACGCCGATTGATACCGTAAATCCGTATAGGAGCTCCATGACCTTTTGCAGGAGCTCAACAAGTGGCTGAAAAATTGACCACAAAAAATCCAATATATCACATCCTAATAAGCCAGTCACTCAAAATAATAAAATAGACTCTGACACGCTAAAAATTTCGTGTAACATAAAACAATAACTCAGTAAAACGCCTTCACATAAAAATCAAGGAACGGGATCGTACCCGCCCTCATGAAAAGGATGACAACGAAGTATTCTCTTTGCTGCCAGCCACCCACCGCGTATCGGCCCGTATTTCTCGATGGCAATCATCGCGTACTCCGAGCACGTCGGCACATATCGGCAGCATGGCATGTGAAGCGGTGAAATAAATATGCGATAGCCCTCGATGAGAAGAATGCAAATTTTTTTCAATATATTCATCAGCATATTCATATCGCTTTGCTTTCTCTATTTCATTTCCCGTTTCTTTTTCTCTTGCTGCTTTTTACAGTTCTCTCAGTTTTTCTTGAACGATTTCGCCCGCGACAGAAGCTCGACGAGCGCCTTCTCCATCACTGGCTGCTTCACGTCGACCGCCGCCTTGCGCGCGACCATCAGCATATAGTACCCATCCTTGATATTATTTTTCTGATGACGAAAACTCTCGCGCATGATTCTCTTGAGGCGGTTGCGCGTGACAGCATGACCAAGTTTTTTGCCGGCGGCAAAACCCACCATTGTATGGTCTGTATGGTCCGTACGATTTGTATGACCTGCATGGCCGACTGCCCTATCCTTGTCATTCATCTTCCTTTTGGGCTCTGCCTCATTTTCCATATCATCACGCCTCATGACGTAAAGCACCACGTACCGGCTCGCGAATGAACGCCCCTTTTTGTAGACGCGCTGGAAAATAGTCTTGCTTTTGATGATGTCTGTTCTCTTCAGTGTTTGTTTCATCGCAATAAAATCAATAAAAAAGGCCACCGAAGTGACCTATACACTTCCGCTTCTGCATTAGGCGGAGATACGCTCGCGACCCTTCTGACGGCGTGCCTTCAAAACCTGACGGCCACCGATCGTCTTCATGCGTGCACGGAAACCATGATTCTTTTTGCGACGATGATTGTTCGGCTGAAATGTCCTCTTCATGTAGTATCCCCCCTTGCGTCCTACGAAATGAACTCCCGAATAAATCGGACAATATTGCTGCTCCTATGATAAATTGAATAAACCAACAATATCAACGGAATCCATCAGCGTTGCCTAATAATTATAGATGAATAGATAAGGCATGTCAATAAAATAATAACTTTTCTTGCCGCCGATTCGCGAAATTAACAAAATTCTGTTGATAACTTTTCATCGTTTTGATATTATTATTGCTGAATTAATTTTAGATAGATATGTTTTGAACAAAATTTTATCCACACCTTGTGTATAAAAAAGTGGATAAATTAAATTTTCTCGTTTTTGGAAGGATTTTATTTACATGGAACAGCTTGAACTCGATGAAATTTGGGAACAAATACTGAATGAGCTAAAACACACGATTGTCGAAAGCGCGATGAACCATTGGATTTTGCCTCTCGCCCCGCTCGCGATAGAGGAGGACACGCTCACGCTCGCGACTCCGAGCGAATTCAGCAAAAAATATATAGAGGGCAGATATATACCGTTCATAAGCGACGCGGCAAAAACTGTCACAGGCAAAGAGCTTAAAATAAAGATAGTGGCCATAGAGTCAAGCGACGATGAATCCTCAAAGGAAAAAGAAAACGTCACGTATCCCGTGATGCCGGAGGTCCACGAGAGCAAAGCCGATACGCCATCATACGATGTGAAGCGCAGCGAAAACGCGCAGGATACAAAAGAGCCTGAGCCCACGCTCAATCTTCCGATGAAAAATCAGGAGAAGGGCACGTCTTACATCGAGGCTGTCTCGCCGATAGCACCCGGCGACAGATCGACGCTTAATCCAAAA
Source organism: uncultured Selenomonadales bacterium (assembly GCA_900314765.1). GTDB lineage: Bacteria > Bacillota > Negativicutes > Selenomonadales > Selenomonadaceae > RUG024. Next base: position 20,242 of record OMWN01000077.1, on the reverse strand, counting down.
TACACATTCGAGACATTTGTCACGGGCAACTCAAACAAGATTGCACGTGCTGCGTCGGACGCAGTCGCAGAGTCACCGGGCAACGTATACAATCCTCTTTTCATGTATGGCGGCGTCGGCCTCGGCAAGACGCATTTGATGCACGCGATTGGCAACAAGATTCTCGAGAATGACCCAAACAAAAGAGTGCTTTACATTTCGAGCGAAAAATTCACGAACGAGCTCATCAATTCAATTTCCATCGGCAAAACGACATCGTTCCGTCAAAAATATCGGACGATTGACGTGCTGCTCATTGACGATATACAGTTCCTGCAGGACAAGGTCAGCACGCAGGAAGAATTTTTCCACACGTTCAACGAGCTCTACAACGCGAAAAAGCAAATCATCATCTCGAGCGATAGAAATCCGCGCGAGCTCTCGACGCTCGAAAATCGTCTGCAGTCGAGATTTGAATGGGGACTCATCACGGACATACAGGCGCCGGACCTCGAGACGCGCATCGCGATACTGAAGAAAAAAGCCTCGATAGAGCATCTCGACGTGCCGCAGGACGTGATGTACTACATCGCGAGCCGCGTCGACAACAACATTCGAGAGCTCGAGGGCGTCCTCACGCGTGTCGTCGCTTTCGCGTCGATAAACAATAAGCCGATAACGACGGAGCTCACAGCTGAGGCAATGAACGGAATATACCAGACGAAGCGCGCGAAATCGATAACGGTTGAACTCATACAGCAAATCGTCGCGTCATATTTCAAGCTGAACGTCTCAGACCTCCTCGACAAAAAACGCACGAAGGAGCTCGCGATGGCGCGCCAAATAGCCATGTACCTTTGCCGAAGCCTCATAGACATGTCGCTGCCGGAGATTGGCAAGCGCTTCGGCGGCAGAGACCACACGACGGTCATCCACGCCTGCGAGAAAATAGAAAAAATCCGCGAGGAAGACGCCAAAAAGGACGCCATCATAAAAGAGCTCATAAAAAATATTGAGCGCGTATAAAAAAAAAACACGACAGAATCCCAGAGAATCGCATCATGTTCTCTGGGATTTTTTATCTATTTTTTTCATAAATTTTCTGTGCATAAAGCCGTGAATATATTGTAAAATACTCAGCGATTTCTGTTGATAATTTACCATCAAAAATATTTTTGTGAATAGTGTTGATAACTTTTTCTCTGTTATCAACACTTTATCAACGTCAGAATCGCATTGATTTCGCGGACTGAAATCGCTTTTCCACATTTCCACACCGCCTATTACTATTATGACTAGATTCTATTACTTTAATAATAATAATAAAGGTCTGTGGAAAACTCAGCGCCCCACAATAAAAATCAAAATTATGTGCTATAAAAATATTTGCGAGACGGTGCAAAATGAGATAAAATTTACTCGTAAAGTTAACCAAATGACCACAAGGGAGCGTTCACAAGTGAAGTTCAAATGCCAGACATCGGAATTCTCAGAAGCGATTCAAATAGCAAGCCATGCCGTGGCCACGAAGCCGCAGACCCCGATTCTCTCGGGCATTTACATGAGAGCGGAGGAAGACGGGCTCGTCATCATAGCCACAGACTATGAGATCGGCATCGTGACGAAAATTGCCGCAGACGTCATAGAGACGGGAGAAATAGTCATCGAAGGCCATTTCCTTCAGGAGACGGCACGAAAGCTGCCGGGCGAAATCATGGAACTGGACTTCGCCAAGAATGGCAATGAGAGTAAATTGGCGAAAATATCGTCAAACGCCTACCATGTGCAGCTCAATGTCATGAATGCGGAGGATTTCCCTAAAATCAATCAAATCACGGGCGAGGGCTCTTTCAAGCTGCGCGACAACATACTGAAACGGCTTATTCGCCGCACGTCATACGCCTGCTCGACCGACGATGCGCGCCCTGTGTTCATGGGATGCCTTCTCGAGCTCGAGGGAAACACCATTCGAATGGTCGCGACGAACATTCATCGTCTCGCGCTCGCTGAGGACAAGCTTGAGGGCGTCAATTTCGAGAAAAAAGAACAGTGCATCATACCTAAGCGCATTCTCGAGGAGCTCTTGAGAGACCTCACATCCGAGATTCCCGATGACATAGAGATTGGCCGCACGTACAGTGAAATATGCTTTTCGTTTGGCGACACGTACATCACATCGCGCCTCATAGAAGGCCAGTTCCCAGAATATCGCTACGCGATACCGCAGGAATTTGCGACGCGCGTCACGATTCCCGTTGATGAATTCAAGTCGGCCGTGGATCGCATCTCCTTCGTCGCACGCTCTTCTGACTACAACGTGATCAGCATGAATTTTTCGATGGGAGAGGTTCATCTTTCATCGTCAAATCCAGAGGTCGGCGAGACGAGCGAGACGATGCCTGTTGTGATTGATGGTCCCGATGTGGAAATATCGTTTAATGTGGCGTATTTGATTGATGTGCTGAAAACATTGACGTCGAAAGAATTTTATCTCTCACTCAATGAATCGCTGAAGCCTGCCGCCATACGCGAGGAAGGCGACGGTAATTTCATTTACATCGCGACACCAGTCAGGACACGTGAATTTCACTGATATAGTGTGATATATGAAAGTAAAAAAATTATTGTTCAGGAACTTCAGAAATTACGAGAGGCTTGAGATAGAGCCGACTAACGGCATTAATCTTTTCTTGGGGCCGAACGCGCAGGGGAAGACGAACATCATAGAGGCTGTGTATTATTCGGCGCTGGGGCGCTCGCACAGGACGAAAAGCGACAATGAGCTTATTCGCTGGAATGAGCAGCAGGCTCTTGTGAGGCTGGATTTCGAGCGCGCGGACGTCGGCAATTCCCTCGAGTTCAAGTTCCACTCAAACAAAAGGCGCGAAATCATATACAACGGCGTCCCGATAGCGATGAAGGAGCTCATCGGCGCCATAAATGTCGTGATGTTTTCGCCCGAGGATTTATTTATCGTGAAGGGGGCGCCGGCAGGGAGGCGCCGCTTTCTCGACATGGAGATTTCACAGGCGGACCCAGCGTATTTCAGCGATCTCATGATGCTGACGCACATTATCACGCAGCGGAATGCGCTCTTAAAGAAAATTCGCGATGAGGAAATAACAGACAGGTCGATGCTTGAGCTCTGGAGCAAGCCTTTGGCGAAGGCGGCGGCCAGCGTCGTGAAAAAAAGGCTCAAGTCCGTGGCGAAGCTGAATGTCATCGCGAACGACCTGCAGAAGAGCATTGCGGGCGAGACGGAAGACCTCAATATTTCGTACGAGGTAATGTCGGGCAAGAAACATGAATTTGACGAGCAACTTTCTGTCGACGATATGGCCGAATGGTATATGACGCTTTTCAATGAGATAACGGAAAACGACATAGCGCGCGGATATACGAGCCTCGGGCCGCATCGCGACGATCTCAAAATCGAGGTCAAGGGCGTCGATCTTCGCACGTTTGGCTCGCAGGGGCAGCAGCGCACGGGCGCATTGGCGCTGAAGCTGGCGGAGCTTTCATTTTTCAAGGACGAGACGGGCGAATATCCCGTGCTGCTCCTCGACGACGTGATGAGCGAGCTCGACAAGAGCCGCAGATCATCGCTCCTCGATTTTTTGAAGGCGGAAAATATACAGACGTTCATCACGGCGACGGACGACGCATATTTTCCAAACAATGGCATGCAGGACAGATTTCAAATCTACAATGTCAAGAGTGGACATATCATTTAAAATGGAAAACGTAAAAAATGGCAGAAGCTACAGCAACAAAAAAATAGAGAATGTCAATTCAATCCTGTATCGGATAATTGGCAATGGCAATGCCTCGACGCGACGCTCATTTCAGCAGCATCGCGTCTTTTACGCTTGGGATAAAATCGTCGGCAAGGATATAGCCATGAATGTCTATCCCGTGCGTTTTGATTTCAAGACGCTGTATCTTCATTCCGACTCGCCCGTCTGGTCAAACACGCTCAAATTCATGGAATACGATTTGATTCAAAAAATCAATGCGTATGTCGCCGGCGAGGTCGTCACGGCCATACGATTTTCATTTGATTTCAAAAAAAATTATAAGAATATAGTGCGCCTCAAGAGCATGAGACATGACGACGCGCAGGATGAAGAGAAATTCAGGGAGCGCGTGAAGCCAAATAATGAGGAAGAAAGAAAGGCACTGTCGTCGTGCGAGAGGATAGGGGACGAGGCGCTGAAGGCAGCGGCGGCGAGCGCGCTGTCGAAGAGCATTGCGAAAAAGAGAGAGCTCATGAATGAGCATTACCATGCGTGCCCGATATGTGGTCATCTCGTGGCGCCGGAGCGCAGAATTTGCTATGCGTGCGAGCGCAGGGAGAATGAAGATAAGGCGCGAGAAATCAGAAAGATTTTGCGGAAAAAGCCGTGGCTGACATTTGCGGAGATAGCGAATATATTGAACTGCGATGCGCATCTCGTCATGGCCGAGCGCATGACGATGATACATAACGTGGCGCAGAAAATAGAGTACGGCGACACGACGTCAGACGAGGCGAGGATGCTTGTGATGCTCGTGACAAAATGCCATCCCGAGGACCTCACGGCGGAGCTCATGCAAAAGACGCTCAGAAGGTTCCGCTACGACCAGCGGCAGGACTGGGACAAGATAAAAAGAGAAAAATCAAAAAATGTGTGCGAGCAATACGGCGAGAGAAAAAGAAAAGAGTATCTCAAGAGACTGAGAAAAAGAAACGAAAATAAGCAATAAAAAATGCAAATTCACTTTCACGTGAGTTTGCATTTTTTATTGCTTATTTTTTGTTATAATTCGTTCGACCTTGAGAGATTTTGAGCCGCAGTGTGAGCAGATATATCGTCTCGGATATTTCACGACGCTGCCCGCTCGGATGTAGTATGATTCCGCGCCGCATTTCGTGCAGGTCACCTTGTAATTGTAAAGGCTTTCCGACTGCTGAATGGAGTCTCTCGATGAATGTACTCTGATATTTAATGAGAGTTTTTTATTCAGCCTGTCCATCAGAAACTTAAACGCTTGGCCGTGGCCTTCGCGCGCAGGCAGAAACGCGTGGAGCATTTCATGACATACGACGTTGATGATTTCGTTCTCGTTGCCTTTGAAAAATAGTCGTCTCGAAATCGTGATGCGACAAATTTTGTCATTTGCGCGGGAAATCGTGCACGAGCCCATCTCACGAATGCCGTTTGAGAGCCGAAGTTTTTCTATGTTGCGCAGGGCGAGGTGTATGCCGGGGCGCGTGTATTGATTGATGATTTTCTCCATCGGGCTCTCATAGTGATGGATAATGGCCGAGAGAACGGCGAGCATGTCATCATCGCTCATGTTTTCACGCACGGTAAAACCATCAAGCCTTAGCGGCTCTTCCCATTCGTCGAGACGAGTGAGCGTGAGACGATTTTTTTGACGCGTTTGATTCTTTTGATTTGTTTGGCTCATGAATGATGCTCTGCTTCTTTGAGCGCGCTTTCTTCTTCTGTGGAGAGTTTGTATTCCGATTTACCATTTTTTATGGGCTTTGCGTAGCTTCGCGAGCCGTCGCGGCCAAATATGCTCGAGACGACGACGCCGTCATTGTGCTGGTCGAGCATCGCCATTGCGTAAGAAAGGTCTCCGCCTGTGTCGGCGAACGCCGAAAACCTCACGATGCCGATGCGCGTGATTGCCATGTCGAGAAGTTTCGATATGCGCTCATTTTCCTCTTTTAGGTGCGCGTTTTCCTGTGATACTTGCTCCGTCTTTTTGATGTGGTCGAGCATCATCTGCTCAAAGCTCGTGCCGGTCTCCTCGCCGTGCATCATATTGTCGTAGCGCGCGCGCAGCGTGCTGACTTTTGAGAAAAGCACGATGACGAGTATCAAAAGTATGAGGCACAGTGCGCCGAGCGCAATCATGATGTAGGGCGCGCTGGCCTCGAATAAGGCAAGTGTTTCTTTGCTCATTTATTTGCTCCTTTTAAAATTTAAATTATTTTATACGGTGAATTTTTTCGATGCTTTTCTTAAAAGCTCTTTTTTTCTTTCTATATCATCTATTTCATCAACGGCTGGCGATTTTGGCTGAAGCGCGTCGAGCGCATCGAGTATGCGTGATATGTCATCATCGCTGTAATACTCTATCTCGATTTTACTTTTTTTCTTGCCATTCGCTATCGGAATGATTTTGACTTTCGTGCCAAAGAAATTCGCCATGCGCTCCTCGGCATCGACGACGTGAATGTCGCGTGGCTTGTCCTCTTTTTTCGCCTTCGATGGCGTTTCTTTTTCATCAAGCAATCGTGGGTTTTTCTTGAGCTTTGAGACGAGCTCTTCTGATTCGCGCGATGAGAGGTGATTGTCGACGATGAAGTCCGCAGCCTTCTGCATGAGCGCCGCATCTTCAAGGCTCAAAAGCGGCTTTGCTTGTCCCATTGTGATAACTTCCTCGATGAGTCCGCTCTGCACTTTCTCGGGGAGCGACAGGAGACGCATGATGTTGGCAATATGAGAGCGGCTGCGGCCAATTTTCTTTGCGACGTCTGCCTGCTTCAGATTGAATTTGTCCATCAGCGAGTCGTACGCTTTTGCTTCCTCGATGACGTTCAAGTCCTCGCGCTGGAGATTTTCGATGAGCGCAATCTCCGTGAGCTTTTCCCTCGAATAATCGCGCACGATGGCGGGTATCGTCTTGAGCCCAGCCATCTTTGCCGCGCGGAAACGTCTCTCGCCCGCGATGATTTCATAGCTGCCGACGTTGCCTACTTTCCTCACGATGATTGGCTGCAGCACGCCGTGCTCCACTATGGAGTCCTTCAGCTCCTCGAGTGCGCGCTCGTCGAATTGATGTCTCGGCTGATTTTGATTTGGCCAGATGCGCATGATGGAAATCTCTGATACGCGCTCATCTGAGCTATTCTCGTTTGACTTCGCCAAATTTTCTGGCGAGGTCTTTTTTATTTGCGTTGCCTCATTTTTCAAAGTTTCCTTTGATTGTTTTCGCTTTGGCAGGAGTGCTCCGAGTCCTTTGCCGAGGCCATGCTGATTTTTACTCACGGAACATCACCTCCTGAGCGAGAGCCTTGTATACTTCTGTGCCCTTTGCGGCTTCATCGTAGTACGCAATCGGCATGCCGTATGACGGTGCTTCCGACAGTCTGACGGTGCGCGGGATGATTGTGTTGAATACTTGCTCATTGAAGTACTTTCTGACTTCGTCCGCTACCTGATTAGACAGCTTTGTGCGGGAGTCGTACATCGTCAAGAGCACGCCGAACACTGACAGTGTTGGATTGAGGTCCTGCTTGACTAGCTGTATTGTGTTCATGAGCTCCGTGATGCCCTCGAGCGCGTAGAATTCGCACTGCACGGGCATGAGCACGCCGTCGGCTGCCGTGAGCGAATTGAGCGACAAGAGTCCGAGCGACGGCGGGCAATCGATGATGATGAAATCGTAGTTTTCCTTTATCTTGTCGAGTGCCCATTTCAGCCTGTATTCGCGGTTCTCTAGGTTCGACAGCTCTATCTCCGCGCCCGCAAGATTGATATTTGATGGCAATATGTCAAGGCCGTACTCCGTATGAATGATGGCTTTTGTGACGTCAACGTCTGACAGCATCACTTCGTAGATGGATGTGTCGAGCGCGTTTTTGTCGACGCCGACGCCGCTTGTCGCGTTGCCCTGCGGGTCAAAATCGACGAGCAGAACTCTGACACCGAGCGCGCCGAGCGAAGACGCGAGATTCACAGCCGTTGTCGTCTTGCCTACGCCGCCCTTTTGATTTGCAACGGCGATGATTTTTGACACAATTTTCACCTGATTTCGTTGATGATATACGTTTATTATACGCAATCAAAAATATTTGCGCAATAAAAAATGTTTCACGTGAAACATCACTGAATATAATTATAAGTTATTCATGAAATCTCACGTTGATATTGGTGAATTGCTATGATATGATTTTATCATTAATATATAGACTGCATGGGGAATATCATGGACAACGGATATAATGAAGAAAAAGAAAAATTAGACACAGTCGAGAAGTGCCTTGAAAGAATAAGAGAGCTCGAGCGTGAGGTCGAGAAGGAGCGTGAGGCTAATCGCTCAAAAAATGAATTCATCGCGAGGCTTAGTCACGACATACGGACGCCCGCAGGAGCGATATGCAATCTCGCGCAGTTTGCGCTGGTCGACATGGACAACGCTGCAGCGCTCAAAAAAGACATAGAGCGCATAGATTTGTCGGGACGATTTCTCGTGTCGCTCGTGGATGACGCGCTCGACATATCTGAGATTGAGTCGGGCAGGATGCGCATCACGCCGTCGCGCACGTCGTACAAGGAATATCTCAAGGAGCTCAGAAATATCATCGTGCCTATGTGCGAGCAAAAGGACATCCATTGCCGCATCATCGTGCAGACGAAAGCGACGCCGCCTGATCTTTATGCGGATTTCATGCGCATAAAGCAGATTTTGATCAATGTCATATCGAACGCGGTGAAATACACGCCGCCAGGCGGCACAATCACTTATCGCTCTGAGGGTCACATCGATGCGAGCGGCAAAGCCGTCTTCGGATTCACTGTGAACGACACAGGCATAGGCATGACAGACGATTTCAAGGCTCACGTCTTCGAAAAATTTGCGCAGGACACGGAAAATCCCTACAGAAATAAAAATGAGATTGGCTCGGGGCTCGGCCTCTTCATCACAAAGAGAATGGTGGACCTTTTGGGCGGCTCCATATCTGTTCATTCGCGCCTCGGCGGCGGCACGAGCGTCACGGTCAGGCTGCCGTACGAGCTGCCGCAGGATGCGGAAAATGCACATTCATCAGAAGCGGAAAGTGATATGAAATCAGATGAGTCAGAGCGTAAATTCAGCGGTCGCGTGCTTTTGGCAGAGGATAACGAGATAAACACGGAAATTGCGATGCGCGTATTTTGCGAACTCGGCCTCGATGTTTTGCGCGCGGAAAATGGTGAAAAAGCCGTTGAGTTATTCGAGCAAAGTGCTGCTCATGAGATTGACGTGATTTTCATGGATTTGCGCATGCCTGTCATGAATGGATTTGAGGCCGCGAAGAACATTCGCTCAATGGCGGACGAGAGGGATGACGCGCGCACCGTGCCCATCATCGCGATGACGGCTGATGTCTACAGGGAGTCGGAGGAGCGCGCGGAGGACGCCGGCATGAATGAATTTCTGACGAAGCCGCTCAATATCAGTGACATAGAGACGGCATTGAAGAAATATTTAAAGTGAATGATTTTATTTTGAGGTGTTTATATGACGATTTGCCGGCCGACGCTTTCGTATGATGAGCTGAGCCGTGATGAGGTGCTAAGATATGCGGGCATGAGGAGCAACGGAAAGGCGTCGTTTCCAGTCGAGCTCGTAGATGCGGCCATGGAAAACGTCATCATTTATGCGTCGCCTGTCGTGAGCTTCGAGAAATACGATTATGATTGCAGCACGCAAAATATCAAAGCCAATGGCGAAAATATTCGTATAGAAAGCCGAATGGCAGGCCGTCACCTCGAGGGCTCAGACGAGATTATCTGCCTCGCGCTGACGCTCGGACGCGAAATCGACGAAATGATTACAAAATCATTCGACGATGGAAAATATGCGGAGGGGCTCCTCATGGATGCTGCGGCTACGGATGCCGTGGAGGTCGCCGCCGCGAAAGTCGAGCAGCCGATAGAGCAAATGGCGAAGGCCAAGGGCTACAAGCTACGCTGGCGCTACAGTCCTGGGTATGGCGATTGGCCGATAGACGCGCAGAGAGACATGATGAGGCTCACGCGCGCTGAGTCTATAGGCATTAGCCTCAGCGAAAGCCTGATGCTGGAGCCGAGCAAATCCATCACCGCCGTGATTGGCCTCGCCAAAGGTGATTCGGAACATGATATAAGGAGAGGCTGCGCAGGATGCGGCAAGGTGGACTGCATTTCGAGGCGAGTTAATTGAATGTTTGCGATTAAAATTAAATAATCCATATTTAAATGGTATGATTTATGTGATATAATTTGAAAAATTTTTCAATGAAGTATGAGCAATAGGAGCAATGATTATGAGCAATAGAAAAATAGAAATTTTCGACGGCGCCACGGGCACGATGCTGCAGGCCGCAGGGCTCAAAGTGGGCGAGTGCCCTGAGCTCGTGAATATCGAGCGCCCCGAGATCATGAAGAAGATACATAAAGCCTACGTCGATGTGGGCTCGACCATTGTTGAGACGAACACGTTTGGCGCGTCTGCGCTTAAGCTCGCGCATTTTGGGCTATCAAACAGGGCGCGAGAGATAAATGTGGCGGGCGCAAAAATCGCGCGTGAGGCCGTCGGCGAGAATGTGAAGGTGGCGGGCTCAATGGGTCCGACGGGACGCCTCATAGAGCCGCTTGGCGACCTCGGATTTGAGGAAGCGTATAAGTGCTATTACGAGCAGGCTTCGGCGCTCGCTGAGGGCGGCGTTGACTATCTCATCATTGAGACGTCGATAGACATACAGGAGATGCGCGCGGCGCTCATCGCTGCAAAAGATGCGACGAATCTTCCCGTGATTTGCCAGATGTCGTACAGCGAGGATGGCCGCACGGTGACGGGCACAGACCCTGCGACGGCCACCGTCATTCTCGATGCGCTCGGTGCGTCCATCATCGGTGTGAATTGCTCGCTCGGACCAAAGGAACTGTTGCCTGTCGTCGAAACAATCGCAAAAAATACGGACAAGCCCATCAGCGTTCAGCCGAACGCGGGACTGCCGATGTTTTACAATGGCAAGACGCTGTACCCGATGACGCCGAACGATTTCGCATACTACGCGCCAAAGCTCGTCGCGGCGGGCGCGACGTATATCGGCGGCTGCTGCGGCACAACGCCCGAGCATATACGCGCCATCGTGGACTCGCTCAAGGGCGTCGAGCCGCCTGAGCGCGCGAAAGTGCCGAGCATGCTCCGCATCGCGAGCCGCAGTCAAGTCGTCACGATTGATAAGACGCTCTCGCCCGTGCTCATCGGCGAGCGCATCAATCCGACGGGAAGAAAGAAGATGGCGGCCGAGATACGCGAAGGCTCGCTCATCATGGTGAAAAAGGAGGCCGTCGGCCAGACAAAGGCGGGCGTCTCGGTCCTCGATGTGAACATGGGAGCTGCCGGCGTCGATCAGACGAAAATGATGCGTCGTGCCGTGAAGGAAATATCGCAGATGACGCCGACGCCGCTGTCGCTCGACACGAGCGACGCCGAGGCGCTCGAGGCGGGGCTCCGCATATACCCTGGCCGCGCGCTCATCAACTCCGTCAGCTTTGAGTCGGAGCGCATAGAGAAGTTCCTGCCGCTCGCGAAAAAATACGGCGCCGCGATACTGTGCCTGCCTGTCACGAACGAAGGCGTGCCAAAAACCGCCGATGAGCGCATCAGCGTGATGACGAAAATCATTGAGGCCGCAAAAAATGCGGGACTCAGGGATGGAGATTTCCTCTTGGATGCGCTCGTGCTCACGGTTGCGGCATCGCCGTCGTCCGCGAGCGAGACGCTCAAGACGCTGAGGCTCTATCGTGAGAAATTCGGCTATCCATCGACGATGGGCCTTTCAAATATTTCGTTTGGCCTGCCAAATCGCCCGCTCGTCAATCGCACATTCTATGCGATGTGCCTCGCTGCGGGACTCGACGCGCCTATCATGAATCCGTACGACACGAACATGATAGACACGCTCGTCACGAGCAATGCGCTTCTTGGCGTCGACGCGAACGGCAAGCAGTTCAGCCGCATCATGAGCGGACGCGCGGAGCCAAATCCGAAAGCTCCAGCATCGGCGCCCGTGAATGAGAACATGACAGCCATCGACAAAATAAAGGCGGCAGTCATCGATGGCGAAAAGGAGCTCATCGGCGAGCTCGTCGAGTCGGCGATAAAGGACGGCGCAGAGCCGAACGACATCACGGAAAACGGCCTCACGGCGGCGATGAATGATCTCGGCGAGGACTTCGGTGCGGGAAGGATTTTCCTGCCGGAAGTGTTGCTGTCGGCTGAAGCCATGAGAGAGGGCTTTAAAAAGCTGCAGGAAGTCGCGCCTGCCGTGGCGAGTGAGAAACTCGGCACCGTCGTGCTCGCGACTGTGAAGGGCGACGTGCACGACCTCGGCAAAAACATCGTCAGCGCGCTGATGAAGAACAGCGGCTTCGATGTCATCGATCTCGGCAAGGACGTGCCGAGTGAGAAAATCGTCGAAGTCGCAAAGGAAAAGCATGCGGAGATTGTCGGACTCTCAGCGCTCATGACGACGACGATGACGGAAATAGAGACCGTCGTGAAGCTCATGAAAAACGCGGGTGTCAGCGCAAAGACAATCGTCGGCGGCGCGGCCGTCACGGAGGGCTACGCGAACGAGGCCGGCGCGGACTACTACGCAGCGGACGGTGTCACGGCCGTGCAGCAAGCGAAAGAGATTGTGAAAAAGAATTGAATCGGATATAAAAAAATTCGGTGATGTTTCACGTGAGACATCACCAAATTTTTTTATGCTATGCTCATTTTTATTTTTTGAGGAAGGCGTCGATGTCCTCTTCGAGTGTTTTCTTCACGAGATCACAGAATGGGCGAAGGTTGTCCTCTGCTGCGAATGTGTCGAGCGCCTTGTAGTAGACCGTTGCATTTTCCTTTTTGATGAATGTCGGAGGCATGCCGCCGAGCATGAGCTGATAGTTGAGAAGCAGGCGCGCCGTGCGTCCGCTGCCTTCGACGAATGGATGAATCTTGTAGAACTTTGCTGAGAGCCATGCGGCTTTTTCGATTTCGTTGTCGAACTCGAGATAGCCGTAGTCGGCGATGAGGTACTTCATCTTCGCACGAACTTTCTCCGGTGCTGGCGGGACGTGCACTGCGCCGCGCACGGAGAGCGGCACCGTGCGATAGATGCCGCCGACGCCCGGCATCGGGATGGCGGCCTGATGAATGTCCTTTATGAGATTTTCGCTCAGCGGCTTCTTCTTCTGCGCCGCATTCTTCACGAGCTCCCATGCCTTCTCATGGCCGCGAATGTCGTCGAGCTCGCGGAGTGTCATTGGCTTCGGCACGACGCCGTCAATGAGAATCTTGTTGATCTCCTCCTGCGAGAGCGTGTTGCCGCCTAGCGCTGTGGAGTGATAGGTGAACCGTGCGACGAAGTCCATCTCCGCCGCTTTTCGCTCCTGTTCATCCATCTTCTGAACAGCCTCATTGAATGCGTCGATTTTCTTTTGCAGATTTTCTGGAACCATTTTGCATTCTCTCCTTTTCTTGAAATTTATGGGTTATAAAGGTGACGTTAGGTTACTAACTTTAAAAATATCGTCAGTCGTAAGCGAAGGCAACACAAGTTTTTTGGAGCGCCTAGCCATGCCATAGGCATGGCGTAGCCCGCAGGGTGGCGAACAATGAATAAAAATGGAAATAGCATCCGTACGGATAAGATGCGGTCGAAAGACCGCTGTAATACGAAGCGCAGACGTCAAAGTGAGCCATTAAGCGTAAAAAAATTGTGTGCCTTCGCGACGTTTGCAATGATTATTATACCTTGGATGACAAACAAGATATTTTATGTTGCCAATCATTTAATCACAATTCACGCGAGCAGCTTTGCCATGTGGAAAAGGTCCATGTTCAGCTTTCTCTTGCGTGTCACGGCGTCGTGCAAATTCACGGACACGGGCATGCCGTTGTTGCGCGAGAATACGACGTTCGATACGCCGGATATGAGCGCGAGCGCCGCCTCTTCGCCGAGGAGGCTCGCATAGACGCGGTCCTCCACCGTCGGTGAGCCGCCGCGCTGTATGTGCCCGAGCACGGAAGCGCGCGTCTCTATGCCCGTCTTTTCTTCTATCGTCTTGCCGAGCTCGATGCCGCTGCCCGCGCCTTCCGCGATGACAATCAGCACATAGCGATGGCGGCTTTGAGCATACATTTGTGTTATTTCTGTACAGATTTCATCGACGTCGTACGACTCCTCCGGCACAAGGATGAACTCCGCGCCGCCTGCGACTCCCGCTATGAGCGCGAGCCAGCCGCAGTGGCGCCCCATGACCTCGAGTATCGCGATGCGCTGATGAGCCGACGCCGTGTCGCGCAGTTTGTTGATGGCATCGACAATCGTGTTCGCGGCTGTGTCGCAGCCGATAGTGTAGTCCATGCCCCAGATGTCATTGTCGATGGTGCCGGGCAGCCCGACGACAGAGATGGGCTGCTCCTCGCTCAGCGCCTGCGCGCCGCGCAGACTCCCGTCGCCGCCGATGACGACGAGCCCCTCCATGCCGAACTTCTTCATCATCTCGTACGCCGCACGCCGTCCATCGGGCGTCGTGAATTCCTTTGAGCGCGCCGTGCCGAGCACCGTGCCGCCGCGCTGTATGATGTCCGACACGGAGCGCGTGTTCATCTCGAAAATGTCGCCTTCGATGAGGCCCTTGTAGCCGTTTCGTATGCCGAAAACCTCGACGTTCGAGTGTATCGCTGTCCTCACGACGGCGCGCGTCGCGGCATTCATGCCCGGGCTGTCGCCGCCGCTCGTCAGCACTCCTATTCGCTTAAGCATATTATGGCCTTCTTTTTCGATTAAAATCAATTAATCTCATCAAAAATCCTTTATATGATATAGTTCGCCTTATTTTTGAAAATTCCTGCAAAGAAATGTAAACTTGTCAAAAAATTTATTGATAAATTTCCTAAAAATTATTCATTCAAGCAGGAAAAAATAAATTTTTATAGAATTAACAATAAAAAGGAATCTTATTGACAAAAATCTGTTGATTTGTGGATAATATATATGGCGAAAATTTTTGTGAAAACAGAAATGGGAGAATTGCGATGACTAATAAAATTTACGCTCTTTTCGGGCCGCACGCATCCGGCAAGACGACACTCGTGAAGCACCTGCAGAAAATGGGCATTCACTACATCCCGCAGTATACGACGCGCGTGCCGGGGAACGTCTCGAGCGACCCTGCAATCTATAATTTCATCAGCAAAATCGATTTCTTCAAAAAAGATTTTCTCATCAAGACGACGAACCAAGGGAACTACTACGGCCTCTTGAAGCAGGACATCCTCGGCTCGATACAGGAGTACCCCATCACGGTCTGCATCGCCGACGCGAACGCGGTGAAGCAGCTCGCGAAGCTCATCAAGGGCAACTTTGAGTCGATATTCGTCATGGTCGACTACGTCACGCTCATCGAACGCATGCTGAAGCTCGGCCATACGAACAACGAGATAAAGGCGAACATCGAGTACGCGGAGAACAACGGCGAGTTCGACAACTGGAAAATCGCGACGCACATCATAAAGAACGTCTCAAGCGAGCAGAAAGCGCTGAGCCAGCTTTTGTCCATCATGGGGCTCATGGAGCCGATTCCTAATGAAAAACTAAAAAAATTTACGGAGAGAATCGTGAAGTAAAAAATTTTAAAGACGAAAATATCCCATGCTTTATGGCGTGGGATATTTTTTTGCTTGCAATATGGCCTTAATTTTTATATAATTGTAAAGCTGTATATATGAACAAAATTACAACCGATAAGAATAACAAATGTGAATTGGGTGAATTGAATGAAACAAATGAAAAAAACGGAAATACTGTCGATTGGGCTCATGATGTTCTCGGTCTTCTTCGGCGCGGGCAATCTCATATTCCCGCCGTCTCTCGGCCAGTCTGCGGGCACGAATTTTGTGACGGCCATCATCGGCTTTCTGCTCACGGGCGTCGGGCTGCCGCTCCTCGGCATCGTCGCCATCGCGACGACAGGCGGCGACTATCCGAGCTTCATCTCGCGGCGCGTGCATCCACGGTTTGCGGCGCTGCTTTTGGGGCTTCTCTATCTCGCCATCGGGCCGCTGTTCGCCATACCGCGCACGGGCGCCGTATCGTTTGAGATTGGCATTCGTCCGTTCCTCGCGTGGGATGAGGTCATGGCTGGTCAGGCCATCTACACGGCCATCTTCTTCGCGCTCACATATTGGCTCTCGCTCTCACCAGGAAAGATTGTTGACCGCGTGGGAAAGATACTCACGCCGGCGCTGCTTGCTTTCCTCGTGATACTCTTCGTGAAATCGTTCGTGACTCCGCTAGGACCCATACTCGAGCCGCAGGGCATATATCGTTCCATCCCATTCGCGCAGGGCTTCCAGAATGGCTACCTGACGATGGACCTGCTCGCGTCGCTCGCCGTCGGCGCCATCGTCGTGAGCGCCGTGCGCACGGCGGGCGTCGAGGAGACGCGCCAGATTGGCCGCATCTGCCTCATGGGCGGCGTCATCGCGATATTCCTCATGAGCCTCGTCTACGTTTCGCTCAGCTATCTCGGCGCGACGTCGGCCATGCGCCTCGGCCTTTCGGCTAATGGCGGCGTCATACTCTCGACAGCGGCCAGCATTCTTTTCGGCCAGTTCGGCCAAATCATTCTCGCGCTCATCATTGCGCTCGCATGCCTCACGACGAGCGTCGGCATGCTCTCGGCGTTCTCCTCGTATTTCCATGAGGCGACAGGGAGAAGGGTCGCCTATCGTCGCTTCGTGCAGGTCGGCGCACTGTTCGGCTTCGCGGCGTCAAATGTCGGCCTCACCGAGCTCATCCGCATATCGGTGCCGTTCCTCGTCGCCATTTATCCGATTGTCATCGTGCTCGTCGTGCTGACGCTGTTCGATCGCCTCATCGGCGGCAACAGAAGCGTTTACCGCATGAGCCTCGCTCTGACGGCTGTTTTCAGCGTCATCACGGGACTGAAGACGGCGGGATTTGACCTCTCGGCCATCGACGCATTGCTCACATCGTGCGTGCCGTTTTACGACGTGAACCTCGGCTGGATCGCGCCCGCAGTCATCGGCGGCATCGTGGGCGGCGTGATGGACATGATAGCGAGTCGCGCGGCAGAGGCGGGCGAAGAGCCAGCCTGCGAGGAAATCGCCACAAAATAACAGGATAAAATAAAAATTGCTTGACAAAAGCGTCTCAAATCGCTAAAATATATTTCGTCAATCGCGATTGGCACTTTGCTTAAGTTTTGCTGATGTAGCTCAGTTGGTAGAGCAGCGCATTCGTAATGCGCAGGTCATAGGTTCAAATCCTACCATCAGCTCCATAGAAATTCCAAGGGCTCTCGAGTAATCGGGAGCCCTTTTTCGTTTATAAATTTATGAAAAATATTTTGAGCTTATTTTGCAACAGTCATAAAGAATATACATAGCTAGAGTAAATAATTCAGAATCTGTGAAGCCAGTCTCCCACTCTGGGGGAGGTGCCGAGCGAATGCGAGGCGGAGAGGGTCATTCATTATTTCTTATCACGCAGCACATATAAAGTTTTTCTGTAAATCAATCGTTATTCGTCGTATAATGATATTCACATCGATAAACCGCTTGTAAATTTTTTAAGGGGCAATTTTTATGAATCGTTTTGATTCGCGCATTTATCTTTTTTCGTTGGGGCATTTCTCCGTCGATTGGGCGCAGAGCGCCATCCCTGCGCTGTTGCCGTACTTCATTGCCACGCTGGGCTTAAATTATCAGGACGCGGGCACGCTCGTGTTCGCGAATATCTTGCTCGCGTCCGTGAGTCAGCCGATATTCGGCTACTATGCCGACCGCGTCTCAAAGCCGTGGTTCGCGCCGCTCGGCCCCGTCATCAGCGGCCTCTCGATAGCCGCGATGCCGTTCGTGACGAATTATTGGCTGCTGTTCATTTGCTCGATGCTTTCGGGATTTGGCTCGGCCATCTATCACCCAGAGGCCGCGCGCATGGTGAATGGCCTCGCGCGTGACGCCAAGGGCAGAGCGCTCGGTACATTCTCAGTCGGCGGCAATGCGGGCTTTGCCGTGGGGCCGATGTTCTCGGGATTCTGCGCGTACGTCTTCGACATTCATGGCCTCGTCGTCTTTGGCATTTTCAACGTCATCGTCGCGGCGCTGCTTCATAGCCGCATCACGGGCGTCATCGCCGACATTGCTTCCATGAAGCGCGAGGAGCAAAAGGTTCATCCGACGGGCGAGCTCAAAAATGATTGGTTTTCTTTTGGCAAGCTCACAGTGCTCATCTTCACGCGCTCTATTGCATTCTCGGCGTGCAATGCGTTCATTCCGCTCTACTGGATCAATGTGCTCGGGGCCTCGCCGTCCGATGGCAGCTTCGCGCTCACGGTGCTGTTCACGATGGGCGCGTTCATCACGTACTTTGGCGGTCTCCTGTCTGACCGTCTCGGCTCCGTGCGCATCCTCAGACTGTCGTACATCGTGATGATTCCCGCAATGTTTCTGCTCGTCAACAGCAGCGACGTCATGACGGCGACGGCCTTCCTCATACCGGCGGCGTTCGCGCTTTTCGCGCCGTACAGCGCGCAGGTCGTGCTCGGCCAGACGTACCTCGGCAAAAACATCGCCTTTGCCTCGGGCATAACGCTCGGCCTCTCGACGACGATGGGCGGCATCGTCTCGCCGTTCATTGGTCGTGCCGCCGACTATTACGGCGTCTCCGCGGCGCTTCAGGTGCTGTGGGTCATCGCCATCATCGCTGCGATATTTTCGTTCTTTTTGAAGACGCCGCCATCGCTCGCCACGAAGAAAAAATGAAGAGACGTTTAGAATATAAATTCATATTCTAAGCTCCATACTCAATAACACCCAACAAAAAATGCTCTGCCTCGTTCGTGAAGCAGAGCATTTTTGATTCCAAAATTTCAAATTTTCATTTGTGATGCGCCTGTCGAATCACGACGCGAGTGCGTTGTCGATGGCGTGCGCGAGCTGGTCAGCGCACGACGTCGGCTTTGCGCCGCAGAGATTGCCGCGCAGTATGTCAGCGACCTTCTTCGCGTCGCTGCCCTCGATGAGCTTGCCGATGGCCGCCGTGTTGCCCGGGCATCCACCCGTGAAGTGGACATCGTGGAGCTTTCCAGCCTCATCGATGTCGAAAGATATTTTCTTCGCGCAGACACCCTGCGGCACAACATCAAAAGATTTCATATTCATTCCTCCAAAATTTTCGATTTACTTCAGCTCGATGGCCGCTACGGGGCAATTCTCAGCGGCCTCCGTCGCGTTGTCCTTTGCCTCGGCTGGTATATCCTGATAGCCCTCAGCGAGCCCGTCGTCGCCCATGCGAAATCCCTCTGGGCACGTCGCCACGCATGCGCCGCAGCCGACGCACAAATCCTTATTGACATATCCTTTCATTAAAGTGACCTCCTTATGAGATGCGATATTTTTTGTAAATATAATTATTACAATAGAAGAACAATCTGAAAAAATTAAGGATAATGGCAACGCATCATTTTCCCGCGATGTCGTTGGCCTTCGCCTTTGGATTTCGGTACTGGAGCGCTGATAGCGTCGTCTTGCGGCGCACCTCGATGGCCTGCGACGGGCACCACTGGACACATGCGTAGCAATAGTCGCAGTTATCGCCCATTTTGGCCTTGCCGCCCTCGATTTTGATGTTGTTCGCCGAGCAGACACGCGCGCAGACGCCGCAGCCTATGCACTTCGAGGGATTGACATCCTTTTTCAGCAGTTTCAGCCCGAGATGATATAGGGATTTCACGGCGAAAATCGAGCCGAGCAGCGTCTTGCTTTCATTTTCAAGTGAAATCTTTTTCACTTTTATATCATCAATGACACTTTTCACCGTCTCGCGCGACGCATCGAGCTTCGCGAGCTGGCTGTTGGCATCGTTGCCAAAGGCGATGGCGCTGCTGTCCGGCTGCGGGATGATGCGGCTGTAGCTGAGCCTTGCGCCTTTTTTCGCGAGCGCCGTCTTTATATCCCAGACGGAGCTGCCGGGATTGCTGCCGCACGTCACCACGGCGTAAATATACGCGCCACTTTTCGGCTTCACGCGCTCGACGAGCGACATGACAGGCTCCGGCGGATTAAAGAAAAAAGCGGGAAAGACGAGCCCGATTGTCTCCTCGCTTTCGAGCCGCGAAAGCACATCGGGCTTCATCGCCTCGTACACGTGCATCATGTTGTCGCCCGTGGCGTCCTTTATAGCGCGCGCTATCGTGAGACTGTTGCCCGTCCCCGTGAAATATATGATCAAAATACGACCTCCAAAAAATATTATGGGAAACACGTATCATCATGATAATCGCAATTTTATCACGTTTGCCGCGTCGCGTCCATCGAGGTGCGGCAGGATGAATTTCAATAAAAAATGAGGCTTCCCCCATAACTGTGGGTAAAACAGCATAAAAAGAAACCACTTGCACACTCTGCTATAGTAGAAGTGACCAAACAAACT
>OMWN01000014.1 GCA_900314765.1 uncultured Selenomonadales bacterium | reverse complement strand
GTTTGGTTTAGCAGCTTCTACTATAGCAGAGTGTGCAAGTGGTTTCTTTTTATGCTGTTTTACCCACAGTTATGGGGGAAGCCTCAAAAAGTCATGAAATTTTTTAAAGAAATAACAAAAATGACGAAAAATCACAAAAAATAACTTTGTAGTTTCGTCATTTCATGATATGATAAATCTCAAGTCTAATAATGTGTATTTTATGTATTTTGTGTACTTTGCTTAAGGAGTGTTCGAGATGGAAAAGCGCGGCATCGTAAAGGCCATCATATTTTCATTTATCACATTCGGCATTTACGGGGTGTATTGGTTCTACAAGCTGACGAACGAAGCGCATCAGGTAGTCGGCCGCAACACGACGGCGTCGGGCGGTTGGGCTCTTCTGTATACGTTCATCACGCTTGGCATCTATTACATCTATTGGTCGTACAAGATGGGAGAGTCCATTACAGAGGCAAAGCGCATGCGCGGCATGCATACGAGCGGCAACGACACGATTCTGTACCTCATTCTTTCGCTTTTTGGTGCGGGCATCGTGACGCAGGTGCTCCTGCAGGACTCGATCAATGACATCATTGATTATGACAGCACATCTGGAAACGTTTAAGTGCGTGAAAGCGTCAAGGAAATAAACGCAGTAATACATATTTGGTTTTGGGGGAAATTTTATGTCCAATGGGGAAAACGGGATAAAGCTCGAGCCAGCGGCGAATCAAGCAGAGCTCGACAGAAAGGCGCAGGAGCTCCTCGAAGAGAAGGAAGCGGACTCACGCATGAGGACGTACGTGGGGCCGATGGACAAGGTTATAGCGGTGCTGCTCATCGTGTGGACGGTGTTTCAGCTGTACTTCACGACGATAGGCGTCATCAGCGCGATCAATCTGCGCGCTGTTCACTGCATCTTCCTGCTGATGTTCACGTTTTTGCTTTTTCCGACGTACAAGAAGGAGCAGCGCAAAAGAACGTTGCCGCCGATTTGGGACATCGTGCTCATCGTCTTGAGCATCGGCACATTCGGCTATCTCATCATGAACTACACGCGCATAGCGCAGTCTGGCGGGCGTGTGTCGCAGATGGAGATTGCGATTGCCGCCGTTGCCATCGTCGTCGTTTTTGAGGCGGCGCGCCGCGCGTCTGGCAATCTTGCCATCCTCGCGGCCGTGTTCCTCGCGTACAACTGGTTCGGCGAATATCTGCCGGGACTGCTCGGGCACAATGGCTTCACGCTCAAGCGCGTGCTCATAACGCAGTTCTGGGGGACGCAGGGCGTGCTCGGCACAGGCATCGGCGTCTCGGCGACGTATATTTTTCTTTTCGTCGTGTTCGGCGCGTTTCTGAAGCACTCGGGCTTCTCGAAGTTCATCAATGATTTTTCGCTGACGCTCGTCGGTCAGACGTCGGGCGGCCCCGCGAAAGTCGCCGTCGTGGCGTCGGGCCTCATGGGCATGATAAACGGCTCGGCGATTGCGAATGTTGCGACGACGGGCACCATAACGATACCGCTCATGAAGCGGACGGGATACAAAAAAGAATTCGCGGGCGCCGTCGAGGCCGTCGCATCGACGGGTGGACAGTTCTGCCCACCAATCATGGGCGCCGTCGGATTCGTCATGGCGGAGTTTTTGAGCGTGAGCTACACGGTCGTCATGCTCGCGGCGATTGTGCCGGCTCTTCTTTACTATATCGGTCTGCTCCTCGCCGTCCATTTCGAGGCGAAAAGGCTTGGCCTCTCGGGTCTCTCAAAGGAAAATATCCCAGACGCGATGAAGGTCATGAAGGAGCAAGGGCATCTTGCCGTGCCGCTCGTCGCGCTCATTGGCCTCATGCTCGCGGGATACACGCCGCTCTACTCAGCGGTCATCTCGATATTCGCGACGGTCGCCGCGAGCTGGCTACGCAAAGAGACGCGCATGACGCCGGACAAAATCGTCGCCGCCATCATTGAGGGCTCGAAAAGCGCCATATCCGTCGGCGTCTGCTGTGTCATCATCGGCGTCATCATCGGCACGGTCACGCTGACGAGCATGGGCCTCAACATGGGCTACATCATCCTCAATGTCATTGACAATGACAATATCTACGTGACGGGCTTCCTCGTCATGATCATGTCAACGATACTCGGCATGGGTGTGCCAGGCGTCGCGGCGTACGTCATCGTGCAGGCCGTCGCCGTGCCGGTGCTCATCGGCGCGGGCGTGTTGCCGCTCGTGAGCCACCTTTTCTGCCTCATATACGCGTGCCTGTCGAACATCACGCCGCCTGTGGCGATGAGCGCGTATGTGGCGTCGGGCATCGCGGGCTCCGACCAGACGAAGACGGGACTATGGGCCGTGCGCCTCGGACTCATCGGCTTCATCATTCCGTTCTTCTTCCTCGACAATCCCGTACTGCTAATCGGCGTCGACAAGGCCGCGACAGGCGCGCAGACGGCGTGGGCAATCGCGACCGCAATCCTCGGCACGTGCTCTCTCGTCGCGGCGCTCGAGGGCTGGCTCATAGCAAAGGCGAGCATCGTGGAGCGCATCGTCTTGCTCCTCGTCGCGCCGTGCCTGCTGTACCCAGGAATCATGACGGACGCAATCGGCATCGTTGCGATAGCCGTCATCATCGCGGTGCAGTATATGAAAAGGAAGAAAGCGGTTGTATAATAATGGTGGCGGTGTTATAGGGTTGTGAAAATGTCTCGGCGATGCCAGTCCTCATCCACTGCGCAATTTCGACAGGCTCTAGGGCTGGCTTCCTCGCGGCAAAAGCGAAAACATGCCGCTTCGGAGCCCGCCAAAGAGCCTGTATGAAATTGCTAAATTACTTCGGACTGGCATCACCTCGGGTGTGTGAATAAAACCATGAGCTTAGCTGGTTAGTGCAATGACGGTTGGGTGACCCTCTCCGCCTCGCATTCGCTCGGCACCTCCCCCAAAAGGGGAGGCTGATTTCACAGATTCTAGAATTATTTACTTTAGCTTGCCAGGCGATTAATGAAAACGTGAGATATTTTATTTCCACGTCGATGGTAAAAACCACCGCCTTTCAGGCGGTATTACTTTAAGTAGCTAATTTAAAAGTAAATGTGCTATACTT
>OMWN01000076.1 GCA_900314765.1 uncultured Selenomonadales bacterium | reverse complement strand
TGGTGACGCCAGCGGGATTTGAACCCACGAACCCGCCGTGAAAGGGCGGTGTCTTAACCACTTGACGATGGCGCCATGGTGGCTCACCCGGGAATCGAACCCGGGACACCTTGATTAAAAGTCAAGTGCTCTACCAACTGAGCTAGTGAACCAGCAGAAAATAGTATACAAGGCGCGGCGGCTTTTGTCAAATGATTTTTCAAATCATAAAGAGAAAAAGTGACGTTCGCTTCGTGAAGGGATGAGGAAAATGAATCGCGTAGAAAATTCGAGTTTTGCCCCGCGAAATGAGTGAACAATAAAATTTTGTACAGAGATGCATTTTGTATACATGAAATTTTTGTGTAAATTGAGTAGACATAAATGTCTTTTTCTAATATAATGGCTTTGTTATTATATTAAATGGGGGGATATGTAATGAGCCTATCTGTAAAAATTTTCGTCGCACTCGTTGCATCCGTTGTTGTCGGCCTCATTGCGGGGCCAAACTCGCTGGGCTTTGTGAATTGGTGGATTGCGCCAATCGGCACGATTTTCATCAATCTCATCAAGATGATGATTGTGCCTGTCGTCTTCACGTCGCTCGTCGTCGGCATGACGAGCCTCGGCGACACGAAGAAGCTTGGCCGCATCGGCATAAAGACGGTCGCGCTCTATCTTTTCACGACGGCCATCGCCATCATCATCGGCTTTGGCGTCGCGGGCATCGGCCATCCAGGCGTTGGCCTCAGCCTAGCGAGCGATGCTGCCGTGACGGCAAAGGAGGCGCCGTCCATCATGCAGGTCTTCGTGGACATGGTTCCGAAAAATCCTGTTGACTCGATGGCAAAGGCACAGATACTGCCTATCATCATCTTCGCGCTGTTCACGGGCGTCGGCATCATCAAAGTCGGCGGCGAGCGCGCGCAGCTTCTCATGAAAGTGTTCGACGCTCTCGCTGAGGTCTGCTACAAAATCATCGGCATCATCATGGAGCTCGCTCCTATCGGCGTCTTCTGCCTGCTGCTTCCTGTCGTCTGCAAGAACGGCCCGAAAGTGCTCCTGCCGCTTCTCTCTGTCATCGCCTGCGTTGCGATTGGCTGCGTCATTCATGCCGTCGCTGTCTACTCGACGCTCTCGCGTCTCTGGGGCGGCCACAGCCCACTCGCTTTCTTCAAGGGCGTCTCTGAGGCCATGATGCTCGCATTCACGACATGCTCGAGCTCGGGCACGCTGCCTGTCACGATGAAGAACTGCCAGGAAAATCTTGGCGTCTCGCGTGAGGTCTCGAGCTTCGTCCTGCCGCTCGGCGCGACAATCAACATGGACGGCACGGCTCTCTACATGGGCGTCTGCGCGCTCTTCATCGCGAATGTGTTTGGCATAGACCTCACGATGAGCCAGATGGGCATGATCGTCCTCACGGGCACGCTCGCATCCATCGGTACGGCTGGTGTGCCGGGCGCCGGCTTCATCATGCTCGCGATGGTCGTGCAGACCGTCGGCCTCCCGATGGAGGGACTCGCGCTCGTCGCTGGCATCGACCGTGTCCTCGACATGTGCCGCACATGCCTCAACGTCACGGGCGACGCTGCCGTCTCCGTCGTCGTTGACCACACCGAGAGAAAATATCAAAACGCTGCTTGATTGACAATCTCAATCGCGAGCACTGAATTTCTTCGATAAACAAAATCCCGCTTTCATCACCTTGGTGAGAGCGGGATTTTTTCGTTGCGGGAAATTTTCGGTCGTCATTGCGCCGTTGTGGCGTGAAAATTCGTAATTAAAAGATTTACAAAATACAACATGTTGGATATAATAAATCTCGCACATCAAAATATGGTATATCACGTGTTGCTCGAAACATAATATAAATTGGGAGTTGGTCTGATGGAAAAATGGTACGAGACAGAGATTGGGCAGGGGATACTCAAAGCGAAATATTATCACCCTGATGAGAAAACGCCGCAGGAATTCATGGACCGCGTCGTGAGCATTTTCTCGCACGACGTGAAGACGAAAATGAGAAAATACATCGAGGACGCCGCCGTCTGCCCCGCTGGGCGAACGCTTTACGCCGCCGGCTCGAAGGGCAAATTCAAGGGCAGCCTCTCGAATTGCTATATACTGCCATCGCCCGAGGACAACATCGAGTCGATTTTCAAGACGAATGAGGAAATCGCGAAAATCTTCTCGTATGGCGGCGGCATCGGCGTCAATATCAGCGGCCTGCGCCCGAAGGACAGCAAAGTGACGAACGTCGCGCGCACGTCGACGGGCTCCGTGTCGTTCCTCAAAATATTCGACTCGACTGGCGAGGTCATCAGCCAGAACGGTCGCCGTGGCGCGATGCTCGTGGGGCTGAACTGCGATCACCCCGACATCTACGAATTCCTTCACATGAAGCAGCACAATGAGAAACTCGCGTCGATGAACATATCGATTCTTTTCAGTGACGCGTTCATGGACGCCGTCGTAAACGACAAGGAATTCACGCTGTCGTTCGACGTCGAGGCTACGGGCGAGAAAATTCGCCGCACGATACGCGCCTCGGAGTTTTTCGACGAATACTGCCGCACGCAGTGGGACTGGGGCGACCCGGGCGCGCTGTTCATCGACAGGCTGAACGACTACACGCTGCTCTCTGGCTACGACGACTACCGCATCGAAATCACGAACCCATGCGGTGAGTTTGGCGGCAACGCCTACAATTCCTGCAACCTCATGAGCATAAATCTCTATCAGTTCATCGCGGACAAATTCGGCGATGCGCCGCACCTCGACGAGGCATCGTTCGATGAGGCCGTGCACACCGCCGTGCGCGCGCTCGACGAGGTGCTCGACTACGGCTATGACACTCAGCCGCTCGAGGAAAACAGGAAATGCATCGACGACTGGCGCAGCGTCGGCCTCGGCATCATGGGACTCGCCGACGCGCTCGTCGCGATGAAGATGCGCTACGGCGACGACGATGCGAATGAGTGGGTGGCGAGCGTCATGCGCCACCTGCTCATCGAGGCCGCGCGCGCGTCCGCAGAACTCGCGGGAGAGAAGGGCACGTTTGGCCGCTACGATTGGGAGAAAACGAAAAAATCGCCAATCATATCGCTCATTAAGGGCGAGGCGCCCGACGTCTACGCGCTCATTGAGAAGAACGGCCTCAGAAATGGCACGCTGATTTCCATTGCGCCGACGGGCACCATATCGCTTCTGATGGGCACGTTCACGGGCGGCTGTGAGCCGATATATCAGATCAGCTACGAGCGCACGACGCACAAGATGGAGACACAGGGCAAATCGTTCCGCGTCTATGCGCATGCCGTTCGCGACCTGCTCGACTATCATCACCTCGGCGACCTCACGAACGACGAGATAAAGCGTCGCTTCCCGTTCGTCATCGAGAGCCATGATGTGCCGTACGCGCATCGCGTGAAGCTGCAGGCCGCCATGCAGAAATACGTTGACAACTCCATCTCGTCGACGGTCAATCTGCGGAGCGACGCGACGCCCGACGACATACGCGCCATATACGTCGAGGCGTGGCGCTCGCACTGCAAAGGCATCACGGTGTTCCGAGACGGCTGCAAGCGCGGCAACATACTCGGCGTGAAGCACGACGACAAAGCCATAGAGTATGACACCGTACAGCCGAGGCACCGCGACGACATAGAGCGTGTCAATGGCTGTACGCTCGTGCGCCACACGTCCTGCGTCGATAAAATGTACATAACGATAAACAAGACGCCCGACGGACAGATTTTTGAGGTGTTCACGAATGCGTCGGGCGGCTGTGCGTCGAACATCGCGACCATCACGCGCCTTACATCGCTCGCCCTGCGCTCGGGCATCAGAGTGAAGGAAATCATCAAGCAGCTCGCCACGGCGAAATGCTCGGCCTGCCAAGCGCTCATCCGCGATGGCCGCCGCGACATTTCCCTCTCCTGTGGCAACGCCATAGCATCCGCGCTTGCCGAAGTCTACAACGAGACGAAAGAAGACGAGGGCGAGAAATATCATGATGAAGTCGAGGCATCCGTCAATCGCGAATGTCCCGAGTGCCATCACAAATCGCTGAAACCAGAAGGGAACTGCGTGACGTGTATGTGGTGTGGCTGGTCCAAATGCTCTTGACTCTTAGTCTTTTCCGCCGTGTCTTCGTTGCTGGCCACCTTGCGTACCGCACGGCTTAAAGTACGCGGCGGTGGCCAGCGCCTCGACCTGACGAAAAATCCTTAAGAGTCAAGACTTTGGTTGCTTTCCGCCATGCCTTCGTTAGCGAACGCCTTGCGTACCGTTCACTTTGTACGCGGCGACAGCGCCATTTGTCCGCCCCTTGAGGTGATGAGAGAGTTAGTGCTTTAGCATTTACTCTCTCACATCCAACGAAGTCGGTGGCGGGGGACCGCCGTAGGCGGTGGTGGGGTGACATTAGCGTACCTGCGCGGCTTGGTGAAAATAGTTTGTGCAAAAGCCCCGATATTGTGTATAATATTGAATATATGTTTTACGGCTATCCTCTAGTGAATGAGGACTGGCATCGCCGAGTCTTTTTTCTGTTGCTCTCACATTGCGCTTTATAAACCATACAACAATTACTAAGGAGGAATTCAGATGGATGAGATGTCCCTCAAGTACGGTTGCAACCCCAATCAGAAGCCAGCGCGCGTATTCATGAAGAAAGGCGCGTTGCCTTTCAAGGTGCTGAATGGACGCCCCGGATATATCAATCTGCTCGACGCGATGAATTCATGGCAGCTCGTGAAGGAACTCAAAGAGGCGACGGGGCTCCCTGCCGCCGCATCGTTCAAGCACGTGAGCCCTGCGGGTGCGGCTGTCGCTGTGCCGCTCGATGAGGTGCTGCAGAAAGTATACTTCGTCGAGGGCATAGAGCTCTCGCCCGTCGCCACGGCGTACATCAGAGCGCGCGGCGCAGACCGCATGTCATCGTACGGCGATTTCGTCGCGCTCTCCGACGAGTGCGACGCGCAGACAGCGTCGTTTTTGAAGCGCGAAGTGTCGGACGGCATCATCGCGCCGTCATACTCCGAGGCTGCGCTCGAGATTCTCAAGACGAAGCGCAAGGGCACGTATCTCGTCATTCAGATGGATTCAGACTACGAGCCCGAGACGCTTGAGCAGAAGCAGGTATTCGGCGTGTGGTTCGAGCAAAAGCGAAATGACGTGAAAATCACTGAGGACTGCCTCACCGACATCGTGACGAAGAATAAGGACATCCCTGACAGCGCGAAGCGTGACCTCCTCATATCGCTCATCACGCTCAAATACACGCAGTCGAACTCTGTCTGCTACGCGTACGGCGGTCAAGCCATCGGCATCGGCGCGGGGCAGCAGTCGCGCGTTCACTGCGTGCGGCTCGCGGGCAACAAAGCCGACAACTGGTATCTGCGCCAGAGCCCGACGGTGCTCGGTCTCCCATTCAAGGACGACGTGCGCCGCCCCGACCGCGACAACGCCATCGACGTCTACATCGGCGACGAGTACGAGGACATCCTCGCGGACGGTGCATGGCAGCGCGTATTCACTGAGAAGCCGAAAGTATTCACGAAAGAAGAAAAACGCGCGTGGATAGCGACCGCGAAAGACATCGCCCTTGGCTCCGACGCGTTCTTCCCGTTCGGCGACAACATCGAGCGTGCCAGAAAGAGCGGCGTCAAATACGTCGCGCAGACAGGCGGCTCCATCCGCGACGACAACGTCATAGAGACCGCCGACAAATTCGGCATGGCGATGGCGATGACGCACATTCGC
Source organism: uncultured Selenomonadales bacterium (assembly GCA_900314765.1). GTDB lineage: Bacteria > Bacillota > Negativicutes > Selenomonadales > Selenomonadaceae > RUG024. Next base: position 21,702 of record OMWN01000076.1, on the reverse strand, counting down.
CTTTTCCATCATTAATAAAGAATAGGCAAGCAAAAAGGGCGCACAGTGTATTGCGCCCTTTCTTTGTATGATGTTGTAATAGGTTTGCCATATCATTTTCATTGTTGCAAATAAAAACATATAGAATATCATTACTTGCACGGTGCATATCAGCACTGTGCTTTTTTTCGTATACTTATATATGAAGGTAAAGGAAACGCTGATTAAATGGAATAGTCGGTGTCTACTAAAAGCGATGATAAAAAATAGAGCGCGGACGAATCTCTGCGCTCTATTTTTAGTGGCCATGATATGAATTGTTCAGTCTTTTGCTTCCGACATGCTGTAGACGCCTGGCTGCATGAGGTCAGCGCAGGACATGATGATTTCCTGCATTTCAGCGCCGCTGAGCTTCGATGCGAGGTCGAGCTCCTGATGGAAATAGTCGACGAATTTTTGCGGCGCGTTGGCCTTGATGTAGTCCTCGTCCTTATGAAATGCCCAGGCAATGTCGAGGCCGCCGTTCTGATTTTCGGCTGTCATTTCCCACGATTTGTCGAATGTGGTGATGAATTGGCTCTGGTCGAGCTCATCCCATGATGCGGACGCCTTCGCGAACTTGAGACATGCGTCCGTGTATTCCTGTACTGTCACGATGTGCTCCTTTCTGCTTCCGCCATATTGTCTATCTGATGATGGATAGGCAACATGGCGCAATGGTGACGACGTGTCACCTGCAATGTGAATTTTTTAGTGTGCGTCGCGTCGCGCTCGCAGGCTGGGCCGGCCACCGTGGCTCATCGCATGCGAATACGATGGCGCGAGGTTTTGTGTTGCTCATGAAAATTTTACAAAAATTTTCAGATGAACGCAAGCAGTTTATGATTGATTTTGAGCCGATAAAATCATGACATAGTGAATATTTTCGAGGCGATGCCAGTCTGAAGTAATTTAGCAATTTTCTATAGGCTCTTGTGCTGGCTCCGAAGCGGCGTGTCTTCGCTTTTGCCGCGAGGAAGCCAGCCTTAGAGCCTATTGAAATTGCGCAGTGGATGAAGACTGGTATCGCCGAGTTGCTTCATTTGTGATTTCACAGAGTCATGCTTTTCACGCATGGATTAGTGTTCGCAAAAGGTATTTAACTTTGCGAAGAGTTCTCATATATAATGTGGATGTTAGATAAATTTTTTTGATGCGGAGTGAAAGGATGATTCGTATGAAACGCAGAGATTTTTTGAAGTGCATGGGCGTAGGCGCGATGGGCGCGGTCGGACTCTCGCTCACGGGATGCATAAATGCGCCGAAGGCGAGCGCTGACGATAAGACGGAGGGGAAGAAGTTGGGAAATGCAGTGGCCGGCACGGACGGCGATAAATATGTGCCGTATGAGGAGCGCACGGGAAATGAATCAATCGTGTATTTTACGCGCGACCTCTCGGCGGCGGGGCTTCTCAAGATATATGACAAGGTCGGCGGCAAGATGAGCGGCAAAGTCGGCGTGAAGCTTCACACGGGCGAGAAAAACGGGCCGAACATCATCCCGCGCCCGTGGGTGAAAAATCTGATGGAGAAGCGGCTGCCCAACGCGCACATCGTCGAGACGAACACGTACTACGCGGGCGACCGCTACACGACGGAGCAGCACCGCGAGACGCTCAAAGTCAACGGCTGGACGTTCGCGCCTGTCGACATCATGGACGAGGACGGCACGGCGATGCTTCCCGTGAAGGGCGGCAAATGGTTCACGGAGATGAGCGTCGGCAGTCACATGCTGGACTACGATTCGCTGCTCGTGCTCACGCATTTCAAGGGCCACACGGCGGGCGGCTTTGGCGGCTCGGACAAAAATATCGGCATTGGCTGCGCTGACGGGCGCGTGGGCAAGAAGTGGATTCATACGGCTGAGGGAAAAGGCCAGTGGTCGATATTAGAGGAAGAATTCATGGAGCGCATGACGGAGTCGACGAAGGCGACGGTTGATTTCTTCGCGCCGCATATCACGTTCATCAATGTGATGCGCAATATGTCTGTATCGTGCGACTGCGAGGGCACGGCGGCTCAGCCTGTGGTCACGCCGAACGTCGGCATACTTGCGAGCGAGGACATCCTCGCCGTCGACCAAGCGAGCATCGACCTCGTCTACGCGATGCAGGAGAGCGAGCATCACGACCTCGTCGAGCGCATCGAGTCGCGTCACGGCCTTAGGCAGCTTTCGTACATGAAGGAGCTCGCAATGGGCAACGACCGCTACATGCTCATCGACCTCGACAACGATGATGTGCGCATACTGCCGAAAGACGCAGTAAAGGGCGTAAAGCCGTTTGTGGGTTGATGGGAATATAGTTTGAATATGGAATCCGATTGCTGATGACGCAGTCGGATTTTTTTACGCAAAATTTTTTTGCAAAGAGGATATTTTGAAGTTATGTCGAATATATTTAATGAAAATATTATTTGCAGGCGCATTTAATGATAAATTCGAATATGAGAGTGGAGGGGTTGTCTATGAATATCAAAAAGCTAATCGCGGTCGGCAGTGCGGTGATGTGCATCATGAGCGGTACGGCGCTCGCGAGCTCGGTGAGCGGCGTCGTGAGGCTGAATGTCAACACGGGGCTCACGCGCATGGAAGGCGTCAATCAGGGCGGCATGGGTGTCGCGATCGGCGGCACGGGCGGCAAGGGTGAGTCGCGCGTCTCACGCGTCGAGCTCATACAGAAGGGTATCGATTTCGACAGGGTGCCCGCGAATGCGATTGATGACTGGTATCAGTTCGGCAAGCAGCCAGAGGGTATTCCCGTCTTCATCGTCGATACGGATGAGACGGGTCACTATGAGATAAAGGACGTGCCGGCAGGCGAATACTATATGGTCGTCGTCGCGCCGCGCATCGGCGACGGCATGGCTGACCTCACGCGCACGAATGCCGGCTACAATCTCTCGAAGTATCTGCCGAACTGGGAGTCTTTTGCGATGTTCACGGGCGGCATGCAGAGCTGCGTCGTGCGCGAAGTGACGGTGTCAGACGATAAAGACGTGACGCTCGATCATGATTTTTCGGGCAATCCGTTTGCTGAAAAATAAAGGAAACACTGATTATTTCAGCAGTCGTCTTGACGGATCTTTTTCCGCATAACTTCGTCGATGCTCATCAGCGTAGCCCCACTACGCTTCTTCGCCTCTCCTTGCTATGCGAAAAAATCTCTCGTCAATACTCCTACTTCAATTAATCAGCTTTTCCTAAAAATAAAAAGAACGAATTTGCATCGTCAGTTGAGGATGCAGATTCGTTCTTAAATATATTTAGCGATTATTTTATGATGGCATCGAGCGCGACTTTTGCCATGTCGTTGAATGATGTCTCGCGCTCCTCGGGCGTCGTCTCTTCGCCTGTGATGATGTGGTTGCTGACGGTGAAGATGCCGAGCGCCTCGACTTTGAGCCGCGCGGCGATGAGGTAGAGCGCGCACGTCTCCATCTCGGCGCCGAGAACGCCATGCTCAGCGAGCATCTTGAGGTCAATTTCATCATCGAACAGTCTGTCCTGCGACAGCACGTTGCCCGTGTGGTACGGCGCGCCAATCGCGCGCGCGGCGGCCTCGGCTTTCTCTATGAGCTCCATGCTGCCGACGGGGGCGAAGTGAATATTTTTCGGGAACATATTCTCAACCATCGAGCTGTCCGTCGTCGTCGCCTGCGCGATGACGAGGTCTCTCACGCGCACATCCTTTTGGAGCGCGCCGCATGTGCCCGTGCGGATGAGCTTTTTCGCGCCGTATTCGCGGATGAGCTCATTCACGTAGATGGCGATGGACGGCATGCCCATGCCTGTGCCCTGCACGGAGACAGGCACGCCCTTATATGTGCCCGTGAAGCCAAGCATGTTCCTGATGTGGCTGTACTCGTGCGCGTCGTCGAGGAATGTCTCTGCGATGTGCTTTGCGCGGAGCGGATCGCCCGGCAGCAGGACGCGCTCAGCGACTTCGCCTTTTTTAGCGGAAATGTGCCAACCCAATTTCAAAAACCCCTTTCAAATATTTTCAAGGAAACGCTGTTAATCTATTGATTATTATAACCGCGCGTGTCCTTTTTTGTAAAGACGCGGCTGTCATATATGGGCGGCATGGCGCGGCAATGTGGGCGCTGATGGTCATTATTTGTTGTTGATATGATTTCAAAAAATTGATATGATAAGTAAGAATTCATATTATATACTGATTAAAATAAAATGAGCATGGAGGGAGAGTCCCAGTGAAGATTTCTACGCGTGGGCGGTACGCGCTGCGCATGATGATTGACATAGCTCTGCACGGCGAGGAGAACCCCGTGCGAATAAAGGACATAGCGGCGAGGCAGCAGATTTCTGAGAAATATTTGGAGCAGATTGTCTCAGTGCTCAACAAGGGCGGCTTCGTGCGCTCGAGTCGCGGGCCAATGGGCGGCTACAGGCTTGCGCGCCGCGCCGAGGAGTACACGGCTTTTGACATATTGACGGCCATCGAGGGGAGTCTCGCGCCCGTCGCGTGCCTCGAGACGGAGGTAAACGACTGCCCGAGGCGGGAGCACTGCGCGACGCTCACGCTCTGGGAAGAGGTCGATGAGGCGATACGCGGTGTGCTGAAAGGTGTCACGCTTGCTAATCTCGTGGAGCGGCAGAAAAAAATCGGAGAAGTGGATATTGGGGCGACAGTGATATGCAGCTTGTGAAAATGAAAATGTTCCACATGATTAAAAAGGATTTGTCAGTGCTCGAGGATGAGCTTTTGAAGGCTGTGACATCCGATGTACCTATTATCACGGAAATTGGCACTCATCTGGTGAAGTCTGGCGGCAAAAGGCTGCGCCCCGCGCTTTTCTTGCTCGCGGCGCGGGCGGGAGAAAATTTCAGCATAGAGAGGGCCATGCCGCTCGCTGTGGCGATTGAGATGATTCACATGGCATCGCTCGTGCACGACGATGTCATTGACAAGGCCGACACGCGGCGCGGCTCGCTGACGGCGAACGCGAAATGGGGCAATCAGGCCGCCATTCTCTCCGGCGATTATCTTTTTGCACGCGCATTTTCGCTGACGGTTGGGAAAAATTATGGTGAGAGCATTGCCATGAAGCTCTCGAAGCTCGTGACGGAGCTCGTGAGCGGAGAGATCATGCAGGATACGACGGTATACCTTGCCGATCATACGATAGCGGACTATCGCGCGCGCATCGAGAAGAAGACGGCGAATTTTCTCGCACTGTGCTGTGAGATCGGTGGCATGGTCTCGGGACTCGGCGAGAGCGATGTCAAGGGACTCTACGCATATGGCCACGCCATAGGCATGGCATTTCAGATGACGGATGATCTCCTCGACATTACGGGCGACGCGAAAAAGCTCGGCAAGCCTGCCGGCAACGACATAAAGCAAGGCGTGGTAACACTGCCTGTCATACGCGCGCTCAAGACGAGCGCTGACAGAGAAGAGCTCAGGCGCATCGTGACGTGCCGCGACATGACGGATGAGATGGTGCGCCGCGCGCTCGACATTGTGCGCGTGTCCGACGGCGTCGAATATACGAAGTCGTGCGTCGACGAGTATCTCAGCGAAGCAAAGAGGTGCTTGCCTGAAAATATCAACAGCGATGTCAGAAAGACGTTCATCGAGGCGGCTGACTATATCGGCAAGAGGGATTTTTGATTAGTTAAATCTATGAGTTGGTGAAGACTAAACCCTCTCCGCCCCCTGCGGGGGCACCTCCCCCAGAGTGGGAGGCATAGCGAAATCAGTGCTTCACGATATGATAAAGAGTGAGCGTCATTCAATAATTGTACAGGCACAGCAATCAACATGATTTAAATTACGATGGAAATGTGCAATTACGTTTTCATTAATGTATCGTTTTGGCTTGTGTAAATAATTTCACCATCTCTAACGCCAGCCTCCCCAATGGGGGAGGTGCCGAGCGAATGCGAGGCGGAGAGGGTCTCGCACTATCATTGCACTCGTCTAGAAAAGATGGGCACAAATTTATAGAAAGCAATAAATGAAGCAATGATTGAAAGCGTTTATTAAAATTTAGTCAATCTTTTCTTTATAAAATTTTCTCTTATGGAATGGGGGATAAAAATGTTTGGTATTGGAGTTCCAGAGCTTATATTGATTCTTATTATTGGCCTCGTGGTGTTTGGTCCGGGCAAGCTGCCAGAGGTCGGGCGCGCCGTGGGAAAGAGTCTCAGAGAATTCCGAAAGGCGAGCTCTGCCGTCACGAGTGCTCTCGATGATGCGCCGCCCGCCGCGCCCCCTGCGGCTCAGCCTCAGCCCGCTCAGACCGTGGCTGTCGAGCAGCCTGCTAAAGCCGTAGCTGCACCGCAGTCCGATGGCAATGTGAACGCGACGCGAAAAAATAACGGCGGCAATAATAGCAAATCGGGCTCAAAGAGGTCACGGAGGAAAAAGCACAATGGCTAAGAGGCGGCGCCGGGCACATAAGCCCCGCGCGAATCAAGGCAATAATGTGAATAATGATGAACAGAAAAAGGACGAGGCAGAGCGTGACGAGCATGGCGCTGATGAAGCGAGTGCCGCAGAAGGAAGCGACACGAGCGCGGAGGATGTGTCGATAGACGATATGCCGCCCGCGCCCGACCTCGAGCAGTCAGAGGAAGACGAGACGGTCGAGGGACAGATGACGCTCGTGAAGCACCTCGCGGAGCTCAGGTCGCGCATCATAAAGTCGCTGATTGCCGTGGCCATTGGCACGGGAGTGGCGTACTATTTCATAGAGGACATCATGAAGCTCATCACGCTGCCGACGGGCAAGCTCTATTATCTGCAGCCTGCCGAGGCGTTCTTCACATATCTCAAGATAGCGCTTTTTGTCGGCTTCCTGCTGGCGTTGCCGATTGTCTTCTATCAGGTATGGCGATTTGTGCTGCCCGCGCTGACGGTGCGCGAGAAATTCATCATCGGCGTGCTCGTGCCGTCGTCCGTGCTGCTGTTTTTCGCGGGCCTCGCATTTTCGTTCTTCCTCGTGCTGCCCGCGGCCATTGAGTTTTTCGTCGGCTTCTCGACGGAAAATCTTCAGCCGATGTTTTCGCTCCATCAATATTTTGATTTCGTGTTGGGCTTCATCCTGCCGTTTGGCGCCGTGTTTGAGGTGCCGCTCGTCGTGCTCATGCTCGCGAAAATCGGCCTTGTCAGCTCGCGTTTTTTGGCATCGAAGCAACGCATCGTCATATTTTTGTCGTTTGTAATTGGCGCGGTCGTGTCGCCGACGGTGGACATATTCACGCAGTCGATGATAGCGTTGCCGCTGATACTGCTTTACGAAATCAGTTATTTCATAGTGAAATACGTCATGAAAAAATGAGGAGGGCTCTTTTTGGCATATAAGGACCTGCGCGAATTCATAAACGTGCTCGAGTCGCGCCATCTTTTGAAGCGCATCACGGCTGAGGTCGACGCGAATCTCGAAATCACGGAGATAACGGACCGCGTCTCGAAAATGAAGGGCAAGGACAATGTCGCGTTGCTCTTTGAGCATGTGAAGGGCTACAACATGCCCGTGCTCATGAACGCGTTCGGCAGCTATGAACGCATGGCGCTCGCGCTCGGCGTGGAAAAGCTCGACGACATCGGCGACGAGATTAGAAGCCTTTTGAGACTGCCGTATATTTCATTTTCTCACAAGATGGACCTCGTGCAGCTCATTCCAATGATGAAGCACGCCATCAATTTTCCAAAATACGTGAGCCACGCGCCATGCCAAGAGGTCATAGAGCGCGACAATCCGTCGCTCGACATCTTGCCAATACTCAAATGCTGGCCGCAGGACGGCGGGCCGTTCGTGACGCTGCCGCTCGTGTTCACAAAAAATCCTGCGACGGACAAGCGCAATGTCGGCATGTACCGCTTGCAGAAATACGACGCGCGCACGACGGGCATGCACTGGCATATTCACAAGAACGGCGCGGAGAACTACCGCGACGCGAAGGAGCGCGGCATGACGCGGCTCGAGGCAGCTGTCGCCATCGGCACGGACCCTGTGCTCACGTATGCGGCGACGGCGCCGTTGCCGCGCGACATCGATGAGATGGTATTCGCGGGATTTCTGCGGCACAAGTCTGTCGAGCTCACGAAGTGCGTCACGGTCAATCTTGAAGTGCCGGCGACGAGCGAGATTGTGCTCGAGGGCTACGTCGATGTGGACGAGTCGCGCGTCGAAGGACCATTCGGCGACCACACGGGGTACTATTCGCTCGCGGATGACTATCCCGTGTTTCATATCACATGCATCACGCACAGGAAAAATCCGATATACGCGGCGACGGTTGTCGGCAAGCCGCCGATGGAGGATTGCTACATTGCGAAGGCGACGGAGCGCATTTTCCTGCCGCTGCTTCAGCAGATGCTCCCAGAGATTATCGACATCAACATGCCGCTCGAGGGCGTGTTCCATGACTGCGTCATCGTGTCGATAAAGAAGCAGTACCCGATGCACGCGCGCAAGGTCATGCACGCGCTGTGGGGCATGGGGCAGATGATGAATGTGAAGATGATCATCGTCGTCGACGCGCACGTGAATGTGCAGGACATCTCTGAGGTGGCGTGGCGCGTGTTCAACAACATCGATGCGAATCAAGACCTCGAAATCGTGCATGGGCCGCTCGACGTGCTCGACCACTCGTCGCCGATGGCGAAGTGGGGCGCAAAGCTCGGCATCGACGCGACGAAGACGTGGCCAGAGGAAGGCCACACGCGGCAGTGGCCCGAAGAGATAGCGATGACGGACGAGATAAAAAATCGTGTGACATCGCGCTGGAAAGAGCTGGGCTTCTAAATGATAAGGAAAATTCGCGCGCACATCGAGAACATCGCGCTTCATCATACGATTTTCGATTTGCCGTTCGCGTACATGGGCGCGTTCCTCGCGGCGGGCGGCATGCCTCCCATCATGACGATCGTGTGGATAACGCTCGCGATAACGGGCGCAAGGAGCGCGGCGCTTGCGCTCGACAATCTCGTCGATCTCAAATACGACAAGAAGCATCCGCGCTTCACCCATCGCCCAATGGTCACGGGCGCCGTCACGCGCGGCGAGGCAGTGCTTTTGATATTGGCGAGCCTCTTGATATGCTTTGCGAGCGTCATGATGCTGCCGCCGATATGTATCAAGCTGTTGCCGATTGCGGCCATTCCGTTTTTGATTTACCCATTCATGAAGCGCGTCACGTTCGCGTGTCATGGCGTGCTCGGCCTAGCCATCGCGATGGCGCCCGCGGGCGGATGGGTGGCGGTGCGCGCCGCGATAGGCGCGCCGATGATTGTGCTGTGCACGGCGGTCGGTATATGGATAGGCGCTTTCGACGTGGTCTATGGTGCGCAGGACGTGAGATTTGACAAAGCGCACGGGCTTCATTCGACGGCGGTGAAATTCGGCGTCACGAATGCGCTCATGATAGCGCGGCTTTGCCACGTCGTTTGCATCGCGGTCTTTGTCTTGCTCGGCCTCATGGAGCACCTCGCCATGCCGTATTATATCGGCGTCGCGATAGCCGCAATGACGCTCGTTTACCAGCACAGCATCATAAAGCCGTATGATTTTTCCGCTCTCACGCAGTGGTACTTCATGAGAAATGGCATCGTCTCCGTGGCAATGTTGATATGCACCATCATTGCGCTCGTGTGACAGAGGAAGAAGTATGCGACTTTTTTCTATATATGTTGATTTTTTGTAAAAATTTTTGCGTCATCTAGACGCGAAAGAATGACAATGAAATGTAGGGGGTTGGTAAAATGGCAGCAAAAATACTCTATGGCAAGGAATTTGCGGCGCGCATAAAGGAAGACGCGAAGAAGGAAGCACTCGCAATAAAGGAGAAGAGCGGCGTGATGCCGGGGCTCGCCGTCGTCATCGTCGGCAATGACCCTGCGTCGACCGTGTACGTGCGCAACAAGCAGAAAGCGTGTGATGAGCTCGGGCTTTACTCCGTGAAGGTAGAGATGCCCGAGACCGCGACGAAGGAGGAACTTCTCGCGAAGATTGACGAACTGAACAGCGACAAAAAAGTGCACGGCATCCTCGTGCAGCTGCCGCTGCCGAAGGCTTTGAAAGACGCAGAGGATGAGGTGCTCAATCGCATAGACCCGCGCAAGGACGTCGATGGATTTCATCCTGTCAATGTCGGCAAGCTCTCCGTCGGCGACGCCACGCTCACGCCATGCACGCCGACGGGCGTCATTCGCATGCTCGAGCTCTCGGATATAAATATGGACGGCGCGCATGCCGTCGTCATAGGCCGCAGCAACATCGTCGGCAAGCCGATGGCAAATCTGTTGCTTCAAAAGAACGCGACGGTCACCGTTTGCCACTCTCACACGAAAAATCTTGCCGACATCACGCGCACGGCAGACATCATCGTCGCGGCAGTTGGTCGTCCGCGTTTTGTCACGGCTGACATGGTGAAGCCGGGCGCCACGGTCATCGATGTCGGCATAAACCGCATATCGCAAGGCGAGGGCAAAAAGGCAAAGCTCATCGGCGACGTTGACTTCGACAATGTCAAAGAAGTCGCGGGCGCAATCACGCCAGTGCCGGGCGGCGTCGGCCTCTTGACGATTGCGATGCTGATGCAGAACACCGTGACGGCGGCAAAAGATCAGCTTGGACTTTAATTATCATAATTTTTTGGAATGAATGAAGCAGAGCAAACATTATAAGGAGGAGCATTTTCATGAAAACAGATGTTGAGATTGCCCAGGAAGCCAAGGTACAGCCCATCGCGGAAATTGCGAAATCGTTTGGTCTCGCAGAGGACGAGATTGAGATGTATGGCAAGAAAAAGGCCAAGATAACGCTCGACACATGGAACCGCCTGAAGGACAAGCCAAACGGCAAGCTCGTGCTCGTCACGGCAATCAACCCGACGCCTGCGGGCGAGGGCAAGACGACGACGAGCGTCGGACTCGCAGATGCATTCCACAAGCTTGGCAGGAATGCCGCCGTTGCACTTAGGGAGCCATCGCTTGGCCCATGCTTCGGCCTGAAGGGTGGAGCCGCAGGCGGAGGCTATTCGCAGGTCGTCCCGATGGAAGACATCAATCTTCACTTCACGGGTGATTTCCACGCGATAACGACGGCGCATAATCTGCTCGCTGCCGTCATCGACAATCACATACAGCAGGGCAATGCGCTCGACATCGACGTGCGCCGTATCGTCTGGAAGCGCGTGCTCGACCTCAATGACCGCGCCCTGCGTCATGTCGTCATCGGACTCGGCGGCAAGGCTCATGGCGTGCCGCGCGAGACGGGCTTCGACATCACGGTCGCGTCCGAGATGATGGCGATACTCTGCCTCGCGACGAGCCTTGAGGACATGAAGCGCCGCATTGGCGAGATCGTCGTCGCGTACACGCGCGGCGGCCGTGCCGTGAGAGCGAAGGAGCTCAACGTGACGGGCGCGCTCACGCTGCTCTTCAAGGACGCGATAAAGCCAAACCTCGTGCAGACGCTCGAAGGCACACCGGCGCTCATTCATGGCGGCCCATTTGCGAACATCGCGCACGGCTGCAACAGCATCATGGCGACGAAGTTTGCGCTGAAGCTCGCCGACGTCGTCGTCACGGAGGCAGGATTCGGCGCTGACCTCGGCGCAGAGAAATTCCTCGACATCAAGTGCCGCTTCGCGGGATTCCATCCAGACGCCGTCGTCATCGTCGCGACGGTGCGCGCGCTCAAGATGCACGGCGGCCTTCCAAAGACAGAGCTCGGCAAAGTCGATATGGCGGCGCTCGAAAAAGGCATGGCAAATCTTTTGAAGCACATCGAAAATATTCACGCGTTTGGTCTGCCTGCTGTCGTCGCAATCAACGCGTTCCCGACGGACACGAAAGAGGAGCTTGAATTCGTGCGCGAGAAGTGCGAGGAGCTCGGCGCGTCCGTTGCGCTCTCCGAAGTCTGGGCGAAAGGCGGCGAGGGCGGCATAGAGCTCGCAAAGAAAGTGGAGGAGGCCATGAAGAAGCCTCAGAATTTCCACTACACGTACGATGTCGACGAGACGATAGACGAGAAGCTCACGAAGATCGCGAAGACGATATACGGCGCGGACGGCGTGGACTTCACTGACGCCGCGAAGAAGCAGAAAAAGGAAATCGAGGACCTCGGGCTCGACAAGATGCCGATTTGCGTTGCGAAGACCCAGTACTCGCTCTCTGACGACGCGACGAAGCTCGGCAGGCCGACGGGATTCCGCATCACGGTGCGCGAGCTCAAAGTATCGGCGGGCGCGGGATTCATCGTCGCGCTGACGGGCAATATCCTCACGATGCCGGGACTGCCGAAGCATCCAGCAGCAGAGAACATGGACATCACAGAGGACGGCAAGATAACGGGCCTGTTCTGATGTGACAAAAGGTGAATCGAAAATGAACAAAATATCTGTCGAGCTCGTTCCGAGAAGCGAGGAAGAGCTCAAAGCACAGCTGGACGTCACGAAAAGCGTCAAGGCGGACGTCGATTTCATAAATATACCAGACCTCCTGCGCTTGCCCGTGAGAAGCTGGGAAGGCGCGGCGATGGCGCAGGATGTATTCGCGGCGGCGATGCCGCACATTCGCGCGATGGACGTCGACCTCATGAAGCCGCTCACGATGGCGAGCTACATATTGGAGCATAATATTCATTCTGTGCTCGTCATAGAGGGCGACCCGCCGCAGGACATGAAGCACACGGTCTACCCGACGGAGTCGACGGACGTCATCAGAAAATTTCGCGAGGAGCTGCCGCGCGTGAAGGTCTACGCTGGCATCGACCAGTACAGGGGCAGCATGCAGCAGGAGCTCTACCGCATTCGCCGCAAGCTACAGGCAGGTGCGGCAGGATTTTTCACGCAGCCATTTTTCGACATGAGATTTTTGACGATGTACGAGGAAATGCTCGACGGCATTGATGTCTTCTGGGGCATTTCGCCGATTCAGTCGAAGACGTCCCAAAGCTATTGGGAGCAGAAAAATCACGTTGTGTTCCCGAAGAACTTTGAGCCGACGTTCGAATGGAGCGTCAAATTTGGCCGTGAGGTTATGGCGCATGCCGCACAGGAAAACGGCAACGTCTATCTGATGCCGATAAAGGCAAATCTCAAGGAGTATCTCGAAGGCGTATTGGCGTAAAAGCAAAAATCAGCAGGAGTCGCAATAAATCATCCAAGGGGGCAGGGGAATGTTCAAAATCATCAAGAAGGAGTGCCTTTCGCCCGGCGTGTATCGCTACGATGTCGAGGCACCGCGCATCGCAAAGAAGACACAGCCAGGTCAGTTCATCATTCTGCGCGTCGATGAGGTCGGCGAGCGCATACCGCTGACGGTGGCTGACTTTGACCGCGATAAGGGCATCATCACGATTATTTTTCAAGTCGTCGGCGCATCGACTGAGGCACTCGCGGCGCTCGATGAGGGCGACAGCATAATGGACTTCGTCGGCCCGCTTGGCAAAAAATCCGACGTGCGTCCGGGCATTGGCACGGTGGTCTGCATCGGTGGCGGCATCGGCGTCGCGCCGGTTTATCCGATTGCGCGCGGCATGAAGGAAGCGGGCAACAAGGTCATTTCCATCATGGGCGCGAGAAACAAGGACATTCTTATCATGGAGAAGGAAATGGCCGACGCGTCGGACGAACTGCTCATCACGACGGATGATGGCTCGTACGGCATTCACGGCTTTGTGACGAACGCGTTGCAGACGCTCATCGACAGGGGCGAGAAAATAGATGTGGTGTACGCCATCGGACCTGTCGTCATGATGAGGAGCGTCGTGAACGTGACAAAGCCGCTCGGCCTAAAGACCGTGGTGAGCCTCAACCCCGTCATGGTCGATGGCACGGGCATGTGCGGCGGTTGCCGCGTCGAGGTCGGCGGCGAGACGAAGTTTGCCTGCGTCGACGGCCCAGAATTTGACGGTGTGCTCGTCGATTTCAAAGGTCTCATGGAGCGTCAGGGCATGTACCGCGAGCAGGAAAATGTCGCCCGTGACCATGCGTGCAAAATTGGATTGGGGAGGGTGAAATGATGGCGGTTTCAATAAAAAAGCATCCAATGCCCGAACAGGATCCAAAAGTCAGGGCACATAATTTTAACGAGGTCGCGCTCGGCTACGATGAGGAAACGGCTGTGGCGGAGGCGGAGCGTTGCCTTCACTGTAAAGTGCCGCAGTGCCGAAAAGGTTGCCCAGTCGGCGTCAATATCCCCGAATTCATAGCGAAGATAAAGAAAAAAGATTTCGACGGCGCAATAGCGAAAATAAAAGAGTCAAATTCCCTTCCAGCTATCTGCGGCCGCGTTTGCCCGCAGGAAAATCAGTGCGAGAAGTATTGCATCCTCGGCATAAAGGGCGAGCCTGTCGGCATCGGTCGCCTCGAGCGTTTCGCGGCGGACACGGAGATGGCTAAGGACAAAGAGATAAAGCCCATCGAGTACGCGGCGGACGCGCAGAAAGTTGCCGTCATCGGTGCGGGACCTGCGGGCCTTTCGGCGGCGGGCGATCTCGCGCGCCTCGGTTACCGTGTGACGATTTTTGAGGCACTGCACACGGCGGGCGGCGTGCTGTCGTACGGCATCCCAGAGTTTCCTCTGCCAAAGGACAAGATTGTCAAGAACGAAATCGCAAACCTCGAGAAGCTCGGCGTGAAGATAGAGCTCGACTCCGTCGTCGGGCAGCTCTACACGATAGACGAGCTCATGGACGAGGAAGGCTTTGACGCCGTATTCGTTGGCACGGGCGCAGGTCTGCCGCACTTCATGCACATACCCGGCGAAAATCTCAACGGCGTATACTCGGCGAATGAATTTCTCACGCGCAGCAATCTCATGAAGGCGTACAAATTCCCAGAGTACGGCACGCCTATCAGAGTCGGCAAGAGCGTCGCCGTCGTCGGCGGCGGCAACGTCGCGATGGACGGCGCGAGGACAGCGCTGAGGCTCGGCGCGGAGCACGTGTACATCGTCTATCGCCGTGGCGAGGAGGAGCTTCCCGCGCGCAAAGAGGAAGTCCACCACGCGAAAGAAGAGGGCGTCGAGTTTAAGCTGCTCAACAATCCTGTGGCCGTCATCGGCGATGACAAGGGCTGGGTCAAGGCCATAAAGTGCATAAAGATGGAGCTCGGCGAGCCGGATGAGTCGGGGCGCAGGAGTCCAAAGCCCGTCGAGGGCTCTGAGTTCGAGATACCTGTCGATACCGTCATCATGGCAATCGGTCAAGGGCCAAATCCGATTGTCGCGCGCACGACGCCGGGCATGGAGACGAACAAGCGCGGCAACATCATCGCCGATGATGAGACGTGCGCCACGACGAAGGCAGGCGTATTCGCAGGCGGCGACATCGTGACGGGCGCGGCGACGGTCATTCTCGCGATGGGCGCCGGCAAAAAGGCGGCCGCCGCGATAGACGAATATTTAAAGAAGAAGAGGGCAAAATAAAGGAGCCGCTGATTAGCTGGTTAGTTGAAGCAGGAGGATTGACGAGAGATTTTTTCGCATGGCAATGAGAGGCGAAGAAGCGTAGTGGGTGCTACGCTTAGAACTGCGACGCAGGTATGCGGAAAAATCCGTCAAGACGACTGCTGAAAAGGGGAAATTATTTTGGAGAAAGCAAAAGTATACTTCACGGATTTTCGCACGAAGGTGGATACGCCCATCATGGAAAAATTGAAAAGGCTTTGCATCATGGGCGGCATCAAGAAAATCGACATGGAAGGCAAATTTGTCGCGATAAAAATGCACTTCGGCGAGCTCGGCAATCTCGCGTATCTCAGACCGCAGTATGCGAAGGCCGTTGCTGACCTCGTGAAAGCGCAGGGCGGCATTCCGTTTCTCACCGATTGCAACACGCTGTATCCCGGCAGCCGCAAGCATGCGCTCGAGCATCTCGACTGCGCGAATTACAATGGCTTCAATCCGACGACGACAGGCTGTCAGATCATCATCGCCGACGGCCTGCGCGGCACGGATGAAGTCGAGGTGCCTGTCAAAAACGGCGAGTATGTCAAATCAGCGAAAATTGGTCGTGCGCTCATGGACGCGGACATCGTCATCAGCCTCGCGCATTTCAAAGGTCACGAGATGACAGGCTTCGGCGGCGCGATAAAGAACATCGGCATGGGCGGCGGCAGTCGTGCGGGCAAGATGGAGCAACATTCGTCGGGCAAGGTCGTCGTCGATGAGGAGAAATGTCGTGGCTGTCGTCGCTGCGCGAAGGAGTGCGGCTCGAATGCCATCACGTACGTCGAGGGCAAGGCGCACATCAACAAAGATATATGCAAAGGCTGTGGTCGCTGCATCGGCGCCTGCGCGTTCGACGCGATATCGAATGAGCAGTGGGATGCGAGTGATCTTCTCGATCGCAAGATGGCCGAGTATTGCCAAGCAATTTGCCAAGACAGGCCGACGTTTCACATCAACATCGCGATGGACATTTCGCCGAACTGCGACTGCCACGCCGAAAACGATGCGCCGATTTTGCCGGACATCGGCATGTTCGTCTCGACTGACCCCGTGGCCTGCGATCAAGCGGCGGCCGATGCGTGTCAGAAGGCGACGCCGATTGCGAACAGCCAGCTTGGTGCGAACCTCGCGAATGAGGAATTCAAAAAGCATAACGACGTCTTCCTCGATAGCAATCCGCATGTGAATTGGGAAGAAACACTCGCGCACGCTGAGAAAATCGGACTCGGCACGAGGGACTACGAGCTCATCACGATGAAGTGAGCGCGAATCTTGGCGGTTCATTGGTGAAATAAACTTCTCAATTTAAAATTTAAAAAATTTTAAATTACCCCTTGCAAAATCATTTGCGTTCGTGTATAATCTTCATTGTTGTGAACGACATATGAAATGCGCTGTTAGCTCAGTTGGTTAGAGTATCACCTTGACATGGTGGGGGTCGCAGATTCGATTTCTGCACAGCGCACCACTTCGATTAATCGGCTGGCTGTTTTGTTGGCCAGCCTTTATTTATTGCTCAAATAGCTCAGTTGGTTAGAGCACCATCGTCACATGGTGGGGGTCCAGCGTTCGAGTCGCTGTTTGAGCACCACGAAATCACGGAGCCGCAAGGCTCCTTTTTTTGTTGCCATTTTTGTGGCGAGACGAATTTGCAAGCGTGATAAAAAATGATACGATTTGGTTAAGACCCTCTCCGCCCCTGCGGGGCACCTCCCCCAAAGTGGGAGGCATAGAATGAGAGTTTATGCGCTAGAATTTAAAGAGTGAATCAATTACTTTACGCTTTCATTAATCGATAATTTTGCAAAAGCAAAAGTCTCCGCGCTTTCATGTGTGGATTTTCAGCTAGCGTAAATAATTTCAGAATCTGTGGCGTTAGCCTCCCCAATGGGGGAGGTGCCAAGCGAATGCGAGGCGGAGAGGGTCAACACACCTTCATTTTGCAAGCGTGTAGATTTTTATAGCGCAACAGGTGAAGAAAAATTTTTAATCCTTATGAAAATGTATGTTATAATAGGCTCTGTATTGCGCTAATTTTCATGTTTAAGTTAGAAAATAATTTGTAACGCTTTGAATAAACATAATTCCTTTGAAAAGGATGAACAGAATGATTGAGATGAAGGATATATCGAAGGTGTATGAGAACGGCACAGTCGCGCTCGAGCACGTCAACGTGAGCATCGAGAAAGGCGAGTTCGTTTTCATTGTCGGCCAGTCGGGCGCGGGCAAATCGACGTTCATCAGGCTGCTTTTTCGCGAGGTGCTGCCGACGTCGGGCTCGCTCGTCGTGAACGGCAAAGATGTCGTCAACATGGCGCACAGCGAAGTGCCGTATCTGAGGCGCGGGCTCGGCGTCATTTTTCAAGACTACAGGTTGCTGCCCGAGAAGACCGTGTTCGAGAATGTCGCGTTTGCGATGCAGGTCATTGAGGCGCCGCGCCGTCGCATACAGCACAGCGTGAATTCCGTGCTCGACATCGTTGGCCTGCGAGACAAATACAAATGCTTCCCGTCGCAGCTGTCGGGCGGTGAGCAGCAGCGCGTGGCCATCGCGCGCGCCATCGTCAACAGCCCCGCACTCGTCATAGCCGATGAGCCGACGGGCAATCTCGACCCCGACACGTCGTGGGGCATCATGGATATTTTCAAAAAAATCAACAGCAGCGGCACGACCATCGTGATGGCGACGCATGACCGTGAAATCGTGGACACCATGAAAAAGCGCGTCATAGCCATAGAGGACGGCCACATAGTCCGCGATGAGGCGCAGGGGGCATACGGCTATGAAGATTAGGACGAGCGAGTACATCATCACGGAGGTTGCCCATTCGCTCGCGCGCAATCGCTGGATGTCGTTTGCTTCGATTGCGACGGTCGCGGTCTCACTGTTCATTTTCGGCATGTTTCTGATTATCGTGATGAATATGAACCGCATGGCGGAGAGCCTCGAGTCGCAGGTTGAAATATCCGTCTATCTCGAGGACGATTTGACGGAAAAAGAGATGGACAAAATCGGCAAGACGCTCGAGGAAATGCAGGGCATCAATACGGTAAAATTCACGGACAAGAAAACGGCTCTCAATAATTTCAAGGAACGCCTCGGCGACCAGAAATTTTTGCTCGACGCCATAGAGGGCGACAACCCGTTGCCAAATTCGTACTCCGTTACGGTGAAGCACCCCGACATGGTGAAGACGGCGGCTGACAACATCGCGCGCATGGACGGCGTCGACACGGTGAAGTACGGGCAGGACGTCGTGGAGCATCTGTTTGACATCACGCGGCTCATAAGATTTTTCGGCGTGGTGCTGATGATGCTTCTCGCGGGCGCGACGCTTTTCATCATATCGAATACAATCAATCTGACGGTGCTCGCGCGCAGGAAAGAAATCGCCATCATGAAATACGTCGGCGCGACGGATTGGTTCATACGCTGGCCGTTCATGATTGAGGGCATCGTGCTCGGTGGCCTCGGCGGCGTCATAGCGTTTGTGGCGCTTCGCGTAGCGTACAACATGATTGCGACGAAGATATATGAGACGATTGCATTTTTCCCGCTCATCCCGAATTATCCATTCATGATGTATGTGAGCATCGTCATCGTCCTGTGCGGCATGTTCATCGGCGCACTTGGCAGCACGATTTCACTTAAGAGACTTTTGAAGGCTTGATTTATATTCAGCTAAAATCCTGTATGATGGGGTGACAAATACGGCTTTAAAAAAGAAAATCATGGCGGGATGCATGGCGGCCATGATAGCGATGGGCTCGGCGTCGCTCCCAGTCGCAATGGCTGACGACACGGAGGACCTTGAGGCGCAGCTCGAGGACCTTCAGCAGCAAGCGGATGAGCAGCAGGCCAAGACGGACGAGATACAGGCGAATATAGACAGCGTGTCGGAGCAGCTGCGCGTGCTGAGCGACTCTGTGAGCGAGGCTGAGGCGGAATACGCCGAGGTGAGCGACGCGCTCGACGCGACGGAGGGGAAAATAGCGGCGAATCAAGATCTCCTCGAGGAGACGGAGCAAAGGCTCGCGGTCAAGCAGAAGGTGCTCCGTACCCGCGTACGTGACATCTACATGCACGGTCAGCTCAGCTATATAGACGTGCTTTTCGGCGCGCAGGATTTGAGCGACCTTTTCACGCGCATGGAGCTTTTGACGCGCGTGCTGAAGCAGGATTATACGCTCGTGAATCAAGTCATCGCTGACAAGAAAGTTGTCGAGGATGCGCGCGATGCGCTCGAGGAAGAATACGCCGAGCGCAAGGAACTCGTGCGCGAGGCGGCGGCAAGAGAAGCAAGCCTCAACGCGAAGCGCGCCGAGAAAGACAGCATGCTCGACAAGCTTGAGAACGACAAAGAGCTCTCGCAGCAGGCGTATGAGGAACTGTTGGCGGCGTCAAAAGAGGTCGAAAATCTCATAGAGCAGAGCCGCTACGTCTACAGCGGGGAGGGCGCATTCACGGGCACGGGCTCCGGTGAGATGATATGGCCCATCATGGGTGAAATCACATCGGAATTTGGCTGGCGCACGCATCCGATATATGGCGACGCGAGATTTCACAGTGGCATAGACATCGCGGGCGACTACGGCGTGCCGATACATGCGGCGGCCGCGGGTCAAGTCATATACGCGGGATGGATTTCTGGCTATGGCAACGCCGTCATCATAGACCACGGCGGCGGCGTCTCGACGCTCTACGGCCACAATGAATCGCTTGCCGTCGGCGAGGGGCAAATCGTCTCGCAGGGTCAGGTCATCGCGTATTGCGGCTCGACGGGCAATTCCACGGGCCCTCATTGCCACTTTGAGGTGCGCGAGGGCGGCGAGCCTGTGAGCCCGTGGAGTTATCTCTGATGGGTTTGATGAGCGCTCGTCATTTTCTGACAAGCAGGTGATATACGTTGAACATAAAAGGAAAGATGAATGAGATCAGCTGGCGGTCTGTTGCCGTGGGTTTTCTTCTGGCTGTCGGTCTGTTTTTGGGCATTGTGATCGGTGTTGTGCACGAGCTGAAAATCGATGGGACGAAGCTCGCTCAAGTGGCGCGCTTTCTCATGACGATGCAGTTCGTTGAGTCGCAGTACGTAAATGAGGTTGACTCGAAAACGCTCATAGACGGAGCGATTGGCGGCATGGTGCGCTCGCTTGATGACCCGTACTCCGTGTATCTGCCGCCTGACATGCTCAAAAGGCTTCAGGCGCAGACGAGCGGCGAATTCGGCGGCATAGGCGTCGTCATGCGCTTTGATAATTCGCGCGTCTTTGTGCAGTCCGTCATGGACGGCACGCCGGGCGAAGCAGCGGGACTCATGGCGGGCGACGAAATCCTCGCCGTCGATGGCGTCTTGACGAGCGACATGGAGCCAGAACATGTCGCGATGTCGATACGCGGCGAGAAGGGCACGGACGTCGTGCTCACGATTGGCCGCGAGGGTGAAAAAGACACGGACTACACACTCACGCGCGACATGATACATTACGACACGGCCGCAGGCACGATGATTGGCAATCCAGACGAGGGCATCGGATATATACGCGTATCGTCGTTTTCGGAGAACACGGCGAAAGAATTTGAGACATCATATAATGACTTGAAAGAAAAGGGACTCAATGGCCTCATCATTGACCTTCGCGGTAATCCTGGCGGATTCGTGACGACGTGCGTCGACATAGCAAATCTCGTCGTGCCGAAAGGCACAATCGTGTCGGTCGTGCAGCGCGACGGCACGAAGGAAGTCTACGAGTCGAAACTCGAGGAGAGCACATGCCCCATCGTCGTGCTCATCGATGAGGGCAGCGCGAGCGCGTCCGAGATACTCGCGGGTGCGCTGCAGGACACGGGCGTGGCGACCATCGTGGGCCGCACATCGTTTGGCAAGGGCTCTGTGCAGGTCGTGATGCCGATACCGGGAGAGGCCGACGCCGTGAAGCTCACGATAGCGAAATACTACACGCCAAATGGCAGGAGCCTCATGGGCACGGGCATCACTCCGGACGTAGACATCGAGCAGCCAAAGGACGCTGTGACTGACGTGCAGCTCGAGAAAGCGGTCGAGGTCATGCGTGAAAAAATCTCATCGCCTGTACAGGCAGAATGAGACGAGAAAAACAAAAAATCCTGTTCACAGGCGATTCATATCGTCTGCGAACAGGATTTTTTATTGAGGCTTCCCCCATAACTGTGGGTAAAACAGCATAAAAAGAAACCACTTGCACACTCTGCTATAGTAGAAGTGACCAAACAAAC
>OMWN01000075.1 GCA_900314765.1 uncultured Selenomonadales bacterium | reverse complement strand
GAAAATGTGCTTGAGCGGAATTATGCTTTCGCATAATGTTGATTTTAAAGGCGCACGGGATGTTTTCCATGTGCGAAGTTTGAGTTAGGATAAAATAAAGGATTGAATTTTAATATCATGTTAAAACGATATGATTTAAGAGACACGAAACTGCGTGAAATATGGCAAACAATGTATCGGAATAATCCGTATCTGTTCCCGTATTCGTCCTGGGAATACAATGAAATTGTTATGAGATATAAGCGGTGGAAACCGCAGGCGTTGCTTGAACGGCAGTATTTCTATGTTTATCAAGATGTCTCTCACGGGGGGGCAAAGGTCTAATTTTGCCGCTAACGTTATCACATCATCAATTATCGCTGTTTGGCGACAATATAAGCGGTGCGGGTCATTTGGATTTCATATATCCACAGGATGTTTCTGATAGTGATTTTAAGGCAGCGTTTGACGAATTGCGCATTTTACATCGTGGAATGATGATGAAACTTGACAAACTCAATGAACGTTCCCGTCTGTGTGAATGGTTGCGAAACAATATGGATGAGGAAGGGGCTAAAATAGAAGGAGAGAAGGGTTGCTATAAAATCCCTTTTGGAGAGACATACGACGAATATTTTCAGCAATTGACAAAGAATTCAAAAGCAAACATGAAAAAATGTTATAACCGAATAAATAAAACAGGAACGCACATGGAATTAAATGTTATACATGGTCCATTTTCAGACCTGCATTCTTTGAAAGAATTGCTGCAAGTTTATACGAAACGACAGGGTGAAATCATACATCGATCCATCAATTTTGGAAAATACTTAAAAAATCGGTATCTGTCAGCTTTGACGTGGGCAATGGAACAGTTGGATAGCCAGTACAGCTTCCTATTGTATCTAAATGGTGAACTCGCAGCGGTGATGACGGGATTCGAGATGAATGATCATGGCATTGTGTTTCCCATCGTAGCGATGAATAGCGATTGGCAAAGATTTTCTCCGGGAAAGGTAATGATTGCCGAGAGCGTGAAATATCTTCAGGAAAACACTGATATTCGATATATTGATTTGTCACGCGGCGAGGAACGATACAAAAGAGAAATGGGAGGGCAAAAGCATTTAAATTTTACGTGTACACTTACGCTTTAAAGAATTGTAAATGTAAGTTGATTCTTTTCGCATATGCTCATGAAATGTGGAGTGTACCTAAAAACAAAGGAGCCAGGATTTAACACATGTCGTGTTGTTTCCTAGCTCTTTTTATTATCGTATTTTGATGATAAATTTCAATGACGTCTATTATTTTCTGTCGTAGTCGTCATCGAAACGTACGATGTCGTCTTCGCCGAGGTATTTGCCGCATTGCACCTCTATGACGGCGAGTGGTATTTTGCCGGGGTTCTCGAGGCGGTGGCGCGTGCCTATCGGGATGAATGTGCTTTCGTTCTCGCGGAATATGATTTCCTTGTCGTCGAGCGTCACTTTGCCTGTGCCGCTGATGACGGTCCAATGCTCGCTTCGGTGATAGTGCATCTGTAGCGAGAGCCGCGCGCCGGGGTTGACGACGATGCGTTTGACTTTGTAGCCGTCGCCGTCGATGAGCACCGTGTAGTTCCCCCACGGGCGGTACATCGTGAGATTTTCATTCGTCTCACGCCGCTCTTCCGCTGTCAGCTCTTTTACGATGTCTTTTACTTTTGATGACTCGCCGCGCTGCGTGACGAGGAGCGCGTCGGGCGTGTCGACGACCATGATATTTTCGAGTCCCATGCCGACGATGAGACGTTTGCCGCCGAGCATCATCGTGTTATGACAATCAGCGGATTTGACATCGCCGTATATCGCGTTGCCGTCGTCGCCTTTGAGCAGATTAAAAATCGCGTCAAAGCTGCCGATGTCCCGCCACTCGATGCCGTCCATGAGCGCGACAGCCATTTTGTCGGACTTCTCCGCGATGGCGTAGTCTATGGAAATGTTCGGCATTTTCGTGAAGCGCGCTTTTGCCTCGCGGTAGCCGTCCTTTGCGAGTGCGAATATATCGGACGCGAGCGATTCCATTTCTTTTTGCATCGTGCCAATGGAGAAAATCAGTATGCCGCTGTTCCAGAAATAATTTCCCGCCTCCAAATATTTTCGCGCGGTTTCCGCGTCCGGCTTCTCTCTGAACGCCGCGACTTTTTTGCCGCAACCAATCGCCTCGTCCGTCGCCTCGATGTAGCCGTATTCCGTTTCGGGCTTCGTAGGGCGAACGCCGAGCGTGACGATGTTGCCGCCTGCGGCTATCGGCATCGCCTCCTCGACAAGCGCGGCAAATTTATCGACAGGCTTTATGATGTGGTCGGATGGGCTCACGAGCATGACCTCGGATGCGTCAGCGCCGAGCGCGTCCACGGCGTATGTCATGGCAAGAGCGATGGCGGGCGCCGTGTTTCGTCCCTCGGACTCCGTGATGACGTTGATGTCCGTTGCGTTGAGACGCTGAAGCTCGTCCTTCACATGAAAATAATATTGCTCGTTCGTCGTGATGATGATGTCGCTGTCTTTCGCGATGCCGCGAAACCTCGTGATTGTCTGCGACAAGAGCGACGGCTGCCCCGCGATTTCGAGAAATTGTTTCGGATAGCATGAGCGTGAGAGAGGAAAAAGGCGCGTGCCCGTGCCGCCTGCGAGTATGACGATTTTCATTTTGCGCTGAAGCTCCTTTTTGCGGATGAGATTTACGTCCGCTTGCATTGATTTGTGTTGATAAAGCGTTTATCAAAGCGCGTAATTTGTCGTTATTATACCACGATTATCATTTTCTTGACACATCATGATGATTGACGATGATTTGAACATCGTGTAATATGAAATTAAAGCAAGCGGGAAATCGCGCCGAGCTCATCAAAGCGAACGCTTAACGAAAGGGGGAATCATGATGCCGTATGTCAACATCAAAATCACGAAGGAAGGCAATGTCACGCGCGAGCAGAAGAAGGCGCTCATCGAGGGCGTGACGAAGCTCATCGGCGACGTGCTTCACAAGAACACGAAGTCGCTCGTCGTCACGATTGACGAGGTAGACACGGACAACTGGGGCATCGGCGGCGTGCCCGTGACGGAGATTCGCCGCGCCGCGAAGGAGAAAGCCGCAAAGGAATCGGAAAGTGAAAAGGGAGGCAATGTGTCATGACATTCATGGAGCTTGCGAAGAAGCGGTATTCTGTGAGGAAATTTAAGAGCACGCCCGTCGAGCAGGAGAAAATCGATGCGATGCTCGAGGCGGCGCGCATCGCGCCGACGGCAAAAAATTTCCAGTGCGAGCGCATATACGTCATAAAGTCGCCCGAGGTCATCGCGAAGCTGAACGCGCTCACGCGCTGCATCTACGGCGCGCCGCTCGTGTTCCTCGTGGCGTACGACACTGATGCGCAGTGGACGACGCCGTATCCAGAGGACGGCGACGTCCACTCGGGCGAAGTCGATGCGGCAATCGTGGCGACGCACATGATAATGGAAGCGGAGGACTTAGGTCTCGGCACATGCTACGTGATGTGGTTCCCCGTCGAGAAAACGAAGAAGGCGCTCGGGCTGCCAGACAATGAGAAGCCCGTGCTGCTCATTCCAACGGGCTACCGCGCCGATGATGCAAAGCCCGCACCGCTCCACGAAAAATCAAAGGCGCTGAGCGAGTTCGTGAAAGAGATTTGAATTAACATAAATTTTCACGAAACAAAAACTTTTTCTTTCATTTCTCAGATGCATGTCGTATAATGATTTCATAGGACGCTGATTTAATCATAATTTAGCAGGCTGCGCGGGGGCGTGGCCATATCATTGAAGGGGGCTGTATCCTTTGAGGAAACATCTTGAAATCGAGAAGGTCATAGGTCGTCAGATCATCGACTCGCGCGGCAATCCGACCGTCGAGGCGGAGGTCATGCTTTCGGATGGCACGTGCGCGCGCGGCGCGAGCCCGAGCGGCGCATCGACGGGCGAGTTCGAGGCGCTGGAGCTGCGCGACGGCGACAAGAAGAAATACGGCGGCAAGGGCGTGCTGAAGGCCGTCAAGAACGTCAACACGACGATAGCGAAGGCGGTCAAGGGACTCGACCCGCAGGACATTTATGCGGTCGATGCCGCCATGCTGAAGGCCGACGGCACGAAGGACAAGTCAAAGCTCGGCGCGAATGCGACGCTCGCGGTCTCCATCGCGGCGGCGCGCGCGGCGGCTGAGTCGCTCGGGATTCCTCTTTATCGTTTCCTCGGCGGCGCGAATGGCAATCGTCTGCCTGTGCCAATGATGAACGTACTGAACGGCGGCGCACATGCGACGAACACGGTTGACACGCAGGAATTCATGATCATGCCTGCGGGCGCTCCGTCATTCAGCGAGGCACTGCGCTGGTGCTCAGAGGTGTTCCATGAGCTGCAGAAAAATCTCAAGGCGAAAGGGCTCTCGGCTGCGGTCGGCGACGAGGGTGGCTTCGCGCCAAATCTCAACACGGACGAGGAAGTCCTCGACGAGCTCATGAACGCGGTCGAGGGCGCGGGCTACAAGCTCGAGCGCGACTTCGTGTTCTCGATGGACGCGGCGGCCTCCGAGTGGAAAGGCAAAAAGAAAGGCGAGTACATTCAGCCGAAGTCCGGCAAGAAATTCACGTCGGCGGAGCTCGTCGAGCACTGGAAGTCTCTCGTTGAGAAATATCCAATCGCCTCAATAGAGGATGGTCTCGACGAGGAGGATTGGGAAGGCTGGGCGCTGCTCACGAAGGAGCTCGGCAGCAAGATACAGCTCGTCGGCGACGATCTTTTCGTCACGAACACGGAGAGACTCGCGAAGGGCATAAAGCTCGGCTGCGCGAACTCCATACTCATAAAGCTCAATCAGATTGGCACGGTCTCCGAGACGCTCGAGTGCATCAAGATGGCGCACGAGCACGGCTACACGGCTGTCACGTCGCATCGCTCCGGCGAGACGACGGACACGACGATAGCGGACCTCGCCGTCGCGCTCAACACGCGCATGATAAAGACGGGTGCGCCGTGCCGCAGCGAGCGCGTCGCGAAATACAACCAGCTCCTCAGAATAGAGGAAGAGCTTGGCGGTGCGGCCATGTACCCAGGCAAGGCTTGCTTCCTCAGAAAGTAACCGCGGCTAATCGAAAAAATCAACAGCAAAATTTTTTGGGACGCTTCGGCGTCCCTTTTGTTTTGCGTATCTGTAAAGAAACTGTAAAATATCCACCGATTCCGTGATTTTGTGTGTGGATATGTTAATAAAGTGTGTGGATAAACGTGAAAATAGCGGTGCAACGCCTCGATATTTGTGGATAACTGTGGATAAAGCGGAAAAATGAGGCAACAAAGCATAGTCACCCCACCACCGCCTGCGGGAAGACATGCCACTGGCTTGTCTTCCCCCTTCCCTCAAGGGGCGGACAAAGGTTGTTGCGTGCGGTGTGACTATAGCATTAAGGATATGCTAATATCGACGATTTGTCAGCATAATCATTTTCTTCACGGATACGCTGAAAACGTTAAATTGCAATTTCTGTTACGAATAATCAATGATGATGAAACAAAAAATTTTCAAATGTAATGAAAAGGTTGCTTTCGCTCTCGTCCGCCCCTCGAGGGGCGGGGGACCATGCGAAGCATGGTGGTGGGGTGACAGGGCATCACGATTTCGTAAACTCATAAAAATGAAAAATGAGCAGGTGATTCGCGAGGGGCTTTTGTGATAAAATAATAAAAGCATTCACGATTTATGCGCAAGGAGGACAAAAAATGTGCAGCTTTAAAAAATTCCTTACGAAAAAATTTGCAGTCGTCGCTGCGGCGGCGATGATAGGCGCGAGCGGTTTGCTCGCAGGGAGCGGCGTGGCGGGGGCCGCTTCTGTCTCGCAGGACGTGCCGCCGACGCTCACGCTCGTCGCGACGTCGTCGTTTCAGTGGTCGGGCGTGACGGTCGCGCCATCGGGGCGCATATTTGTCTGCTTCCCGACGAGCGAAA
The DNA here is from genome assembly GCA_900314765.1 of uncultured Selenomonadales bacterium. Lineage (GTDB taxonomy): Bacteria > Bacillota > Negativicutes > Selenomonadales > Selenomonadaceae > RUG024. The sequence continues at coordinate 54,757 of OMWN01000075.1, read as the reverse complement.
ACAGCCCGACATTCAAAATCGCTGAGATGGTGAACGGCATCACGATGCCATTTCCATCGGACGAAATGCAGGGCACATTCGAGAACGTGCAGAGCATCTACGCCGACGGCGAGAATATGCTCTGGGTGCTCGACTCGGCGGGCGCGCGCTCAAAGCTCTGTCGCGTTGACATTGAGATGGACACGGTGCTCGATACGTTCACGTTCGGCGCCGATGTCATTCTGCCCGACACGTATCTGAATGACGTGCGCATCGACAACGCAGGCGGCACGGCGTATCTCACGGACTCGGGACACGGCGGCATCATCGTGCTCGATCTCGGCTCGGGCGCATCGTACAGGGCGCTCAGCGACATCCCTGAGGTGCGCTCGACGCTTTCGATGGGCATATATTTCCCGACGACGGGGCTCTACACGAATGTCGGCCAGACGGACGGCCTCGAGCTCTCGAAGGACGGCAAAAAACTTTATTTCTCGGCGATGGGCGCCGAGGACCTCTACAGCATCCCGACGGCCGTGCTCAAAGACCAGACGATGACGATGGACAAAAAGCAAAGCGCGCTCGAGCTCGTGACGCTTGACGGCGTGCCGTCCGACGGCATGACGCTGCGCGGGGATTTCCTCTACATGGGCGATCTCGCGGACGAGGGCGTTTTTGAGATTGACCTTGAGGAGACGAACAAAAAAGAGGCGGGCGCCATCCTCAATCTCAAGAAGGATATTCGCTGGGCGAACTCGTTCGCGACGGCGCCCGACGGCAAGGTGTATTTCACGACGTCGGCCAGCAACTACCCCGTCGATCAGCAGCAGCCGTATGAGCTCTACACTCTCACTTGGGACGACAAGAACGACCCGATAAAGCTCAGAGACATACCTGTCGGCAACAATAGCTGATACATTGAGAAGACCCTCTCCGCCCCCTGCGGGGGCACCTCCCCCAGAGTGGGAGGCATATGATGAGAGCTTTGAAGCGCTAAAGCTTGACGATTGAATAAAATATTTTACGCTTTCGTTAGTAGATTATTCAGTTGGAATTAAGAATTTCACGCTTTTATGTGTAAATTATTAGCTAATGTAAATAATTTCAGCGTCTGTAGCGCCAGCCTCCCCAATGGGGGAGGTGCCGAGCGAATGCGAGGCGGAGAGGGTCTCGCAACCATTGCATTATTAAAAGATTGATACGGATTTTATAAACTCATAGATAGTCGAAAATGAATTTTGAATTATATGAAGGAGTCATGTTATGGCGTATGTGGCGCTTTACCGCAAATGGCGGCCAACGACATTTGCTGACCTCGTCGGCCAGCAGCATGTGAGCCGCACGCTGGCGCAGGCCATAGAGACGGGGCGCGTCGGCCACGCGTATCTTTTCTCGGGGCCGCGCGGCACGGGCAAGACGAGCACGGCGAAAATTCTCGCGAAGGCGCTGAACTGCGTGAAGGGGCCGACGCCCGAGCCGTGCAACGCGTGCGAGAGCTGTCTGCGCGTGAATGACGGCACGTCGATGGACGTATTCGAAATCGACGCGGCGTCGAACCGCGGCATCGACGAGATACGCGGACTCAGAGAGACGGTGAAGTTCGTGGCGGCCGACGGCAAATACAAGGTCTACATCATCGACGAGGTGCACATGCTGACGTCGGAGGCGTTCAATGCGCTCCTCAAAACGCTCGAGGAGCCGCCAGAGCGCGTCGTCTTCATACTTGCGACGACGGAGATACACAAGGTGCCCGCGACGATACAGTCGCGCTGTCAGCGCTACGATTTCAAACGCATATCGGCACGGGACATCGAGGGACGCCTGCGCTACGTCGCTGACCACTCGGACATAAAGGCGGACGACGACGCGCTCGCCATCATTGCACGCGAGGCGGACGGCGGCATGCGCGACGCGCTCAGCACGCTCGACCAGTGCGCGGCGCTCGCGGAAGGCACGGTCACGGCGAAGGTCGTGAGCGACATGCTTGGCCTCATCGGGCGCGAGTTCGTGACGGACATGCTCGCGGCACTCGCCGCACACGATGCAAAGGCGGTGCTCTCGCTCATATCGAAAATCATCGCCGAGGGCAAAGACGTCAAGGAACTCGCGGCAGAGCTCATCGCGGAGCTCAGAGCCGTCATGGTGTATCAGGCGGCGGGCACGCTCGAGGGCGTCGCCATTCACAGCATGCCCGAGGAGCTCCTCAAAAAAGAGGCAACATATTTTAGACCCGAATCATTCATGACGATGATGAAAATTCTCCATGACGCGCTGAGCGAAATGAAGTGGTCAACGGAGCCGCGCATCACGATTGAGACGGCGCTGCTCGATATATGCGGCATGGGAAACGCGCCGTCATCAAATGTTGAGGCGCCATTGTCGCAAGCAAATGAGCCGCGCAATGAAGCAATGACGGCGGGCGGCGCAGTGCCCGTGACGGATACGCGCATAGCGGAGCTCACGGCGCGCATCGCGGAGCTTTCGACGAAGGTCGCGGCGCTTGAGTCGCGTCCCGCCACCGTCCAAAAGCCAGCGGATGAGGCGCCAACGAAGCCGAAAAAGAAGATGCCGTCGCCAAAGGCAGCGTCGGCATCAGTGCCACAGAGCGGCGCGCGTCCCGTCAAGACGCCCGAGGGACAAAAGCTATGGGAGAATTTATTGGCGAGCCTCGCGAGCGAGGAACGTCATCACGTCATGCACAACTGCGTCTCGAAGGGCGAATTCGTCGGCACGACGCCGGGCTTCATTCATCTCTGGTTCAAAAGCTCATTCCTGCGCGGCAGAGTCGAGCGCAAGGATTACAAAGATGTGATTGACGAAAAACTGGCGAAGCTCACGGGCGAGACATGGCACGTCGTGTGCGATGAGCCCACGCCCGAGCCGCCAAAGCCCGCGCCTGCGCCCGAACCGAGGCCTGAATACGTGCCAGACCTCGCCTCGATGCCTGAGGAGCAAAGAAAGCCCATCGAGACAGCGATAGATTATTTCGGCGACGACTTCATTCCGCTGCCAGACGACAAGGACTACCTGCCGCCGGAGGACGATGAAAATTGAATTGACGGAAATAAGCTATTTTGCTATAGTAATGAGGAATGTGGATTTATTAATGCCATGAATTTATAGTCAGAAGGAGCGTAAAAAATATGTATGGTGGAATGGGTGGCGGCATGAACAACATGGGCGCCATGATGAAAAAGGTACAGAAGCTGCAGGCGCAGATAAAGGCGATGCAGGAGGAGCTCAAGCACAAGACCGTCGAGGCGACGGCGGGCGGCGGAGCCGTGAAGGTCACCATCAACGGCGACAAGGTCATCGAGAAGCTCGTCATCGACAAGTCAGCTGTGGACCCGGAGGACGTCGAGATGCTGCAGGACCTCGTCATGGCCGCAGTGAACGAGTCCATCAAGAAAGTCGATGAGATGACGAACTCGGAGATGTCGAAGCTCACGGCGGGTCTCGGGCTGCCTCCGGGGATGTTCTGATGCAGACCATTGCACCGCTTCAAAAGCTCATAGAGCATTTCCGCGCGCTCCCCGGCATCGGCACGAAGACGGCAGTGCGCCTCGCGTATCACGTTCTCGACATGGATGCGGACGATGCGCGAGCGCTTGCCTCTGCCATCGTCGATGCCAAGGAGAAAATCGGCTTCTGCAACACGTGCTTCAATCTTTCCGACCGCAATCCCTGCGCGATATGCGCGTCCGAAAAGCGTGACCACGGCGTCATCTGTGTCGTGGAGCAGCCGCAGGACGTGGCGGCGATGGAGCGGTCGCATGGATTTTCGGGCGTGTACCACGTGCTGCACGGCGCGCTGTCGCCTCTCGACGGCGTCGGACCGGACGACCTTCGCATAAAGGAACTCATCGCGCGCATATCGTCGAGCGGTGAGGGCGAAGGCGTGCGCGAGGTCATCATGGCGACGAACCCGAACGTCGAGGGCGAGGCGACGGCCATGTACATCGCGAAACTTCTGAAGCCTTTCGGCGTGCGCGTGACGCGCATAGCGCATGGCCTGCCCGTCGGCGGTGACCTCGAGTATGCGGACGAGGTGACGCTCGCGAAGGCAATGGAGAACCGCATAGATCTTTAGCGTTAATATTAGAGGAGGCATCGCACCAGATGGTGGATACAAGTGAGGCACCGCTTATCGTCTCTTTCGCGGTGGGCATACTCGCGATTGTCATCATTGCGAAAATCATCGGCCTGTCGATAGACCTGCTCCTGAAATTCATATCGAACAGCGTAGTCGGGGCGCTCATGCTTCTCGTCGTCAATGTGTTCGGCGCGAACATAGAGCTCACGATTTTGAAATCGCTTTTCTGCGGCGTGTTCGGCATACCAGGCGTAGTGATACTATTTATTTACGAGAAATTTTTCGCGGGCTGACGATGGCGTGACAGCAAAATAAGAGCAAAAAAATAAGGGCGCGTGATGCGCTTCACTCATGTGAAGGCGTGTCATGCGTCCTTTTCGTTTTGAATTTGAATCAATTAAGCGAAATGATCCGTGTAGACCGCGAGGATGAAGAGACCGATTGCGATGATGATGAACGCAGCCGTGCCGCGCGACAGCCAGACGAGTCGCTCCTTTGGCCACTTCGACTCGAGCTTTCTCTCCGCGTACATGGAGATGAGGCCGAGCGATATTGTGATGTACATCGCGCGGTTGACGTTGTTCAGCACGTCCCAGCCCGCCGTGAGCAGGAAGAGCGATAGGCAGATGACGGCGCCGAGCACGTATGACTCCCACGCCTTGTGCTTCGGCTTCTCCGGCTCGACGAGCTCCTTCTCGATTTCCTCCGTCTTCTTGATATTCCTCAAGATTTTTTTTGTCTGTTTTGCCATAAAACTCAATCACCGTTCCTTATCATATAGCCTGCCGCCGCGCACGATGCGGCAAAAATGGCAAGGCAAAGTTAACTTCACTATTATAACATACATTTTTGCGTTAGTGTGAGAATTGTTTTGCGTTTCTCTCATGAATTTGTGAAAATGAATTGTTTTGCGCGAATAAATTTTCATCAGCAAGTATAAATTTCACATTAAACGAAAATAAAAGATTGCGAAATTCGTAAATCAATAGTAAAATAGGAAAGAATTATGAAAAATAGTGTAACATTTTTTGACGAAATGTTTTCATGGAAGAAGAATATTTCCTAAATATCCGAAATGCAAAGCGATTTTGCGATTTGCATAATTTGCCACACGAGGGGAGACACGATAATGATTCGAGAGCAGCGGAGCAGGGAAAAGCTTGAGGGCTACTATCAGAAGTTTTTGGCGGAGGGCGAGATCGATCCGAATGTCCATCCGTGGGTCGCGGAGTCGTGGAAGGAGAGCAAGGAGCTCGGCGCGCCGACGGAGCACATGGACACGACGAAGCGGCTCACGAGCGATGAGTTCCATGCGCTCCAGGAAAAGCACCGCGCCGCGAGCGAGCACCTCGAGAAAATCGTCGAGAACACGCGCGAATTTTTCCAGAAATATAATCTGTGCCTGCTGCTCCTAGACCCTGAGTGTGTCGTCATAAAAAGCTACGCACTGCCGTATTTCGAGATGACGGCGGGCGAGATAGAGGGCGTGCGCGTCGGCGTCGAGGAGGTCGGCACGTCGAGCATCAGCATCGCGCTCGAGCATGAGGCACCGTTTTGGCTTTTCGGCCCCGAGATGTGGGTCAAGGACTGCCAGAAGGGCGACGCGTGCTCGGCGCCTGTGTTTGTCGCGGGCGAGCTCTCATACATGATAACGCTCGTCGCCGTGGAGCGCACGCCGCTCCAGCAGGACGCCATCATCGCGATGCTCCTTACGATGCGCCAGTCGCTCGAGACGTATCTCACGGAGCTCCTTCACATCCGTGCGGCGGAGGCCATACTTGACGCGACGCCGTTCGCTGTGTATCATGTGATGCCGGGCGGCGATGTCGCATACGCGAACTCGCTCGGCCACTCGCGGCTTGAGAATATCGGCGCGAAAAAGGACGAGGAACGCATGCCGAACTTGAACGACGTCGTGCTGAACTATCGTCACACGCCGATATACAAGGGATTTGGCGGTGTGCCGTCGCACAACAAGGAAGTCACGTGGATCACGCAGGCGAAGACGTACGAGGACATCACGACGGTCGTGCCGCTCGAGCGTGACTCGTCGCACAACGTCTCCAGCGTCGTCGTCGTCTCGATGCCGATAGAGGACCTCAGGACGCTCGTGGCGCATGCCGCAGGCTACACAGCGAAGTACAGCCTCGACTCGATGGTCGGCGACTGCGCGGCGTTCCACACGATGAAGGACAAGGCCGCGCGCGTCGCGAAGAACAGGCATCACCTTTTGATACAGGGCGAGTCGGGCACAGGAAAGCAGCGTCTCGCGCACGGCATACATCAGGCGAGCCCGCGCGCGGCAGGGCCACTCATCACGCTCCGCTGCGGCGATGCGACGCCCGAGCTCATGGAGCAGGAGCTTTTCGGTGTGGCCATGAGCTCTGATGTGAGCCATCCGGGGCGCCTCGAGCTCGCGTCGGGCGGCACGCTGTTCCTCGATGAGGTCGAGAAAATGCCGAAGACGATGGCCGCGCGGCTCGCGAAATATCTCCTGCGCGGCGCGTCGTGCCGCATAAACGAGACGGTCGAGCGCCCGATAGACGTGCGCATCATCGCGGCCTGCGACAGCGACTTGAAGCGCCTCACGGAGCGTGGGCTGTTTGACCACGACCTCTACGACATCGTCTCAAAGAGCGTCATCAGAGTGCCACCACTCCGCGCGCGCCGCGAGGACATACCGCACCTCATCACGCACATCGTCGACGAGCTGGCCGCTCAGCATCAGATGGAGCCGAAGAAAGTCGCGCCCGAGACGGTCAAGCTCCTCACGGAGTACGATTGGCCGGGCAACATAAAGCAGCTCCAGAGCGTCCTCGAGTACGCGTTTTTCAACACGCAGAAAGACGTCATCGAGAAGAGCGACGTCAACCTCATGGGCGACGTGCGGCCCGACAACAAATGGAAAGAGGACAAGGAGATATTCATCAAGGCGTGGAAATCGGCGGGCGGCAACGTCAGCCGCCTCGCGAACCTCTTGGGCGTCTCGCGCGTCACGCTCTACAGATATTTGAAAAAATTCGGCCTCGAAAAGCCATGAGTGAGGGAAAATTTGTGTCCAGTTTTCTTGACTAGTGCAAACCCTCTCCGCCTCGCATTCGCTCGGCACCTCCCCCATTGGGGAGGCTGGCGTCAGAGATTCTAGAATTATTTACATTAGCTTAATAAGCGACTAATGAAAACGTGAGAAATTTTATTCAATCCCTCAACTTTAGATGCAAAGGCGCTCGAACTTTGCCTCCCACTCTGGGGGAGGTGCCCCGTAGGGGCGGAGAGGGTCTTCACGAATTCATAACAAAAGGAGAAATAATCATTGCGACTACGTCGAAAGCCCTGGGTTGACACAGCCATACACGATTTCCCGTTCGTGTTCCCGAAGGACGCGCCCGCGAGCGAAAGCGAGCGCGGCCACTGGCGCGAGGTGTTCCATCGCGATGCGCCGCTTTTCGTGGAGCTCGGGACGGGCAAGGGCGACTTCATCAGCCAGCTTGCCGCGCGTGAGCCGGAGCACAACTTCATCGGCATCGAGGCGCAGCAGGATGTCCTCTACTCGGCCGCAAAGAAAATCGATGCGGCGGAGCCGAAGCTCACGAATGTGCGCCTGCTCGTGTTCGACATCAACAACATAGAGACGATTTTCGCGCCGCACGAGGTCACGGGATTCTACATCAATTTCTGCGACCCGTGGCCGAAAAAGCGCCACGCAAAACGGCGCCTCACGGGCAGGACGTTCCTCGCGAAATATCGCGAGCTCCTCGTGCCAGGCGGCAGGATTTATTTAAAGACGGACAATCGCCCGCTCTTTGACTGGTCGCTCGAGGAATTCGCGGCGGCGGGGCTACGAGTCGAGGACGTGTCGTTTGACCTCCACGCCGAGGCGCGCGAGGACAACATCGAGACAGAGTACGAGCGCAAATTCTCGGGATTTGGCGAGAAAATCAATCGCTGTGAGGTGATATTCCCATGATTGCGGCGGATGACGCGAAGACACTCGAGACGAAGCGTCATTTTTGGATGAATGACCGCGAGGCGCTCTTGGGCATCGTGATTCTCCTCATCATCGTGGGCTCGCTCAACGTCTTCAGCTCGAGCTTCATCATCGCCGACACGAACTACGGTTCGCCGTATTTCTTCATAAAAAAGCACGGCATCAACCTCCTCATAGGGCTGTTCGTGTTCGCCTTCGCCGTGCGCGTGGACTACCACAAATGGCGCGACTGGATGCTCTTCATCACGGGCGCCGTCATTTTGGGGCTCATCCTCGTGCTCATATTCGGCGAGTACATCAACGGCGCACAGCGCTGGCTGTCGCTCAAATTCATGACCGTGCAGCCGGCGGAGTTCGCGAAAATCGTGACGATATTCGTTGAGGCTTCGTACATTGCGTCGCGCGTGAGCAAGGGGCGACCGGCGGTGATTTTTCACAAGCAGATTATCATCTACGGCGTGATGGCGTTTCTCATCGAGCGCGAGCCGGACGGCGCGACAATGGCCATCGTCGCGGGCATACCGATGGTCATGCTGCTCATCTCGAATATGCCAAAGAAACAAAAGATAGGTCTGATTGTCGTGGGCATTCTATCTGTCATCGGCATCTGTATTCTGCAACCGTACCGAATGGAGCGCATCATCACGATGCTCGACCCGTGGTCCGACCCGATGGACACGGGCTATCAAGTCGTGCAGTCGCTCTCGGCGATTGGCTCGGGCGGGCTTTTCGGCATGGGCATCGGCGTCGGCATCAGCAAATATAACTACTTGCCCGAAGGCCATACGGATTTCGCGTTCGCGATATGGAGCCAAGAAATCGGCTTCGTCGGCGTCATCATCGTGCTCGCGCTGTTCGCGGCGTTCGCGTACTACGGCGTGAAAATCGCAAACTCCGCGAAAGACCCGCTCGGGCAAATGCTCGGCTTTGGACTCACGGCGCTCATCATTATACAGGCCGTCGCGAACATGTTCATGGTCGCGGGCTGGATGCCTGTCATCGGCGTGCCGCTGCCATTTATCAGCTACGGCGGCTCATCGCTATTGACGAACCTCTGGGCAATCGGCATCATCATGAACATCGGCATGCAGGCAGCTCCGCCAAAAATGCTCGTCACAAGCGCCCCGCCAAAAGACGTGTTCGGCAGACCAACGCTGAAAAGAGTAAAATAAGCGCAAAACGAAAAGGCATCGTCAAAAATGGCGATGCCTTTTTTGTGTGTGGATGTATTTTATATTTTTGGTGAAATCGGGAAAAGTGTGTGGCTATACTTTACAAAATTATCGAATAAGGATAGAATGTAAAATATAGACGAACAAAATGAGGCGATTTTGGTGATTACGCGCACGAGATATTTGAAGAAAATCATTCCTTTCATCGACAAGAACTTGATAAAAGTACTCACGGGCATCAGACGCGCAGGGAAGACCGTGTTGCTTCACCAAGTCGCGGAGATTATCATGAAGCGCGGCGTCAAGCGCGAGAACATCATCTCTATCAACATGGAGTCGATGAAATATCGGCGGCTCGCGGCGGGCGGCGCGCTCTATGACTACATCGTCGAGCAATCGAAAGCGTTTGAGGGACGCACGTACATCATGCTCGATGAGGTGCAGGATGTGAAGGATTGGCAGCTCATTGTCAATTCACTGCGCGTTGACATCGACTGCGACATCTACATCACGGGCTCGAATTCCACGCTGTTCGCGGATGAGCTCGCCTCGCACCTCTCGGGCAGATACGTGCGGTTCAGCGTCTACCCATTCTCGTTTGCCGAGGCGAAGGAGATAACACGTGAAATCGGCGCATCAAAGAGCGACGACGAGCTTTTCGCTGATTACATCAAATACGGCGGCATGCCGCAGCGCTTTTATCTGCCTGATGCGCAGTCCGTCGAGTCGTATCTTTTCGATTTGTTCGACGCCGTGGCAAATCGTGACGTCATCAGTCGCCACAGCATCAGAGACGTCTCAGCGCTGCGGCGCGTCACGCTTTTCATGCTCGACAATATCGGCAACCCATTTTCCGCGCGGAAAATCACGGGCGCGATGGTCTCGCGCGGCATAAAAATCACGACACCGACCGTGCAGAACTACATCGCGTGGCTGAGCGAAGCGTTCATCATACACGCGGCGGCACGCTATGACATCAAGGGCAAGGACATTTTGACGTCAACCGAGAAATACTATGCGGGTGACCTCGGCATAAGAAACATCGTGAAATCGAGCGAGAAAATCGACCTCAGCAAGCTGTTCGAGAACGTCGTCTATCTCGAAATGATGTCGCGCGGCTACGAGATGCAGGTCGGCAAGCTTGACGACCTCGAGATAGACTTCATCGCGCGGCGCGGCAATGAGAAAATCTACATACAAGTCGCGTACGCAATCACCGATGAGGATGAGGCGCGCGAATTTGGCAACCTCGAAATGATTGGCGACAACTATCCAAAGTGGGTCATCTCAAACGACAGGATAGATATGAGTCGGGGCGGCATCATACATAAAAATATCATTGATTTTCTTTTGGAAGAATCGTAACAAAAAAATCGCGATTGCGCGATTGCGCAGTCGCGATTTTCGTTTTAGCTTACATTAGATTTTTTCCCCGTCAGTTTGGCTGGATGAGGCCGTAGTTGCCGTCTGTGCGGCGATAGACGACGGAGACTTCCTCCGTGTCGGAGTCTCTGAATACGAAGAAGTCGTGGTTTATCATGTTCATCTGCATGATGGCTTCCTGCACGTCCATCGGCTTCACGGCAAATCTCTTCGTCTTGACGACAGTGTACTCGGCCGACTCGTCGATATGCGTCTGCGGGCGGCCCGCCTCCTCGGCGACCATTTCGGACTTGAACCCGCCGCCACGGAAACGCTTCTGGAGCTTCGTTTTATGCTTGTGAATCTGACGCTCGAGCTTGTCAACGACGAGGTCGATGGATGTGTACATGTCCATCGTGGCCTCCTCGCCGCGCAGTATCACGCCCTTGTCTACCGGCACGGTCACCTCGACGATGTGGCGTCCTTTGGAAGCGGTCAGAAGCACGGTGATCTCACCGACGTGCTCGAAATATTTCGTGACCTTTCCGACACGCTTCTCGACATATTCGCGCAGAGCAGGCGTCACTTCCATGTTCTTCCCTCTTACAGTGAATGTTGCCATAGGATAGTCCCCCTTTTTTGGATATTATCAAGGAATCTGAAACATTCCTATCTTTTTGGATTATTGTATCCTCTTACTCTGTATATATTCTATAAAAGTTTGAGAATTCCTTCTTTTTTTTCGAGGAAAGAAGGAATATTTCAGATTATTTCGGCGTATCTCCGTAAAATAAAAATCGGCCAATGCAAATCGCATCAGCCGATCTCTTTACGTCTCTATCAAGCAGACTTTTTGACGACGTTTGCAGCCTGTGGGCCACGTGCACCCTCAACGATATCGAACTCGACTTCCTCGCCCTCGTTCAGGGTCTTGAAGCCCTCGCTCTGGATAGCTGAGAAGTGAACGAACACATCGCCACCGTCTTCTCTCTCAATGAATCCGTAGCCTTTTTCTGCGCTGAACCATTTTACTTTTCCGGTCATTACTAAATATTCCTCCTACAAAACATGTTACTCGGCGTGGCCTGTCTAGGTCACAGATGTTATTATAGCCGTCAGGCACACTTCTGTCAATATTAAAAAATGATAAGTTTGCGAATTTGTGCCCATCTCTTCTAGACGAGTGCAATGATAGTGTGAGACCCTCTCCGCCTCGCATTCGCTCGCGTAAACATGCCACTGGCATGTTTACCCCCCCATTGGGGAGGCTGGCGTAACAGACGCTGAAATTATTTATATACGCCAAATCGATTCGTTAGACAAAACGCAATTTAACAATTTTGAATAATCAACTTTGTTTAGCTTGCACGCACATAAAGTGAAAGACTATCGTTCACTATCAATCATATAGTAAAGCATCGCTTTCGCTATGCCTCCCACTCTGGGGGAGGTGCCCCCGCAGGGGGCGGAGAGGGTTTAGTCTTCACAAAATTATAAAAATAAATCAGAACTTGCCCGACGCTCCCATCAGAGAATCTGCGACAAAAACGTCTTCGTGCGCGATTCCTTCGGGTGATTGAACACATCGTCCGGCGTGCCTTGCTCCACAATCATGCCGTCGTCGACGAACAGCACCCTGTCGCCGACCTCGCGCGCAAATCCCATCTCGTGCGTCACGACGACCATCGTCATGCCGCCCTCGGCGAGCGCCTTCATGACGTTCAGCACCTCTTTGACCATCTCCGGGTCGAGCGCGCTCGTCGGCTCATCGAAAAGCATGATTTTCGGCTTCATCGCGAGCGCGCGCGCGATGGCCACGCGTTGCTGCTGGCCGCCCGAGAGCTGCTCGGGGTACGCGTCGATTTTGTCCTTGAGCCCGACGCGCTCGAGGAGCTTTCGCGCCATCTCCTCCGCCTCGTCCTGCGCTATGTGCTTTACCTTCATCGGCGCGAGCGTGATGTTTTTGAGCACCGTCATGTGCGGGAACAGATTGAAGCGCTGGAAGACCATGCCGACCTCCTCACGCACCTTGTTTATATTGGCGTCGCTGTCAAGATTGATGCCGTCGACCGTGACCGAGCCGCCCGTCGGCTTCTCGAGATAATTTATGCACCTGAGCAGCGTCGATTTGCCGCTGCCCGACGGCCCGATGATGACGACGACCTCCTTCTCCTTCACCGAGAGGTCAACGCCGTGGAGCACTTCATTGTCGCCGAATGCCTTCTTGAGTCCCTTAATCTCTATTATCAACTGTCTTGTTCCTCCTCTCGAGGTACGCCACGAAGCGCGAAATCGTGATTGTCATGGCGAGGTAAATGAGCGCGACGCAGACCCATATCTCGAGCGAGCCGTACGTCCTCGCGATGACGAGCTGGCCACGGCGCGTGAGCTCCTCAAAGCCGATGACCGACACGAGCGACGAGTCCTTCAGCAGTGCGATGAACTCGTTGCCGAGCGGCGGGATGACGCGCTTGAAAGCCTGCGGCACGATGATGTAGCGCATCGTCTGCGCCCACGTCATGCCGAGCGAGCGGCCTGCCTCCATCTGCCCCTCGTCTATCGACTGTATGCCAGCGCGGAAAATCTCAGCGACATACGCGCCCGAATTGATACTGCACGACGCGATGGCCGCGATGAACGGGTCCATGTGGATGCCCGTCACCACAGGCAGCGCGAAATAAATGAGGAAAATCTGAACGAGGAGTGGCGTGCCGCGCAGGAAATCCACATAAATCGCCGCGAGAATGCGGATGATGCGTATCGACGAAATGCGCGCGATGCCGACAAAAAGACCAATCACGATGCCGAGCGCGACAGAAAGCGCCGTTATCTTCACTGTGACCACGGCGCCCATCAAAAGCAGCGGCATCGATCTCAGCGCGAGGTCAAAATTAAATTCCATATTAACACCCTTTCTCTTGTGAAACTTTATGCACTCACATGAATGTTTATTATTATAGCAAATCTTAATAAAAAATAAAAGACGCCGACACTAAATGTCTGCGTCTTTGCATGATTTATCACACGTATTATTGCACGAAAGAAGCGTTTCGTCAAGAGTTTTGATGATGGGGAAAAGTGAATGATGGAATTCAAACGATACGCTTGATGTGAAATGAAAGTCTTTTCACGACCCTCTCCGGCCCCTGCGGGGCCACCTCCCCCAGAGTGGGAGGCATAGCGAAAGCGGTGCTTTACGATATGATTGAAAGTGAACGATAGTCTTTTGCTTTACGCGGGAGCAAGCTACACGCTTTCTATTACTCTTGGATTGTGAAATTGTGTTTTGCCTAATGAATCTTTTTAGCTTATGTAGATAATCACAGCTTCCGTAAAGGTAGCCTCCCCAATGGGGGAGGTGCCGAGCGAATGCGAGGCGGAGAGGGTCTGCTAATGAATCGTTTTAGCTAGCGTAAATAATCGCAGACTCTGTAACGCCAGCCTCACACTTTGGGGGGGTAAACATGCCAGTGGAATGTTTACGCGAGCGAATGCGAGGCGGAGAGGGTCGTCTATTACCCCTCACACAAAAATAGAGCTGTTGCAAGCCGCAACAGCTCTATTTTCATTCATATCCTATTTCTTCCTCAGAACAGGAAGTCGACGCGGGCTTCGGCGGTCCAGCCGTCGTAGTCGCAGAATGTTTTCTCAAAGTTGAGGTTGAACATGGTGTTTTCGTTCACGTAGCCTTTGTAGCCGAGGTTCAGATAGATGACGTTGTCATCGAAGTCGGAGGAGGGCATGGCGAACGAGTTGACGTAGGATGAGAGTGAGCCCGAGAGGCCGCGGCTGTAGGCGATGCCGCCGTAGAGGCCGAAGTCGGTGGAGACGTCCAGGCCGAGCTTCATGGAGAGGGCGTTCTCGTCGTCGGTCGTGACCTTGTTGCCCGCGAATGTGCGGTCGTCCATCTTGATGTGGTCGTACTTGAAGCGGACGTACGGGTTCCACGTGAGTTCGTGCTGCTTGCTTTGCGTGCGATATTTCCAGCCGTAGCCGATGACGCCGCCGAAGCTCTTCGTGCCCCACGTGTCGTGGCCCTCGATTTTGTTGTCGAATTTGCCGCCCTGCAGCATGTAGTCGAGGTAGCGGCCGCCGCCGAACTCGTGCGTGCCGTAGAGCCCATAGTTCCACGCGTGCTTTATGTCGATGCGCTTGCTGTAGCGGCCATCGGTCTGCGCGTAGCCTGTGGCGGTGCCGAGATAGACGCCGAGGTAGTCGGCATCGCTGAGCCTGAAGTCATAGCCCGCCTGATACGTCGTGACGCGGACGCGCGTGTCGGCGTAGTCGCCGCCGTCGACTGTCGTCTTGCCGCCCTTGATGGAGACCCAGAGGCTGCTGGTGTCGCTCTCTGCGCCGCCATTGTCGATGACAGCCGAGGCCGGGGCGCCCGCGCGCAGGTCGGCCGTGCGCGACGCCGCGCCGAGCGTGAACGCGCCCGAGATGGCCTGCGTCGTCACTGCGCCTGCATTCGCCGTGGCGTTGACGAGGTCGTGCACCGGCTCGCTCTCGCGGTACGCCTGCGCGAACTGCGCTCTCCATTTCGCTATGTCAGCTTCCGGGAGGTCTCCCAGGCTCGCGATGTCAAAGAGTTTTTCTTCAAAGGGATTCCACGTGCCAATCCTGTCAATCATCCCCGGGATGTTCTGTTTTCCAAAATCCGTGATCACGGAGATATAGCTGCCCGACTGGAGGCCGGCCGCCGCCGCGATGGACGCGAGGAGGTTCTGGTTCGTGATGGCAAATCCGTCCGCATCCGCGATATTGATCGTGCTGCCGGCCGTCGCTGCCTTCACGGTCGTGTTCGCGAGTGCGGTGGCTGCGGTCGACGGATCGACTTGCAGCGTATCCGTCGTGATATTGCCTGTCGCCGTCGCGCCTTTGGAAAGGATGACGGTCGAGGCGGTGGCTTCCGATGCATTCAGCGATTTTGTGACAGAAAGCGTGTCCGCCACGCTGACGCGCTCGCTCGCAGTGACCGTGTCCGCCGTGATGTTGTTCGCCGTGACGTTTTTGCCTGAGACATCCTTCGCTGTGAGGTTGTTCGTCACGTTGACATCGCCATTGCTCGCCGTGACGTTGCCCGTTGCGCTGATGGAGTCCGCCGTGACGGCTTTCCCCGAGACGTCCTTCGCTGTGAGGTCGTTTGTTACATTGATTTTATTATTATTTGCAGAGACATTGCCTGTTGCTGTGATGGAGTCGGCTTTGATGACTCCATCTCCATTCTCGGTCTTTGCGAGCTCGACCTCATTCGCCTTAAGGTTACCTGTCACCGTAATATTCTCTTTTGCAGAGACCTTGCCCGATGCGTTGATGGATGCCGCCGTGAGGGTGGTGCCCGCCTCGACATTCTTCGCCGTGAGGTTGCCGGTCACTTCAACATTTCTCGCGCTCGAAGTGACATTTCCCGTTGCATTGATGGAGTTTGCCTTAATACCAAGCGTCGCAGAGACGTTGCCCGTTGCGATGACATCGCCCTTCACATTGAGGGTTTGTACCGTGTAGACATTTCCCGCCACGAGGTCGCCCTTCGTCACATTGATATACCCCCCCCGTCGTTTTGATGTCGCCTCCTCCTATGATGGTGCCAGCTATGAGGTCGCCAAGCTGGTCGACAGCATGTTCCACCGTGAGGGTGTCCTCCACGGTAGCTCCATGTTCAGACCCTGTAATGAGCGTGCCCACGGTGAGGTTATTAGCCTTGATTTCAAATACATTGAGCGTATCCGCCGCGAGGTTGTTTACCGTTATGCTTACCTGATCCTTGAATTTCAGCGTGCCTGTTCCAACTTCCGATTTCTTGATGTCGTCATAAGCTCCGTCACCCATGATGGTCGTATCCTTTTGAAGAGAAAGATCGCACCTTCCATACGCAGGGGTCGTGATCTTGGCTTGGCCCGTATCGACGGTGGTGCCGCCCTGAATTGTCAGCTTATACGTATTCCCGTCGCCAGCAATCCCGCTGATATCTATCACACCCCCGTCCGAAGTCCCGGAAATGTGCTGGAAGCTGGAAGCATTCGTAGAATCGATAGCGGAAATTTTCGTGCCCCCCGTACACTTGTACACCGCCACTTGACTCCCATCCTTTTGATACGTTAAGGTTCCCGTGCTGCCCTCCGCCGTCGCAGCTACAATATGATAGCCAGAACTGCCGATGTTTGTCGAATACGTTGCCCCGCCGCCTTCGAGCGTGACATTCCCAATGACACTTTTTGCATTTATATAACCGTGCTCTTTATCATCCGCGGTGAATCCCCCGGAGGATTTATCATACATTACTTCCGTGTTCGCGGAAATTGTCAAGTTTTCGACGGCCCCCTTGGTTAAGGTAATCTTCCCAGCGGACGGGTCATAGGTGAGTTCTGTTTCGATAGGATTCTCACTATATTTCCCATTCGCCCGCCCATATACCTCCACCGTCGTGAAGCGAGCAAGTTCCTTGCCAGCGTCGTTGACCACTTTGTAGCTCTGACCCGCAGTGAATGTCGTGCTATTCAGCGCCGAAGCCTTCACCAGTTCGTATGTGACATCCGCCGCATAGGCGATGCTGCTGCCGATTTCCACACCGGCAGCGCGCATGTCCACGACGGGGGGCAGAACGTGAGCGCGGCCGTCAGGCTGAGCGTGCCCGCGACGAGCAGCGCCAGACGGCGATTTTTCTTTTGTGACCTCCACTTTTTCATATAAAACACCTTTCTTTCTGTATGACTCGCGTATTGATGCGGTCAGTCATTTCTTTTCCTTTGCATGGCCATCATATCACAAATCAGCCGAGCGCTGCGCAAAAGTGGCATGAAATGCATTTTTGGGGCATGAAATACAAAAAACGGCGATGGCGCATTGATTATGACGAACATTTTTCGTAGAATGAAGGAAACGCTGATCAGTTTAAGCAGTGTTTCCCAAAGAACAGAAGGGGGGATGTCCGATGCATCCGATACGATTGATTTTGATGGTCGTCGCCATTTTGATGGCGAGCGCGCAGGTGTCTGCATCATCGTCGCTCGATGCCGCTGTCGCGCGCTATACTGACACGGAGGACGGGCGCGCGGCGTATGTCAGAGCCGTCGAGGCGCGCTTCGGCGCGGCGAATGATGACGATGGCGGCGCGGGTCGGGCGCGCGTCGAGCGGCTGCTTTTGCCGCTCACACGGGCCGCGCAGATGGAGCAGCCGCTCGTCGTCGTGACGTCGCGCGATGACGTGAATGCCTACGCCCTGCCGGGGCTCGTCGTCGTGCATCGCGGCATGCTCGCGCTCGTCACCGACGACGGCGAGCTCTCCGTGCTCCTCGCGCACGAGCTCGGCCACCTCGCGCTCGCTCACCCCGTGCGCGGCATCCGCCGCAGCCTGCGCGCGGCCTACCTCGCGCGGCGCGCGGCGCGGGCGAAAGACATCGACGACGGCGCGAGAGCCTTCGTCGACGCCGCGATGCACGCAGACCTCGGACTCCACGAAGAGCGCGAGGCCGACCAGTGGGCGGCGGCGCTCCTGCCGCGCGCGGGCATCGCGCCCGCCGTCGCCGTAGGGCTTTGGGATCACCTCGAAGCCGCCGGCATCCCCGACGACTCCCGCACCCATCCATCGTACGAAGAGAGAAAAAAGATTTACGCCATGCGATGAATGAGATGAGAGCGAAGAGTGTGGAGAGCGCGACAAGCGCGACGAAAGTGATGAAAGCGACGAGCGTGATGAGTGCGACGAGCGCGGCGAGAGCCGCGCGGTGTCGCTGTTGGAGTCACCCGCGAGCGAATGCGAGCGGGCGACGGGGGCGAAGAGAGAGCGATGAGCGCGGCGAGAGGCGCGCGACGTCGCTGTCGGAGTCACCCGCGAGCGAAAGCGAGCGAGTGACGGGGGTTAATATGTTCGCTGATTCGTCATGGCCATTCCCCCTTGAATTTATCCGATTCATCCTTGAAAGCCTGTATACCATAGATAGATACGCATTACACTTCTTTGCGTGAATTCATTTTAACACATTCAAAAAATTTTTGGTGAATTTCTGTTTAATCGTTGATTTTTATGTCTAATCGTTTGATGAATGGAGAGATGAGATAATTTGTTCGCGATTTTGAGGCGATGAGAGGAGATTTTTTTAGGGAAAAGCGAACCCTCTCCGGCCCCTGCGGGGCCACCTCCCCCAGAGTGGGAGGCATAGCGAAAGCGATGCTCTACGATATGATGAAAAGTGAAAGATAGTCTTTGCTTTACGTGTGTGCAAGCTACACGTTTTCGATTACAATGGGAATACGAAGTTTCAATTTCACTACTGAATCGATTTAGCTAGTGTGAATAATTTTAGCGTCTGTGAAGGTAGCCTCCCCAATGGGGGAGGTGCCGAGCGAATGCGAGGCGGAGAGGGTCAACTAACGAATCGAATTGGCGTATGTGAATAATCTTACGTCTGTGACGCTCCTTTTCCCCACAACAAAAAACCGACGCGATGAATCTCATCGCGTCGGTTTTTTATGCGTTTATGTGTCTTGTCTTTGCGCTCTGATTATTTCTTCGGAGCAGCGCCGAACCATTTCGTGAAAATCTTGTCGTACTCGCCGTTCTCGTGGAGTTTCTTGAGGGCAGCGTTGACGGATTTGACGAGCTCTGGATTCTTCTTGGACATCGCTATGCCGTAGTCCTCGCTCGTGAGGAGCTCGTCGAGCGCCTTGACGTCTGCGCCGCCGGTCGTCTTGATGTATGTGTCGTTGACAGGACGGTCGTTGACGACTGCATCGACGCCGCCGGCCTTGAGCTCCATGAATGTGTCAGCGGAGCTGTTGAGCTCTTTGACCTCGACGCCCTCGATCTTGTGGACTTCTTTTGCGCTCGTCGTGCCAATCTGGACAGCGACTTTCTTGCCTTTGAGGTCGGTGAATTTCTTTATGTCGTTGTTGTCTTTCTTGACGACGATGGAGAGGCCAGATTTATAGTACGGGTCAGAGAACTCGACTTTCTGCTTGCGCTCGTCGTTTATCGTCATGCCGGAGATGATGACATCGAGGTTGCCGGACTCCATCGCAGGGATGAGGCCGTCGAAGTTGATGTTCTGGATGTCAGCCTTGTAGCCCATCTCTTTGGCGACGGCGCGGATGAGGTCCATGTCGAAGCCCTCGTAGTTTTTGCCGTCGACGTCCTGGAACTCGAACGGTGCGAAGTCGGCGTTCGTGCCGATGCGGAGCACTTTCTCCGTCGATGATGCTTTCTGGTCGGCCTTTTTCTCACTGCCGCCGCCGCAGCCCGCAACGAGGACTGAGAGGGACATGATGAGAGCCATGCAAATCAGCAATACTTTTTTCATTCCACAATCTCTCCTTTGGTTAGTGAATGATTAGAATAACTGAACAGGGGCGCACAGCTGCACCCTCATGACGAAAAATCAGGAGGACGCGCCGTTGCGCCCCTGCGGGTTAACGTATCTTAATAGCTTTCATTAAAGCTCAGCGATTTCCGCGGCGCTTGTTGAAGCAGTCACGGCAATAAACTGGGCGGTCATCCTTTGGCTCGAATGGTACCTGTGTCTCTTTGCCGCATTCCGCGCAGATGACGGTGTACATCTTGCGTGGCTCACGGTCTCCCTCGCGTGAACGACGGCGTTTGTCGCGGCAGTCACGGCAGCGGACTGGCTCGTTCTCGAAGCCCTTCTCAGCATAGAAAGCTTGCTCACCTGCGCTGAAGATGAACTCCTTGCCACAGTCCTTGCATACTAATGTCTTGTCTTGATACTCCATGAAAAAATCTCCTCGCATTGATTCTTTGGGCACCTGCCCAAACTGGTTTTGAGGCTCCGATCGTCCGGCGCCCTGTGAGAAACCTACCGAAAACTACGACAACAGTACCTTTCCTCGTTCCCCCGATCGCCTGCCGCTAGGCAAGCACGTCGATGTTCCCGCCGAGATTAGGGTCGAGGCTCCCCGATACTACGTCCAAAAGCTCATCCACGCCCTCGGTGCTCGCGTCCATTGCCTTTTTCAGCACGGCGATGCCGAGGTTCTGCATGTTCTCCGCCTGGTGCATGTCGACGGAGAGCGCTGCGATGCTCATGCTCGTATCCAAAAGCTCACGTCCTTTCTTCATCGAAAAATCAGAATCATCAACGAATCACATTATAGCGAATCAAAATAAAAAGCGCAATAATATTTTATGTATACAAATTAATGAATTTTTAAGAGTAAAGAAATGCGGCTCGGCGATGCCAGTCCTCATTCACTGCGCAATTTCGACAGGCTCTAATGCTGGCTGCCTCGCGGCAAAAGCGAAGACATGCCGCTTCGGAGCCAGCCAAAGAGCCTGTAGAAAATTGCTAAGTTTCTTCGGACTGGCATCGCCTCGGGAATTACAGGCCTATGATTTTTTTAGAGTAAAGGAAACGCTGATTAATTGAAGTCTAAATCAGTCGCGCGTCATTTGCCCGCGCAGAAATCGCTCAATAATTTTTTATACAGCTCCTCTACGTCGTGCATGTAGAGCGCGGGATTCATGAGGCGCGAATGGAGCAGCACGTCTCTGAGCCCCGAGTGGAATTTCTCGAGTATCTCCATCGAGCCCGCGATGCGCGCGGCTTTTCGCGCGTACTCCATCTCGGTGTGCGCGATGAGCTCGGGGAGTCCTGCGGCCTCGAGTATCGTCGCGCCGTACGATGAGGCGTGTGTCGTGCCTCGGAGCGTCACGACGGGCACGCCCATCATGAGCGCCTCGCATGTCGTGAGCCCGCCGCAGTACGGCGTCGTGTCGAGCGCGATGTCGATGTCGGCGTATTGCTCGAGGTAGTCGGGGCTGTACGGCCTGAGCTCGACGCGCGCGGGGTCGATGCCGATTTTGCGAAACCTTTCGTTTGCCTCGTCGCAGCCGTCCGTCGTGCTCGCGATTTTCCCTTTGATGATGAGGCGTGACGACGGCACCATCTCGAGCACGGCGCGCCAGAGCATCAGCGTCTCGTGGCCGACTTTGTTGAAATTGTTGAAGCTGCCGAATGTGACGTAGCCGTTGCGCTTTGTCGCAGGCTCGCTCGCCGCAGGAGGGAATGATTTGACGATGTCGGGCGCGTAGCAGAGGTGGCAGTAGGGGAGCAGTGCGACTTTTTCGGTGAAGCCGTGCACGGGGCGCGTCGACGGCAGGCACGTCATGTCGGAGAGGAAGTAGTCTACCTCGTGGAGCCCCGTCGTGTATATGTCGCCGATGGCCGTCATCTGCACGGGCGCGGGGCGCTGCGAGAGTATCGGCAGGCACGAGCCCTGCGAGTGGCCGGAGAAATCGACGAGGATGTCGATGCCGTCTTTGAATATTTGGCGCGCGGCCTCGAGCGGCGTCATCTGCGAGACGTCGCGCCAGTAGACGGCGTGGCGCTTAAATCGTTTCGTGATTTGGTCGGTGCGCCCTGCTTGGTAGC
Source organism: uncultured Selenomonadales bacterium (assembly GCA_900314765.1). GTDB lineage: Bacteria > Bacillota > Negativicutes > Selenomonadales > Selenomonadaceae > RUG024. The sequence goes on along the minus strand of OMWN01000075.1, from coordinate 32,779 downwards.
AGTAGACGTTGAAGTCTTTTTTCGAGTACGCGGAGAGGAACGGCGAGAGGAAGCTCGCGACGGCGTGCTCGCGAAAATCGGGCGATATGTAGCCGACGCGGATTTTCCTGTTCGGCAGCTGGCCGTTTTCGGGCGGCGTGTGCGGCATCGTGACTTTCGCGCCGAAGAATGCGTTGTAGCCCTCGCGGCGCGCGAGGAATTTTTTGTCGGGCGGGAGATAATTCGAGAGGAAAAGCCCCATGCCGTAGAGCGATGCTTTTTCGCTCGTGTCGCGCACGAGTCCCGAGAGCGCAAAGCACATCTCCGACGCCTCGCGCGGCCTCGCGAGTAGGTAATACGCATCGACGAGGAGCCTCCCCGCGCGCTCGAGTATCGACGTGACGAAGGGCGGCACCGTGCCCGTCATTTCCTCGCCGATGGACCAGACGCGACGCAGCAGCGTCACCTCGTCGTGCAGGTCAAACGCTTTGGCGGCGCGTTCGCCCGCGACGAGCAGCATACGCAGATTGCTCGGGTCAGCGGCGGCGATGCGCGTGATGATGGTGTCGAGCGAGTCCTCCTCGCCGAGATAGAGCGACGCCTGCGCGAGCAGCGCGAGCCCGTCGAGATCGTCGAGGTCGTGAGACAGTATCTCACGCGCGCATGCTCTCATCGCGAGGAAATCGCCGTGATGAAAAAATTTGTCCGCAGTCGTCAGATATTCGATTTTTTTCTGCTGCTCCATCGCCATGATGCATGCACACCTCTTTGGTTGGATTTTGTTGCGCTACGTTGTACTTGAAATGGTATGTCTCGCTATTGCTAACCCTCAGCCGCCTCGCATTCGCTCGCGCAAACATGCCACTGGCATGTTTACCCCCATGGGGGAGGCTGGCGTTACAGAGTCTGAGATTATTTACAATAGCTAAATTGATTTGCTAGCAGACCCTCTCCGCCTCGTATTCGCTCGCGTAAACATGCCACTGGCATGTTTACCCCCCATAGGGGAGGCTGGCGTTACAGAGTTTGAGATTATTTACACTAGCCAAAAATCTACACACGAAAACGTGAAGCCTTTTGCTTTAGCAAAATTATCGATTAATGAAAGTATAAAATATTCGATTCAATCGTTTAGATTTAGCGAAAAGACTCTCATACTATGCCTCCCACTCTGGGGGAGGTGGCCCCGCAGGGGCCGGAGAGGGTCGCGATACTTCTATGTTGCGCCAAACCCTTATTTCTTTACCGTGAAGTCATCGACGACGCCTTTGCCGGGGACGACGCACTGGAAGTGAAGCGCGTCCATCGTCGCCTCGAGTGTCATGTAGTTCGTGGTCTCGGGCTTCGGCGCGGTGACTTCGTCCCACGGGAAAAGTGGCGGCACGAGGTGCTGGTCGCCCGCGATGCCGTCGTTGATGTAGATGATGCCCGCCTTGTTTCTGTGGAAATTTTTGAGCCGCGGGCGGCGACGATATGAGTGAATGTGCGCCGCAATGACGATATCGACATGGCCTTCTTCGAAAATCGGCGCGAATTTTTTTGCGAAGCTCTCGATTTTGAGCGGGCTCGCGTCGTAGTCGATGATGTCGCGGTGCATGAGCACGACGCGCCATTTCTGCTGTGTCTCGTCGAGGTCGGCGCGCAGCCACTCCATTTCCTCAGCGAGCAGGCCGCCGCGCAGAGCGTCGAGCTCCTCAAAGCAGTTGTTGAGCACGACGAAGTGAATGGGTCCGTAGTCAAACGAATAGTAGTAGCGCGGGAAGCGCGTGCTGCCATTGCCCGGCACATCGAAGAAGTTGAGATACGCGGCGGGGATGCGATTGCCCCAATGAATGTCGTAGCATTCGTGATTGCCCATGACGGGCACGAGCGTCATGCGCTCGGCGATGCCCGTGAGCATGTCGAACCATCGTCGCCATTGGTAGCTGTCCTCGCCGTTGTCGACGAGGTCGCCGAGCACCATGAGCGCGTCGGCGTCGGGCATGTACTTCACGGCGTCGCTCACTGTGCGGCTCCACGTCGCGTAGTCGTCGGCGCACTGAGAGTCCGAGAGTATGATGGCCTTCATGCTTTGGCCGTCGTCTGTCCTGAACGTATACCACGGCGATTTGCCGCCCTCCGTGCTGATGGCGTACTCGTACGTGTGGCCGGGCTTGAGTCCCTTGATGTATGACGAGTGGATGAACACTGACTCGCCGTCGTCGACGAAATAATCGTCCGTCGCGTCGACGCGGTGCTCCCTTTTTGCGTCGGGCTCACGCCAATCGAGGTGAAGCGCGCTCGAGTGCCCCGACGAATGCCACATGATGGTGCGGCCTGTCGTGTCGTCGTCCGAGACGATTTGTCTGATGTATCGCGCGTCGATGGCGGGCGATGCGAATATTTTTTTTATTGGCGAGAGAATTCCCGCGAGCGAAAGAGATAAAAGTGAGCGCATGGCTCCTCCTATGAAAACACGCCGCGTCATCGGGCGCGTGAACATCGCTGAATTTTTGTCATCGTTAAATCTGTCGTTCAATAAATTTCCTCTTTTCTGATGAATTAATTCTATAATAAGAAGGAATTTTTTTCAATATCCTCACATTATTGACACGCGCCGCGCAACTTGCTATCATTGTAATGTTGGAAACTTTGTTGTGTATTACCCAAATATTTTATCTAAAAAGATGAGGGGGAAACATTCCATGATTAAGCGCTACACGAATCCAGAGATGGGCGCGCTGTGGTCTGACCGCAACAAGTGGCAGACGATCCTCGAGGTCGAGATGGCCGCATGCGATGCTGCTGCGGAGCTCGGCAAGATACCGAAGGAGGCGGCGGCGAACATTCGCGCAAAGGCGGACTTCGATGTTGACCGCATCCTTGAGATTGAGAAGGTCACGCACCATGACCTCATTGCATTCCTGACAAATGTCGCCGAGAATGTCGGCGAGGACTCAAAGTATATTCATCAGGGCCTCACGTCGAGCGACGTCGAGGACACCGCGCAGGACCTCACGCTGAAGAAGTCGGCGGACATCATCATCGACGATCTCAAGAAGTTCCATGAGGTCTTGAAGCGCCGCGCCGTCGAGTTCAAGCACACGCCGTGCATCGGCAGGACGCACGGCATCCACGCGGAGCCGATGACGTTCGGCCTCAAGCTGCTCCTCTGGATGGCTGAGGTCGAGCGCGACATAGACCGCGTCGAGCACGCGAAGAAGAACATCGCCGTCGGCAAGCTCTCGGGCGCTGTCGGCACGTACTCGAACATCGACCCGCGCATAGAGGAAATGGTCTGCAAGAAGCTCGGCCTCACGCCTGTGAGACTCGCGACGCAGGTCATTCAGCGCGACCGCCACGCCGAGTACATGACGACGCTCGCCATCGTCGCGAGCTCGTTTGAGAAATTCGCGACGGAGGTCAGAAATCTCCAGCGCACGGACATCCGTGAGGCTGAGGAGTACTTCGCGCCGGGGCAGAAGGGCTCGTCCGCGATGCCTCACAAGAGGAACCCTATCACGTGCGAGCGCATATCGGGCATGGCGCGCCTCGTTCGCGGCAACGCGCTTGCCTCGATGGAGGACATAACGCTCTGGCATGAGCGCGACATTTCGCACAGCTCCGTTGAGCGCGTGATTCTCCCCGACAGCACAATCAACGTTGATTATTGCGTGAGGAAATTCACGGACATCATCGACAAGTTGCTCGTCTATCCGGACGCGATGATGGCAAATCTCAACAAGACGGGCGGCCTCATCTACAGCCAGCGCATCCTGCTCGCCATCGTCGGCAAGGGCGTGCTGCGCGAGGACGCATACAAATGGGTGCAGCGCAACGCGATGAAGAGGTGGCTCGAGGGCGAGGATTTCCGCACGAATGTCGAGAAAGACCCAGACATCACGAAGTATCTTTCGAAGTCGGAAATAGACGAGTGCTTCGATTACAATTATTTCCTTCGCAACGTGGACATGATATTCGCACGCTTCGGACTCTAAAGGAACAAGAAATTTCGCAAGGGAGTTGTTTTATATGTCAGCAGTTGTAGTAATGGGAAGCCAGTGGGGCGACGAGGGCAAAGGCAAAATCGTCGATTACCTCGCGCAGCAGGCGGACACCGTCGTGCGCTACATGGGCGGCAGCAATGCCGGCCACACGGTCACGGTGAACGGCGACGAGTACAAGCTCCGCCTCCTGCCGTCGGGCATACTCTACAAGGGCACGCTCTGCGTCATCGGCAACGGCGTCGTCGTCGACCCGAAGGTCATGCTCCAGGAGATGGACGCGATGACGGAGCGCGGCATCGATGTCTCGGGCATCCGCCTCTCGAACCGCGCGCATGTGGTGCTGCCGTATCACAGCCTCATGGACGGTCTCGGCGAGGAGCTGCGCGGCAAGAGCAAAATCGGCACGACGAAGCGCGGCATCGGCCCATGCTATCAGGACAAGGCGAAGCGCGTCGGCATTCGCGTCTGCGACCTCATGGACAAAGAGGTATTCGCGCAGAAGCTCAAAGAGAATCTCACGGTCAAGAACATAGAGCTCGAGCGCCTCTACAAGCATGAGCCGCTCGACTATGACACAATCCTCAAAGAGTACGAGGGCTACGCTGATAGGCTGCGCCCATACGTCTGCGATACGATTTATCTTCTGAACGACGAGCTTGCGGCGGGCAAGAAAGTGCTGTTCGAGGGCGCACAGGCCACGATGCTCGACATCGACTATGGCACATATCCGTACGTCACATCGTCGCATCCGGTCTCGGGCGGCGTCGGCGTCGGCGCTGGCGTTGCGCCGAACAAGATAAAGAACGTCGTCGGCGTCGTCAAGGCGTACTGCACGCGCGTCGGCGCGGGCCCATTCCCGACGGAGCAGCTCAACGAAGCGGGCGAGAAGCTCCGCGAGGCCGGCCACGAGTACGGCACCGTCACGGGGCGCCCACGTCGCACGGGCTGGCTTGACGCTCACGTCGTGCGCTATGCGGGCATGCTCAGCGGCATAAACTACATGGCCATCACGCGCCTCGACATCCTCGACGGATTTGACGAGATAAAGATGTGCACCGCGTACAAATACAAGGGCGAGATACTCAACGAAATGCCGGCAAGCCTCGACGTTCTCGAAGAAGTCGAGCCGGTCTATGAGACATTCAAAGGCTGGAAGACGCCGATCTCCGACATTCGCGAGTACGACAAGCTCCCGAAAGAAGCGCGCGTCTACCTCGAGCGCCTCAGCGAAGTCACGGGCATAGAGCTCGGCATCGTCTCCGTCGGCGCAAATCGCGACCAGACCATCATCGTGCACAAGGATATGTTCTGATTGACAGCGGCAGCTGAATGAACTGAATAAACAAAACGAGCCTCAGCGAGAAATCGCTGAGGCTTTTTTGATGTGTGATGAAGCTGACCCTCTCCGCCCCCTGCGGGGGCACCTCCCCCAAAGTGGGAGGCATAGGATGAGAAGGTTTGCACGCTAGAATCCAACGAATGAAGAGAAGACGCCACACTTTAATGTGTCGGTAATTCAGCTAGTGTAAAGGTTTCACACTTTCATATGTAAATCGATTTAGTAAATGTAAATAATCTCAGCATCTGTAACGCCAGCCTCCCCAATGGGGGAGGTGCCGAGCGAATGCGAGGCGGAGAGGGTTAATATTGATTATGACCACATCACGCTCAGTGAGCCGAAGAAAAGCATTCATCTATGATAAATTTATTGAATAGAAAAATTATTTATTATAAAATAGAATGCGAAAATGATTTTTGGAAATCGAAAATTTTGATACAGTGACGGGAGATGAACGACATGAAGGAGCAAGAAAAATTCTCTCGAGGATTTTCCACGGACAACGTGAAATCGAAATCAGAAGGCACGCTCGCGCGCCGAATTTCGATTATAACAGCCTGCTTTGGCAGGCGTTCATAGATGGCAGTCAGTTCGGTGTGTTTTGGAAGGACAGCGAGCGGCGTTTCATCGGCTGCAATCAGTTTTTCCTCGATTACTATGGATTTTCGAGCGTCGACGCCATCCTCGGCAAGACGGACGAGGACATGGGCTGGCATGTGCGCCCCGGCAAGTACAGGGACGAGGAACTGCGCGTGCTGCGTGACGGCGAGGTGTCGATCAATGTCAACGGCACGTGCATTGCGCGCGGCCGCGTGCACGACATCATCGCGTCAAAGATGCCAGTGCGCGACCGAGACGGCCACATAATCGGGCTCATGGGGTATTTTCGCGACAACTCGAACAAGACGCTCACGGCGAGCGAGAAGGAAATCATCACGCGCAGCAGCCGCGCCGACGAGCTCACGGGGCTCATGAACAGCGTCGGGTTTCAGGCGGACTATCTCATGTACGAGGACGAGTACCATTTCCACAAGACGGATTTCGCGAATATCCGCATTTCCATCGCGAATCTCGACGAGCTCGAAAGGCTCCACGGCAGCAGATTTTGCGAGCATGTCATAAAAATCGTCGCGGACAGCATAAAGCGCGTCTGCGGTCAGGCCGCGTCGATAAGCCGGCTGTCGGGCGGCGAATTCGCGATACTGAAGCAGTGCGAGAGCGCAAGCGAGATAGAGGCGCTCATCGCCGACATAAAGCGGGCGAATGCGGGCGAGCATGCGCTGAATGGCGTCACGTTTGAAATCTCGCTCATTGACTCGTTTTCGCTGTTCTCCGAGGCGGGCGAGCGCACGCGTCACCTCACCATTTTCAGCGACAGGGAAATGGCGGAGGAGAAAATACAGCGCATTCTCGGCATCAATTTCGAGTGCATGGCGCTCATCGATGTTCATACGCTCATGATGTACTATTGCTATTTCGGCGTGAATATTCCCGCGAGCCACTGGAGCAAGATGTACGGCGATGTCACGAACGGCGTGGCGTACGACAATGTCATCCGTACGGCGTCGCGTGAATGGGCGACAGAGGACTACAAGGAGAAGATGTATGACAGCGCGAAGGCGACGACGGTGCTCGCGGAGCTCGCGGCGCACGGCTCGTATCAGGCGCGCGTGAAGGTCAACGGCAGCGAGCCGGGCGATGAGCCACAGTGGAAGCTCATGCGTTACAGCTGGATGGACACGGAGCACGAGTGGATTCTCTACGTGCAGATTGACGTCACGGATGCGACGCGCATGAGGCTCGCGGCGGCGGCGGAGAGCAAAAAGCGCATAGACGCGGCGCTCGGAATGGCGGCGACGGCGCGCGAGGCGAAGACGAATTTCATCGCGCGCATCAGCCACGACATCAGGACGCCGCTTGCCGCCGTCAAGAGCATGACGGAATTCGCGATGCGCGACATGGATGACAAGGCGAGGCTCGAGCACGACCTCAAGAACATCATGAACGCGAGCGCGTACCTCAACAGCCTCATGGACGACGTGCTCGACGTCTCGAAAATCAACAGCGGCATGGTGAATCTCAGGCCGGAGCCGTATCATTTCAAAAAATACGGCGAGGAGATACGCCCCATCGTCGAGGCCGAGGCGATGAAAAAGGGATTGAACGTCACATTCGCAGAGCACGGCGATGACATGGCGGTGCTCATGGACCACAATCGATTGCGCCAGCTGAGTCTCAATATCATCATGAACGCGCTGAACTACACACCGCGCGGCGGCGATGTCTCGATAGATATTGACGAAAATGCGAAGGGCGACGGCACCGCGCAATGCCGCCTCACCGTGACGGACAACGGCATCGGCATGACGGAGAAATTTCAGCATGAGATGTTCGACGCGTTTGCGCAGGACATGGACAATCCCGCGCGCAAGGACCTCGGCAGCGGCACGGGGCTCGGCCTCTACATCGTGCAAAAACTCGTGACGCTCATGGGCGGCACGATTGACGTCGAGAGCAAGGTCGGCATAGGCACGACGGTTACCGTCACGCTGCCCGCGAAAATCGCCGCCGAGGTCGAGGAAAAGCAGGACGCGGCGGAGCCCGAGGAAAAATTCAGCCTCACGGGGCGCGTGCTCCTCGTCGAGGACAACGAGATCAACCGCGAGATTGCGACACGCATACTCGAGGAGATGGGGCTCGACATTGACGCGGCTGAGGACGGCAAGGCCGCCGCGGAAGCGTTCGAGCGCTCCCCCGTCGGGTACTACTCCATCATTTTGATGGACATACAGATGCCCGTCATGAACGGCTACGAGTCGACGAAGGCCATCAGAGCGCTCGACAGGAGCGACGCGCGGACGATACCCATCATCGCGATGACAGCCGACGCCTACGAAGAGGCGAAGCGGATAGCGAAAGAAGTCGGTATGACGGATTACGTCACGAAGCCGCTCGACATACCAAGCGTGAAACGCGTCATCGCCGAGGCGATAAAGGGATAGGGTTGTAAAAAATAGATGGAAAATAACTCGGTGATGCCAGTCCTCATCCACTGCGCAATTTCGACAGGCTCTAAGGCTGGCTTCCTCGCGGCAAAAGCGAAAACATGTCGCTTCGGAGCCAGCCAAAGAGCCTATATGAAATTGCTAAGTTACTTTGGACTGGCATCACCTCGACAATAGGCATAAACTCATGTGGTTGTTATCATTTCGAGCTGATAAACAGGTGACATGAATCATGAAAACAATGCTGAAAATTCATCGATGGGTGAGCCTCATTTGCGCGGTGTTTTTGTTGCTGCTCACCGTGACGGGGATAGGGCTCCTTTTCAGACGCGAGATAAACGCGGCAAACACGATGAACATGATGACGACTGACGGCGCGATGTCCATTGGTGAAATATGGGAGGGGCTGACAGACGGCCTCGAGCGCGTGGGCGCCGCATACAGCGGCAAGCAAATCGTCGCGGCGACGCCAGACGCGGGGAGTGGCACGATATACTTTAGGCTTGGCAGCGGCAACAAGTCAGAGGCCGCGCAGCTCCGCATGGGCGGCGAGCAAGTGATGTACGACGTGCGCACGGGCGACATGATGAGCCGCAAAGAGCGCAAATATCGCTCGAAGCTCGTGAAGGACATCATGTTCAAGATTCACATCCTTCATGTGCAGCTCGGGCTCGGCGTGGCGGGTCGATATTTCCTCACGTTCATGTGCTTCCTGTCCATCATCGCCATCATCAGCGGATTTTTCATCTACGCGCCCATGATGAAGGGCGTGCGCTTCGGCATCATGCGCCGCCAATCGACGCGGCTCTATTACTCGGACATGCACAAGGTATTTTCCGTCGCGGCCGCGACATTTGCGGGACTCCTCTCTGTGTCGGCGCTCATGATCGTCGCGTACTCCGTGGGCGTCGCCGACTACAGGGAGGCGGCGCCCGTGATGGCCGCGGAGCATTACGAAGCGGCGCGGGCGGACGGTGGGGACGAGGCGCGCATCATCAGCGCGGCCGATGCGCTCGCGCGGGCTGGGGCGGAGCACCCGGACATGGTGGCCATATCCGTGCTTATGCCGTCCGCGGGTGACGACTTCTACATTGTGCAGATGACAGAGCCACCAAAGAAAATGACGAACTTCATGCTCGGCGAAATGGTATTCGTGCCGAAGGACGCATCGACTAGCGCGGCGCCGTACCTCGCGCCGATGCCTGCGTGGATAAAGCTCGCTTCATCTGCGCTCAACCTCCACATACACAGTCACGACCTCTTCATTCAGAAAATTATATGGGCTGTCTACCTCATCTTCACCGTCATCATGATTGTGAGCGGACTCATGGTTCACTCGACACGTTGGAAAAATACAGTGAACAAATCTGCTGGCCGATTCGTGCCAGACTTCAAAGCGCCGATATGGAAAGTGCCCATCACATTCGCCGTGCTCATCATCATCGGCATGACAGCACCAATCTGGGGCGGCATCGGCAACATCATCGGTCTTATCGCCCTCACGCTTCCACTCGTTTACCTCGTCGGCGCGATTGCGATGGGCGTGCGTATGAGAAAATTATGATGAGCGCGTAAAATAAAGTGGCATACAAAAAAGGCATTCGGGGAATTTTTCTTCGAATGCCTTTTTAATATGTTATCTCATCAGTACGTTCTTCCCGCAGAAGGCGATGCCATATTTCCAAACATTTCTCACGCCTCTGCTGTCGAATTCCGCGATGTATCCTTTGTCGTTGATTTGATTTTTCGCATCCTCGGCAGCTTTTTCGAGGCTTTTCTCATCGTCGGCTACCTTGAATTCCAGTATCACGCCGGGGTTTTTATTGTCGAGAGGGAAAATCGCGACGTCAAATCTGCCATAGCCAGCTTCACCTTCGGACTTCACTTGATAGCCGTTGCCGTGAAGCGTCGCCGTGAAGCCAAGCATGAGCCCGTGATAAAATATTTCCTGCTTGTCCTTGGCCGTGTCAAAAGTGCTCGCTATTTGTTCAACTATTTTCTTCAATGATGACTCAAACTTCTCTGCATTTCCTCTGAGCATATACTCAAGCATCATCAACGAAAGTCCGACTCCTGATGTTGGCATCAATGATCTAAGTATTTCATCAGCATACACCATGCATATCTCTTTGTTCGGAATAATCATGTCAACAGGTCTGCGATCAAGCTGTCCGCTATTTTTTTCTATTGTCAGATAGCCTGATGTAAGGAGCATATTGTACAGGTCTTCAGCATTCCTTCCGATGCTTTCATACATTATTCCCTCGTTAAGGACGGTGCAGATTGGCTCACCTTTGATGAGTCCATCAAGCTCATCAAAGCGCTCTTTGTCCGCGTGGCTTAGCAACTTTTCCAGTATGCCATTCGACGAAGTATTTATCCAGTATGGCTGCGGCGTGAATTTTTTGTCGACGTAGTTAATGACAGACCACGGATTGTAGATGTCGCTTTGAGAGAAGTGATAGCCGTCATACCACTCTTTTATTTCGGGCAGCTTGTCAGCAAAGCCAAGCTCATTTGCCATGCTCTCCACTTCGGCAGGCGTAAAGCCGCAGGCTTCCGTGTACTTGTCCGTCGTGACCGAGCACACATCGAGACTGTTGAGCCCGCTGAATATGCTTTCCTTGGCAACACGGAGCACGCCTGTGATGATGGCGAAATCGAGATACTCATTGTCCTTAAACGCGTAATTGTAGCACGTGCGGAAAAATGTTACTGCTTCGTCATAATAGCCGTTGTCGTATGCGTACTGAAGCGGAGCATCATACTCATCAATCAGCATAACAGGCTTTATCCCGTGGTACTCAAAGAGCATTCTCGAAAGATCTTTAAGACTGTCAAGGTAGTCCTCTGGCTCGCCCTTAAGATTTACAATATTTTGGGCATAGGTTTTGTCGTCATCCTTTAGGTCGCTATTCTCCCATAAATAGTAATATTTTTTATAAAGTTCTCTAATTCGGCGGCAGAAAATATTTCTTGCCGTCGTCCATGTGCTTCCCTCAATTCCCTTCAGTGAAAAAGAAATTACGGGCCGCGAGCCACGCTGCGCCATGTATTTCTCGCCAGCCCTATCTATCGCGAGGCCGTCAAAGAGGTGCTCACTCGCCTCTTTTTTGTCAATGGAAAAGAACCAATCCATCATGCTCATGAAAAGCGTCTTGCCAAAGCGACGCGGCCTTGTGATGAGCGTCGCGGCACTCCTGCCATCTATGAACTGTCTGATGAAATCGGTCTTGTCCACGAGATAATAATTCTCCCGCAATTCCTTGAAGTCCGTCACGCCGATTGGCATTGTGCTCTTTACCGTCATTTTTTCGTCCTCCGCAATACATCCTTTCATATATTATACAATAAATTGCCCGCTGAATGAATAAAAAGCTGACATCATTATGCTCGTCATGCGCTAAAATATACGAGCATGTCCATTCGTTCAATAATCAAACTTCTCTCTATTCCTTCTCTTTGGCTTATGCGATTCAGAATGTGGCAAAATTTATACAACTGACGGCCGATCTTTTTACTGAATAAAAACTGCTGTATATGTAATGGCTGATTATAGCAAATTGGTAAAAATCAAATTTTCCCGGTTCCCCACGGAAAATTTTCAAAGAGAGAAAATCACTGAAACGTATTTTTGTAAACACTCATAAGTCACTAAAATAAGTCAATTTTAGCAAAAGCAAACAAAAAAGGCTTTCAGGGAAATCCCTGAAAGCCTTGATTTTACTATGGTGCCGAAGGCCGGACTTGAATCGGCACGGCTTTTACACCGTTTGGTTTTGAGTTCTATGTCAGCTATTTTAGGCTGTCTTCATATATTCCTATAAATCCCTGAATGCCTTGCTATCACTGGGCTGGAGAGGAATAATGTTTCCTGCCTGTCACTGCCCGTCCCTGTCTGTTTTATGTGGTTTGTTGTCAAAATGTTGTCAGCTGGAAATTAAGGAAGCCTTTATTTGCCTATGATTTCTTCCTTCCAGTCACTTACATTCCTTGTCTTCTCATCATAGGAGAAGTTAATCCCGAGCTGGTGTATGACTTGGCCTTTTTCTTTTGCAGGGATGATGAAGCTGTCGGCGTATTTCTTTTCGTCGATCTGCTCGAGCGCGGCGTCGGCTGTCTTGTTCAGCTTGAATTCTATGATGTAGAGATGCTTTCCCGCATCAAGTACGCCGTCAATGCGTCCTATGCTTGTCGTGACCTCCGTCATCATCTTCATGTTGCACATTCTGAATATTGTATAGACGATTGACTTGTAGTACTTTTCCTCTTTGACCTGTATATCATACGGCAATGCTGAGAAGAAAGCCTTGAGATGCTCTATCATGGCCTCCGTATCGCCGTCCATGGCTGCCAAGCGTATTTTGGTGACGTTGTCTGTGGCTGATGCTTTCGGCGCGTACTCTGAGAGCAGATTTTGAGCGAATGAATATGACACTTCAAAGTTAGGGAACTTGAGCTGATATACCTTGTCGGGGCTGCTCCAGAGGAGCTTGTCAATCGTGAGGTATCCTGTCTGATAGAGGAGCTGCGTGAGGCGCTCGTCGTCGGGGCTCGTCTGAGCGAGGTCTGTCAGATTGAACGTATTGAAAGACGTGCCGTTTAGCGTTCTCCTCGGAAGGTCTGACAATACAATGTGATTGCTTCGGAGGAGTTTCATCAGAAACGTCGGCGTCCCCGTGGCAAACCAATAATTTTCAAAATCAGAACCGTTGTTGAAGAAGCTGCCAATGGATACAGGATTATATACGGACAGCGATTTATCAGCGAATTTGAACCCGTCATACCAATTTTTGATTTCAGCAAGCAGCTCATCACGTTTCATGCCTGTATCATCAACGGCTTTATCAATGTATTCTTTGAAGTATGACTCGAGCTCATCCTGCGTGTAGCCAAACATGGTGCCATAGGATGGGTTCATCGAAATGTCATCGAGATTATTGAGCTTGCTGAAAATCGACACCTTGGCAAATTTTGTGACGCCCGTGATGAATGTGAAGCGCAGATACCGCTCTGAGCCTTTGATTATCTGATAGAAGTTGCCGATATAGTCTCTGTACTTTTCGGCGTCTTCCATGCTGCCTATATGCTCAAGGATAGGCTTGTCGTATTCATCTATGAGCAGCACGACGCCTTTGCCCGTCTTGTCGTAGAGCTTTCTTATGAGCTCCTTGAAAGCAAGCGACGGGTCGTCTTCTTGGAGTGACACACCATAGGATTGTGCGGTAGATTGCATTGTTTCAAGAATGGTGCGTGTTAATAGCTCCAAAGTCTGTACGTTCCCATTTGCAAAATCAATATGAATGATAGGATGCACAGACCAATCGTAGTCGGTGCTGTCTATATAGAGCCCCTTGAAAAGCTCGCGCTTGCCTTCGAATATCGCTTCGAGCGTCGATATCGTGAGACTTTTGCCAAAGCGGCGTGGCCGAGAGCAAAAAATTTGAGCCTTTGCCTTTTTTAAAAGCTGGTAAATGTATTTCGTTTTATCGACATAGATGCAGTTGCCCTTTATTAAATCTTCGAACGTATAGAGCGATGTTGTGATTTCGCGCATGCTGATGCCCTCTCCATTTTTGAGCAGATAAATCATCGACTGCTCATGACTTCCTTTTTGCCCATATTATATCATAAAGCGTCACTATTCATCATGATAATGTACGCCTCACAGGCTTTCAATGAAGGAAAAGAGCTGGTGCGGATGTGCTGGTTCTTTTTTGTATGCGCAGACAACGTATGCTTTTCCCTCTCAGCGGTAATTGCCCCCAACGAGGGTAAAAAAAGAGCAATCATCATAGCCGCTCTTTTTTTGATGTGGAAAAGTTTGTAGCAAATTTTTAAAAGCGTGATATAATTAAAGTAAATATCCGTAAAATTTATTTTTTACGGATATTTACCTAACGAAAGGAGATGCAAACCATGCTGATGAATTACGCTGAATGTGAGCAGCATTTCCAAAGCCCATATCAGATTAACGCCGCACTCAAGCGGAAGGAACTGTTCAAACTGGAGCGAGGCATCTATGCGACGCAGAAAATCGTGCCGGAAATTGCCGTCATCATTAAGAAATACCCAAACGCCATTCTGACAATGGAGAGTGCCTATTACCATTACGGCCTCACGGATGACATCCCCGAGCGTTACGCATTGGCGACGGACACCGACCACGCAAAAATCCGCGATGCGCGCGTGCATCAGTATTTCCTCCCATCGCATATTCTTCATGTTGGTGAGACAACGGCCAAGATTGATGGCGTTTCCGTCCCCATCTACGACAAGGAGCGAATGCTGATAGAGCTTGCTCGAAACAAGACGAAGCTGCCATACGACTTCTACAAGGAAGTGCTGCGCCGCTACCGCGCACATGCGGAGGAACTGGACATAACAAATTTGCAGGAATACCTTATGCGATTCCCACGGGCAGGCAAAATTCGGGAAATTTTGGAACAGGAGGTTTTCTGATGGCGAATTTGGCGGAATGGGTCGCAATGCTTCGGCAGGAAGGCTACGGCGAGGCGAATGCGCAGGCAAGGCTTTGCCAAGACATCGTGCTCAAGGCGATTTCAGACAGTGCGCTGCATCGGAATGTAACCGTCAAGGGTGGCGTCGTGATGCAGAGCATCACCAAAGATGTGCGCAGGGCAACGCAGGATATTGACATGGACTTCATTCACTATTCTCTTTCTGATGCTGCCATCGACCGCTTTCTGCAGGAGCTAGACAAGCACTCGGATTTTCACGTTGAGCGAACAGGGCGCATAGAAGCGCTTCGCCAGCAGGACTATAAAGGAAAACGTGTTTATGTCATCATCCATGACAGCGAGGGAAATTCCATCAAGACGAAAATCGATTTCGGCGTTCACAAGGATTTCAACATTGAGCAGGACGAATACTGCTTCGATGTCTGCATGGATGACGACGGTGCCAGCTTGCTCATCAATTCAAAGGAGCAGATGCTCACGGAGAAGCTGAAATCACTTTTGAAATTTGGCCCATTCTCTACACGGTTCAAGGATGTGTTCGACTTAAGCTATCTTGTCGATGTTGTTGACAAAAATCGTCTCCAGCACTGTTTTGACTTCTATATCTTTGGAAAGGGAGACATGCGGGAACACACCGTTGCGGACATCGTTCGCCGCCTTGAAATGACGTTCAGCGACAAACGCTATCGGCAGCGTCTCGCAACATCGCGAAAAAACTGGAATGAGATGTCATCAGATGACGCATTTCGCAAAATCATAAGCTTTCTCAAAGAAATGGAAGTGGATTGAAGCAAAGAATAGGACGTGACGCTCTACGGAATCATGGAGAGCGAGGACGAAAACGACTTGCAGCAGGCGTTGATTTCGTCGCAGATGGGATAGCTTAAGACGTGATGCTTTTGTAGTGTAGTCGGTAATTCGCAGCAATAAGGTTGGATGCTGTTATAGCGAGCCGATTTTAGAATTCATATTCGCTGAAAGTGCTCATAAGTAACAACTATAAGTAACAAACGCAGAAGCAAACAAAAAAGGCTTTCAGGGAATTCCCTGAAAGCCTTGATTTTTCTATGGTGCCGAAGGCCGGACTTGAACCGGCACGGCTGTTACACCGCTTGATTTTGAGTCAAGTGCGTCTGCCAATTCCGCCACTCCGGCGACTCATGTGATGCTTGTGCCGCCACGTCGGTGGCACGTCTCGCGTCAACGGTAAATAGTATACTATTTATGTTGCGCCGTTGTCAATATGATTTATTCCGGCATGATCTTCGCAACCATCACGCGGTCACCGTCTTTGTTCTCGAGGATGACGGCCTGCTTGATTGGGTTGTGGTTCTTGTCCATGGTGAGGGTGCCAGTGCCGGCCTTGAGGTCTTTCGTCTCAGCGAGGGTCTTGGTGATCTTGGCAGGATCGTCGGAGCCAGCGCGCTTGATGGCGTCGATGAGCATCTTGCCGGCGTCATAGCCGAGCGCTGCGAAGACGTTTGGAGCATGGCCATATTTCTTGTTGAATGCGTCGATGAACGGCTTTACGCTCTCGTCCTTGTCGGAGTAGTGCGTGGAGAAGTATGTCTTGTTGAGGGCATCCTTGCCGGCGATGTCGGCAACTTTTGGATCATCCCAGCCGTCGGTGCCGAGGATTGGCGTCGTGATGCCAATCTCACGTGCCTGCTTCACGATCTTGCCGACTTCCTCGTAGTACGCAGGAACGAACATGACGTCAGCATTTGCGGTCTTGAGCTTTGTGAGCGTTGCTTTGAAGTCCTGGTCTTTCTGGAGGAATGCCTCTTCCATCAGCACCTTGCCGCCGGCCTCTTCGAATTTCTGCTTGAAGACCTGGCCGAGACTCTTGGAGTAGTCGGAGCTGGAGTCAACGTAGACGACAGCGGTCTTTGCTTTGAGGTTGTCCTGTGCGAATTTCGCCATGACGCTGCCCTGCTGCGGGTCGATGAAGCAGCTGCGGAAGACGTATGGCTGGACTTTGCCGTCCTCGACGGTGACTTTCGGGCTCGTCGCGCATGGCGCAATGATAGGGATCTTCGCGTCTGTCGCTATGCGGACCTCGGCGAGCACGCTGCCGGTCGTCGCAGGACCGACGAGCACTTTGACTTTGTCATCGGAGATGAGCTTCGTCGCGGCGTTCGCTGCCTCGGAGGCCTCGGACTTGGAGTCTGCCTTTACGAGCGTGATTTTCTTGCCGTTCACGCCGCCTGCGGCATTGACTTCGTCGATGGCGAGCGCGAGACCTTCGTATGTCGCGTTGCCGTAGTTGGCGACGTTGCCTGTCATCTCGAAGTTCGCGCCGACTTTGATGTCAGCCGCGTCTTTGCCGCCGGAGCTCGAGCCTGAGCCGCCGCCGCATCCTGTGAGCACGCCGCCGAGCATCAGCGCGCCGAGGATGGCACCAGCAAATTTCTTTGCCTTCTTACCAAAAAACATAGATACCCCTCCTAAAAATTATAAAAGGATCGGGTGGATTTTTTTGATTGTCGAGCTGTGATTGTTGTGCCTTGATTGTCATGCTTTGATTGTCATGCTGCAATCAGCGAAAGTCCACCAACAAAGTTATTATAGTTTACAGATTTACATTAGTCAATGAATTTATCACAAAAAAACAGCCTTCTTTTTATGATTGGAAGGCTGTTTTTTGCATATTGCATTTTATGAAATATTGATGGTTTCAGCAGCTCTGTTGATGAATCTTTTCTGCATATCTTTGTCGCGGCTCTGAGCGTAGCTCTTCCGCATATCATTGTAATGCGAAAAATCTCTCGTCAGTACTCCTGCTTCATTTAATCAGCTTTATTTGCGGCTGGCTTCCTGCTTGTACATGTTTTCGAGCTCGCGCTTTGCGATTTTGCCTGTCGCTGTCTTCGGCAGCTCGTCTATCTGGCGGAATTCGCGCGGGATTTTGAAGAGCGCGAGGTTCTGCTGGAGATATTTTTTGAGCGCGCGCACTTCGACGTAGCTGTCGGGCTGCACGGAGTAGTAGCAGCAGCCGGCCTGTCCGCGCAGCTTGTCCTCTATGGCGATGACGGCGGCCTCGTGGATGCCGGGGAACGCGTAGACGAGTTCCTCTATTTCGCGCGGGTAGATATTTTCGCCCATGCTGATGATCATGTCTTTTATGCGGTCAACGATGTAGACGTAGCCGTCCTCGTCCATTGTCGCGACGTCGCCGGTGTGGAGCCAGCCGTCGCGGAGCGCTGCGGCCGTGGCCTCAGGGAGATTGAAGTAGCCGTGCATGACGTTTGGTCCCTGCACGAGGAGCTCGCCAGGCTCGCCCACTTTGACGTCGTGGTCGTGGGCGTCGACGATGCGGACTTTGACGTCGGGTATCGCGGGGCCGACGGAGCCTTCGCGTGTCGCCTCGGGCGGATTCATCGTGACGACAGGCGATGCCTCGGAGAGGCCGTAGCCCTCGACGATGGGCAGGTGGAATTTATCGGTGAATGCCTGCGCGACGGGGAGCGGGAGCTTCGTGCCGCCGAGTATGACGTAGCGGAGAGACTTCATGTCTTCGCTCGTGGCGAGCTTCGTGACGAGCGATAGTATCGACGGCACCATGACGATGATGGTGACTTTGAGCGCGCGCGTGACGTCTATGGTTTTCTTCGGCGTGAATGCGTCGAGTATGGTGATGGTGGCGCCGACGGAGAGCTCCGTCATGACGGCGCACGTCCACGCGAAGCAGTGATACATCGGCAGGACGCAGAGGACGTTGTCGTGGCGCGCGATGTGCACTTGCTGCTGCATGTCGATGGCATTCATGACGAGGTTCCTATGTGAGAGAACGGCGCCTTTCGGCGAGCCTGTCGTGCCCGACGTGTAGATGATGGTGCACGGCTCGTCGGGGCCGAAGTCTTTCGGCAGCGGCGGCGGCGGCGGTAGCGTCGTCGGGTCTATGGATGCGCCGATGTCTATCTGCTGCACGCTCTCGTAGTCGAGCGCCGATATGGCGGCGTCGAGCGCGAGCGGCTTGTCGACGAGGATGTGATGTATGCCCGCGTTTTTGAGGATGTATGCCGTCTCTCGCATCGACAGCTGGAAATTTATTGGCACGACGACAGCGCCGAGCGCCGATATGGCCATGTATGCCGCGATGAATTCGGCGCGATTGCGCGAGTAGATGGCGACCCTGTCGTGAATGCGCACGCCTGCGGCATAGAGGCGGCGGCGGCAGTTCTCGGCCGCGACTCTGAGACCTAGGTACGTGAAGCCGCCGAGGTTTGAGTATATGGCGTCGTCGTTGTCCTGCCCGCGGCGCAGGATATCATGAACAAGCATCTTGTAGTCTCCTTCTTTTATAGGTTTCTTTATTGCCTTATTATATCATATTATCCATGCGATAGTAAATTTTACATGAGGAATTTGACAGGCCGTTATGAATTAAATGCCGTAGATGATAGGGGAGCGACATGAAAGTTATATGAAAGATTCAGAAGTTTTTTCTTTACAATGTTTCGCCGCTTCATTATAATGAAAATATAAGAGGGTGGCACTCACCCATAGCAATTATTTATACATAGTCATTTTCTGGAAAGGGGGACAGCGCGGGGAAAATCGACGGTCAGCAAATCAAAAAGGGGGAATAACAAAGTGTTCAAGACGAAAAAACAAAAGGGGCTTTTCACCATTCTCGTCGGCGTTGTGCTCTGGTTCCTGCCGATGGTGACGGGGCTCCCAAACGGCCTCACGATGGACGCATGGCACATGTTCGCCATATTCGTCGCAACCATCGTCGGCTACATTCTGACGCCTATGCCTATCGGCGCAATCGCGCTTATAGCTGTCGGCCTCACGGGTTTTTTGAAGGTTTTGAAGCCTGCTGCAGCGCTTTCGGGCTTCGGCAACGGCACAATCTGGCTCATCGTTTCGGCGTTCCTTTTCGCTAAGGGCTTCATAAAGACGGGCCTCGGCGCGCGCATAGCGTACATGATAATGAAGGCAATCGCGACGAACTCTCTGAAGCTCGGCTACACGATGGCGTTCACGGACTTCATCATTTCCCCTGCGACGCCGTCGAATACGGCTCGCGGCGGCGGCATCGTCTTCCCAATACTGCGCTCCCTGTGCTCGGCTTTCCAGTCCGAGCCTGAGGAAGGCACGCAGAAGAAGATCGGCTCGTATCTCATAGCGTCGACGTTCCAAGCGAACTGCATCACGTCGTCGATATTCATCACGGCTGTCGCGCCAAACCTGCTCGTCGTCTCGCTCGCGTCTGAGACAGCAGGCGTCAGCATCGGCTGGGGCCAGTGGGCTCTCGCGATGATCGTGCCGGGCCTGCTCGCGCTCCTCATTTGCCCGCTGCTCGTCTACAAGATTTTCCCGCCGGAGATGAAGGCAACGCCTGATGCTCCGAAAATCGCGGCTGAGAAGCTCCAGGAAATGGGCTCGATGAAGGGCAATGAGAAGGTCGTGCTCTTCGCGTTCATCCTCGCGCTCGCGCTCTGGGCGACATCGTCGTTCACGGGCATCAATGCGACGATGACGGCTCTCGTCTGCGTCGGCGTCATGCTCATCGGCGGCGCTATCGAGTGGGAAGACGTCATCACGGAGAAGGGTGCATGGAACACGCTCGTATGGATGGGCGGCCTCATGTCGCTCGCAACGGGACTCAACAAGTCTGGCTTCATCAAATGGTTCGCTGACGGTGTCGGCTCGAACCTCGACGGCGTGTCGTGGGTCACGGCTCTTCTCGTGCTCGCTCTCGTCAATATGTATCTCCACTACGCATTCGCAAGCATGTCGGCTCACGTCGGCGCTGTCTATGCGGCGTTCCTCACTGTCGCCATCGCGGCGGGCGCACCGCCTCTCCTCGCAGCTCTCATGCTCGGCTGCGAAACGGGCATCATGGGCGGCCTCACGCACTACGCCACGGGCTCGGCGCCGATATTCTTCGGCGCGAACTACATCACGCAGGCTGAGTGGTGGAAGGTCGGCTTCATCGTCTCCATCAGCAACATGATTTGCTTCGTCGGCATCGGCATGCTCTGGTGGAAAGTCATCGGCCTCTGGTAATTTGATTAGTTGATTGAAAATGAAAAGACCATCTCGAATTTTCGGGGCGGTCTTTTTTCATGGTAATTTCAACGACCATTGGCACAATAAAGAACATAATCTGAAAATGCAAACGCGGGAATTTTTATAATGATAAATTTTTTTGCGGCGTAATAACCCTCTCCGCCTCGCATTCGCTCGGCACCTCCCCCAGAGTGGGAGGCTACCTTCACAGACACTGTGATTATTTACATTAGCTGAATCGGTTCATACATGAAATTGTGAAATATTTACCCTAGCTAAATAATCGACTAGTGAAAGTGTGACGTTTTTTATTTAATCATTAAGTTCGAGCATAAAGTCTCGCATTCTATGCCTCCCACCTTGGGGGAGGTGCCCCGCAGGGGCGGAGAGGGTCAGCTAATCCAAACGCACGAAAATTATTTACTAAAAATATTTTTACAAGGAGGAATTTTCTATGAAGGTTTTGCTGGCGGAGGATGACGCGAGGCTCGGCAAGCTCATAAAGTACATGCTGGAGCAGAACAACATCGTCGTCGAGTGGGTGACGCGCGGCGATGAGATATACGACTACGCGACGTACGATGATTATGATGTGCTTGTGCTCGACTGGATGATGCCGGGCGAGTCGGGCGTCGCCGCGTGCAAGCGGCTGCGCGAGTCGGGCTATGAGAAGGCGATACTCATACTGACGGCGCGCGACGCCGTCGAGGACAGGGTCTCGGGGCTAGACTCGGGCGCCGACGATTATCTCGTGAAGCCGTTCGAATTCGCGGAGCTCATGGCGAGGCTGCGCGCGCTCTCGCGTCGCAGCACGCAGAAAATCACGCAGGACGTCATGCAGGTCGGCGATTTCACGCTGAACCGCACGGCGAAGGTGCTGAAAAAGGGCGACCAAGTCATTCAGCTTTCGCCGCGCGAGTTCCAGATATTTGACCTCCTCGCGCAGAACCTCGGCATCGTTGTGCCGCGCGAGATTATCCTCGACCGCATATGGGGCCTCGAGTCGGAGGTCAGCTCGAACAACATTGACTCGTACGTGAAGCTCATCAGAAAGAAGCTCGACCTCGGCGACGGCAAGACGATGATACACACGATACGCGGCGTGGGGTACAAGCTGGACGCTGAGTGACGAGGGCGATAAATGAACGTTTTTAAGGAAAGCCGAAAGCAGCTGACATGCTTCTATGCCATCATCATGGCGTTCTTTCTGATTTTCATCATCGTCGCGATGCATTTCTCGATGAAGTGGGCCGTGTCGTCGGAGCAGGCACGCGAGCTCATGGACATGGCGAAAAACGTCGCCGCGAGCCAGGCGTTTCTCTTCCAGCATTCGGAGATACACTACGAGGAAAGCTACGACATGAGGACGACGAGCCAGGACAGGCTGTTTTTCTACGTCTATGACAGCGAGGGAAACATGGTGAATTTCTCGCGCTCGTCGTATCTCATCGAGCCATTCGTGCTCGACATCATCAATGATTGGCGCGAGGACATGCACGACGACGCTGATGTCGCCGTATTTTCGCGAACGGTGAAGCATCGTCCCGTGCGCATCATGATGACGGCGCACCCCATCATCGTGGAGGACGAGGTGGCGGGCATGGTCTACGTCGGCAAGGAGGTCTCAGCCGTCTACAATGGCCTGCAGAAATCGACGTACGCGCTCGCGGCACTCGCGGTCATAGCGCTCATCATCGCGTCGGGCGTCGGCTACGTGATGGCGGGGCGCGCGATTGTGCCGCTTCGCGAGGCGTATGAGAAGCAACGGCAGTTCGCGGCGGACGCGTCGCACGAGCTCAGGACGCCGCTCTCTGTCGTCATGGCGTCGGCGGAGCTCCTCGACAACGACAAATCCATCACGTCGCCTTTTTTGAAGCAAGTCATTGGCGATGTGAAGGACGAGGTCAAAAAGATGACGAAGCTCGTCTCCGACCTCCTCGTCGTCGCGCGCTCCGACAACAACGCGCTCAAAGTGAAGCCGTTGAAGGTGAACATCTCGGAGGCGGCAGACCAGACGACGCGCATCATGCAGCCGCTCGCGGAGAAGAAGCACATATCGCTCGTGCGCGATGGCGATGCGAAAAAGGACATAACGCTGAGGGTCGACGAGCAGAAGATAAAGCAGCTCATGCTGATACTCGTTGACAACGCCGTGAAGTACACGCCCGACGGCGGCACCGTCACGGTGAGCCTCACGGCCGCGGAGAAAGACAAGGCGACGTTCTGCGTCGCGGACACGGGCATTGGCATATCGAAAGAGGACCAGAAGAAAATATTCGACAGATTTTACCGCGTGGACAAGGCGCGCTCGCGCGAGATGGGCGGCAATGGGCTTGGCCTCGCCATAGCGCAGGAAATCGTGAACCTGCACAAAGGCGAGATACGCGTGCAAAGCGAAGTGGGCAAGGGCACGAAATTCATCGTGACGCTGAGGTCCATATCATCAAAATAAAATAAGAGAATCAAAAAGCCGCTTGGCGAGGAAATCTCGTCAGGTGGCTTTGCTTTTGTGCATAAATCACATGTTTTGTGGATAAATTTGTGGATAACACGATGGAATCGTGTGAATATCCTAAGTGGATGGTGATTATTTGAAATGAATCTATGGATTTTGAGATCAGATAGGAAGTGACTCGGCGATGCCAGTCCTCATTCACTGCACAATTTCGACAGGCTCTAAGGCTGGCTTCCTCGCGGTAAAAGCGAAGACACACCGCTTCGGAGCCAGCCAAAGAGCCTATAAGAAATTGCTAAATTACTTCGAACTGGCATTGCCTCGGGGATAGTCACAACTTCATGAAAATTGGCGAAATGACTCGATGATTTTTACAGGCTTATGCTTCCTCAAATTGAAATGTGGAAAACGTCTTCGAGGAAGTCTGTCACGTGCCTGTCGGCCACGGCATTTTTCGGATTATTGATTTTCCTTATCATCGCGTGGAATATCAAGTCCTCTATGCTGCCGGGCACGAGGTCTTCCCACTTCGATGGGTCATAGCGTCCCGTGAAGACGTCGTTGTTCGGCTTGCCCGTGACTTCGAGCTCGCAGAGGAACATGATTTGTCGCGTGTCGCGGCGCAGGTAGTAATGCTCGAGGAAATAGTGCTCGGCGTCCGTCGATGTCGAGAGCGTTGTGCCCGCGCCATCCGATGAGCGCTCGTCCTCGGGCACATCGAGCGTCTCGCGTGGCGTGAGCTTCACCCAGAAATTCAGCATCTTAGAGTCGCGGTATGGTATCTGCTCCCATTTGATATTCTTCTTGTCGTACGAATAGACATACGAGTCGTCGCGGAAGAGTTCCTCAAATTCCGTGTCGCCCTGCTCGCGCTTTTTGTTTTCCTCGCGCGCCTTTTTCTCCTCGGCCTTTTTTCTGCGCTTCTCTTCACGCTCGGCTTTTGCCGCTTCTCGCTCTGCGTCCGTCCTGTCATCATCGACATCGACATTTTTGCTGAAATCGCTATGGGCATCATCGATGGAGGCGTCGGCGCTTTCCGTCGCAATCGCCGTATCGGCGGCCTTCGCCGTGCGCGCCTCGCTGTCGACATAGACGCTCTCGCCGTTCGAGTCGAGCTCGTCGTAGTCTGCGTTTGCGTCCGCCTCGCTGACGCTCGCGGATGCGACGCTCGAGCACAGCCCAAAGCTCAGAGGACAAGCCACAACGGCAGCAATGGCGAGCGAGGCCATTAATTTTTTATATTTTGTGTATCTCATGAAGCTCACCTCTTTGTGTTCATGATGGATGATTGTTACGCTTTATGCCTATGATTGTATTTTATCATGTGAGGGATTTAGTTTCAACAAAAGCATAACCCTCTCCGCCCCTTCGGGGCACCTCCCCCAGAGTGGGAGGCATAGGATGAGAGGCTTTGCGCTTCAAATTTAACGAAAGAATAGATTATTTTACCTTTTCAGTTGTCGATTATTCAGTTGGGTTGGTTATTCAGCCAGAATAAAAGCTTCACACTTTTGCGAGCAAATAGATTCAGACCATGTAAATAATCTCAGCGTCTGTAACGCCAGCCTCCCCAATGGGGGAGGTGCCGAGCGAATGCGAGGCGGAGAGGGTTTCACCTTCTCACTCCACCGCACCCACATCCTCTAGTGCCATGTGGGCGGCTTTTATGGCAGACTCTTTGCTTTTGAATATGGCCATGAATCTTCCTTTGTGGCAGAAGACGGCGTCGCTGAGACCTGTCGCTTTTGCGAGGGCATCGCCTTCGAGCCCCGCCCATGCTTCGGGGAGTTTCATTTCGTCCTCAAATGTATGAAAATCGACTGGGACGGTCTGAATGTGATAATTGCCGTCGAGCCCGGGGAACAGCATCAGTAAAAACGGCGGCTCGCCGTTCTCTCTGCGGCGTTTGTTTTCGCGTATGACGCTCGGCTTCCACGGCATATATTTGTCTAGCGTGATGACCCTGCCTTTTGACTTCGCGATGCAGTCATCGACGAGCTGCTCTGCCGCCATGTCGTCCACGATGCGGCGCAGCATGCGGCGCGCTATCATTGTCGCGATGTCGCTTGCCGCGCTGAACGCTTTGTCCGCGAACGCTCTCCTCTCTTCTTCGCTCCCCGATGTTTCTATCCACGTGCCGTTGAACGTGTAGACGAAGGCGAGCACGTGCGCGCCGAGCTCGGGCATGTCCTGCCCGTTGTCCATCGCCTCTATTTGCGCGAGAAATTGACGATGGAGCTCCGTCAGCACCTCGGGCGTGTCACGGAAAAGCCAGTCCGCGAGCTTGCCGCAGGCCGACATTTTGACGCCGTTCTCTCGCTCGCCGCTGCCCTCTTGGTGATGGTCGAGGTGGAGAAATCGCGCGCCCTCGCTGTCCTCCGCGCCGACGTCGAGGATGAATCCCTCGTCTTTGTACGCGCCTAAGTTTCGCGTGCGTATCACGCTCACGGGCAGCGTCGTCATCACGCGGATGAGCGCAACGCACATCACATCGTCCGCGTGGAATATCCCATCATGGACGACGACGCGCACGTATTTCTGGCCGTGCTCATCCGTTGAGGCTTTTTCATTGATGCGTTTTTCTATTTCGGCTTTTGCTGTGTTCCAGTTGAATGTCATTTATCTTCGTTCCTTTGCAGGGAAATGCTGATTATTTCAGCGATAGCCTTGACGAAATTTTTTCGCATTGCCGCGTCGCGGCTAATCAACGAAGCATCACTGCGTTTCCCATTGCTATGCGAAAAATTTCTCGACAATACTTTTACCACAATAAATCAGCGTTTCTCTTGTTTTATCATTTGGTCATAATTCGCGTCGAGATAATCGCCGAGCAGCCCAATTTTGAATTTCATCGGGTCGTTGTCGGGGCGCACGTCGTTCTCCGTCAGAAGGATGTCGAGAGCGCGGGCGGTCTTCGTCGCGGTGCCGCTCATGTGCATGATGAGGATGGAGCCGCGGCGCGTCATGCGCGTGCCGTTCACGGTCTCCGTCACGAGGTTACCCATGATGCCCTCGAGCGACTGAAGCGACACGGCGCCGTAGTCTTCCGTGCTGCCGTAGCCATTCACGATGAATGTGAAGCCTGTGTTCATGAGCGATTTGAGCCCCATGCGGCTGATGGCTAGCGTCGGCGGGCGCATGAGATGCGTGAGGGCAGGGCGACCATTTGCGAGGCGCGCGTCGCCGATGGCAGCGGCGAGCTTCGCGTATGAAGTCGCGACGTCGGCGAGGTAGTGCGGCTCGTCGAGCGTCGGCACCATCTTGTCGCCTTCCTCGTTGTAGATGGCCATCGGCATGTGCTGGTCCGTATGGCTGCCGACCTCGTGGCCCTCCTCGACGATGGCGCGCAGGAGATTGGGATTGTTCTCGATGTTTCGCGATATGATGAAAAATGTGGCGGGCGCATGGTGCTTTCGGAGCACGTACAGCAGTTTGTTCACGGAGTCGTCGAGGCCCCAGTCGTCGAACGTGAGGAAAATCGTGTTGTCCGTGACGGTCTTGACGACGCCCGATTTGTCGCAGAGCCGCATGAGGTCACGATTGAAATCGAGCATGCGGTCGTTCTCGCTGACCTGCGGCGCCCCGATGTAGCGGCGCAGGAATTGCGCCTTGAAATTGTCGTCATTGACCTCGGGGAGCGTCATGTAGCCAGGCTGCATCTCGCGTGGCAGCGTCGCGACGTCGACGGGGTAGCTGTAGCGGTGGGGGCTATTGTACGCGTCCTCGAGCGAGACGATGCTGTAGCCCGATGTGTTGTCGGGGTTCGTCTCGGGCGTGTCGTCGAATGTGCGGTACGCAATGTTGTCGATTTTTTCTTTTTTGAGCATCATCATGATTTCGTCGGCGAGCGTCGCCCGCGTATAGAAATCCGTTCTGATGTACACGATTTCCCCGCGGTTCAGCGACGTGACGGCCTTGCCTGCCAGCGTCGGCATGACTTCGTCCGCGCTTTCGGCGTTCTTGTGTCGCGACTGCACGACGTTGAATCCTTGCCCGATGAGCTGCAGTCCGCTGGCCTCGGCCGCGCTCATCAGCGCCTCGTCGTCTTTGCCCGTCATCTGGCGCGCGAATATCGTCTCCACGCCGTAGTCCTCGCGGAGCGTGTCCGTGATGTACGATATCTGCTTCATGTAGTCGTCATACGTGGCGTCCTTCAGCGGGCGCAGGCCGATGGCGAGGTCTTGCCCGTACGAGGCGATGAGGTCGATGTTGTCACGGTTTTGCCTCAGCTCGCGGTCCGTCACGAAAAATGTGCCGCGCATGTTGTTTTCGCTCATATCGATGAGTATCGGCTCGAGCGCCTCGCGTTTCGTGAGCCCGCCGAACGTGAACACGATGGACTGCTCCGTTGACGGTACAAAACGCCATTTTCTCGGCATCGTCATCTGCGCGATGGCCTGCCGCTCCGCCTCGGGGACGGGGACCTCGGGCGTCGCGTTCGTCTTGGCGGCGCGCTCCTCCGTCGTGAGCGGCTTGTCCTTCCTCTCGTTCGTTTTGCTTTCCATCGCTTTGTTATCATTGTTTTTTACGCTTGGATTTGCATGATGCTCATGTGCATTGTCCGAGTGCGCCGTCGGCACGGGCATGGCCGCGCTTGCCATTGGCATGGCGGGTGAGAAAATGGCCGATGAACACAAAAAGCAGCCCGTAAGGGCTGCCGTGATGAAATGTCTATTCCTCATGATTTTTACCCTCCCTGTAAAGACACCAGGGCTCCTCTGCCATGTAATCGCCGTCGTGGTAGTACGCCGCCCGCGCGCGACAGCCGCCACATACTCTCTTGTACGCGCACGTGCCGCAGCCGCCTTTGTAGTCCATCGTGCGGAGCTTTTGGAGCACGTCGCTCGTCTGCCATATCACATCGAATGGCGTCTTTCTCACGTCGCCGACCTCCATGTTGAGGTAGGCGCACGGCTGCACTTTGCCGCGCGGGCCGATGATGCAGTACGCCGTGCCCGCGAGGCAGCCGCGACGAAAACGCGTTTTGACGCCCATCATTTTCGCGATGCGCATGAACTGCGGTGCGCACGTCGGCTTCAGCTCGATGCTGACGGTCTGCTGTTTTTTCATAATGCGCGTCAATACGCTCTCATACGCCTCGGCGTGGAGCGACGTCTTCTCCATCTCGTCACGCGCGGCGCGCCCCGTCGGCACGAGGAAGAAAAAGTGGTGCGCGACGGCGCCGATTTTCACGGCAAAATCCGTGATGTCCTCGAGCTCGCCTGCGTTCCAGTCCATGACCGTCGTGTGTATCTGAAATGGCAGCCCCGCCCTTTTGCAGCACTCCATGCCGCGCACGGCCTCGTCCCAAGCGCCGACTTTGCCGCGCAGGCGGTCGTGCTTCGATTTGTCGAGCGAGTCGAGCGATATGCCCATGCCCATCGTGCCCGCATCCTTGAGCTCACGCGCGAGTTCGTCCGTTATGAGCGTGCCGTTCGTGCCGAACACGGGCCTTAGCCCCGACGCCGACGCGTGGCGTACGAGCTCGACGATGTCGGGGCGCATCAGCGGCTCGCCGCCAGAGAAAATCATGATTTTAAATCCCGCGCGCGCTATCTCGCTGATCATTTTCTTTGCCTCGACCGTCGAGAGCTCGTCCGACGCCTTCGCGCCCGCGTCGCGGTAGCAGTGCGCGCACGTGAGATTGCAGGCGTTCGTCGTGTTCCATGAGACAATCATTTCCCTGCCTCCTCGCCCGCAAGACCGATTTCCTCGTTCGTCAGATAGCACGACGGGTCAGACTCCCAATAGTCGCCCGTCTTCGCTTCGGCGCGCGAGCGGAAATTGCCGTTGCAGAGGTCGAGGAACTTGCATTTCGCGCAGCGACCTTTGAGCAGCGGCTTTCTGTCTTTGAGTCCCGCGAGAATGGGGTCCTTTGCCTCTGTCCAAATCTCGCTGAATTTCTTCTCGCGCACGTTGCCGAACGTGTGATGCTGTGTGAATTGGTCTGGGTGGACGCCGCCGAACGGGTCTACTTCGCCGAACGCGATGCCGCAGCGATTGCCGCCGTTCATCGAGATGTATTTGTAGATGTTTTCCGCCGTGCGCTCGTCGCCGTTCGCCTTTGCCCTGAGGTACATGTAGATGCCGTCGCAGTGGTTGTCGACCGTCAGTATCTCTTTTTTGAGCCCACGCCGCGCGTAGTCCGCCGTGCGCGCGATGATGGTGTCCATCGCTTGGCGCGACTCGGCGGGCGTCACGTCCTCGTCCGTCATGCTCTCGCCGCGCCCCGAGTAGACGAGGTGATAGAAGCACGCCCTGTCGATGTTCTCGCGCTCGATGAAATCGAAAATCTTGTCGAGCTCGCGGACGTTGTGCTCGTTTATCGTGAATCGTAGCCCAACGCGCTGGCCGACGGCAACGCAGTTCTCGATGCCGTGCATGGCGGCGTCATAGGCGCCGTCTTTGCCGCGGAATGCGTCGTTCACGTCCTTGAGACCGTCGAGCGATATGCCGACGTAAGCGACGCCGATGTCCTTGAGGCGTCGCGCGACGTCGCGAGTGATAAGCGTGCCGTTCGTCGAAAGCGTCGGGCGTATGCCGCGCGAGCGTGCGTACTCGGCGAGCTCGAAAAAGTCTGGCCGCGCGAGTGGCTCGCCGCCCGAGAGCAGGAGCGCAGGCACACGAAAATCGGCGAGGTCGTCAAGGAACGATTTCGCCTCGTCCGTCGTGAGCTCGCCCGCGTGTTTTTTCTCGTCCGCATCCATGTAGCAGTGGCGGCATTTGAGGTTGCATGTCTTCGTCATATTCCACACGACGACAGGGCCATGCCCCTCAGATGCGCCGTTCTTCATGCGCGACGCGCCCGCGTGGTAGCGCAGAGCGTCGCCGCCGTATTCATCACCAAAAAGCAGCTTTGTAACGCTTATCACATCGTTACCTCCAGATATGTTTGGGTATATTTATGTATATTGGAAAAAGCTTATTACTCCCATCGTCAATTCATTTCCTCAGCCGCGCGGCTCCATGCCCGTGAGGAGCAGCTCGACTTTCGTTTTCACGTTTTCTATGAATGTCACGGGAAGCGTCGAGAACGCCGCTGCCTGCAGGATCGAGTGAAACATTTCCGTCATGATCTCAGGCGACACGTCGGTGCGGAACTCGCCGCGCTCCTGCCCGTAGCGCACGATGTCGACGAATACCGTTTTGAATTCGGGCGCGACGACGTGACCCGACTTTTCTGACGCGCTGGAGTCCTTCGGTTGGCCTGCCGCTTCCGCTGCGCGCAGGAAAAGCGGCAGCACGTAGCGGTTCTCGTCGAGGTGCTGCGCTGCGGTCAGCATCACGTTTGAGAGCACCTCGGGCGCCGAGATTTTCTCCGCCATCAGCTGCTGCGAGACCGTGCGCGTCTGCTCGACCGCCTGCTCCAAAAGACTCAGCAGCAGCGCTTCCTTTGACTCGAAATAATTGTAGAACGTCCCGATGCCCAGACCGGCCGCCGTCATGATGTCGGCGATGGACGTCTCGCGAACGCCGTCTGACTGAAATTTCTCGATCGCAGCCTCCATGATGGTCTGCTTTGATTGCAGCTTCTTGCGCTCACGCCTCCCCATAAGAGTAGCCATGATATTACCTCCGTCATTGCTCATAACATTTGAGATCTCAGCGATTTTCATCTAAAAAATCGCTTGTCCCATTTATACGAATATTATTATAATCAAATCCCGTTCAAAATGAAAGATTTATTTGACAATTTGGACGAAATTCAATAATAGAAAAAATTTTTACGCGAACAAAAAATAAAATCGATGGCTATGGTATAATTTCACATTGGAGAGGAATGTGAGCATGAAGACAATTTTGAAGTGGCCGGGCGGCAAAGAGCACGAGCTGAAAAACATACAGGAAAATATGCCGCCGTTCAGCGGCCGATACATAGAGCCGTTCGTGGGCGGGGGTGCCGTGTTTTTCTCTATCGACGGACATCGCGCGTTCATAAATGACAAATCGTCTGACCTCATGAATTTCTATGCGTGCGTCGGGCGGCGTGACGACAATTTTGTGAAATCGATTCATCAAGAGTGTGACGAATTCACGCGCATCAGCGCTTTCGTCGATGGGAATGCGAGCGACGTGCTCGCGCTTTACGCGTCGAAAATTTCGATAGACAATTTTCTTTCGGCGCATGACGCGCTCTATGCGCATGTTGATGAAGCGTATCGCGATATTTTCATCGCGGAGCTAAAGCGCAACCTTGCGAGCAAGATACAGCGCGCCGCGCGCATCGAGGCGCGTAAGGGCGCGCTCTCCGACAGCGACAGGCTCGACAACATGGAGGCGGCGCTGAAATCGGCGTACTACATGTGCATGAGGCAGCGCTTTAATCACGGCGAAAACTTAAGCGACGGCGCGCGGGCAGCTGTTTTCTTTTTCGTTCGGGAGTACTGCTACTCGTCGATGTTCCGCTACAACAGCCAAGGCGAATTCAACGTGCCGTACGGCGGCATATCGTACAATCGCAAGGATTTTAGGCGCAAAATTGACTACGCGCTCTCGGACGATGTGCACGAGAAGCTCTCGAGCGCAACGCTCTCGTGTCTTGACTTCGAGGATTTCATGGACGGGCTCAATCTCACGCGAGATGATTTCGTTTTCCTCGACCCGCCGTACGACAGCGACTTCTCGACGTATGCGATGAACGCGTTTGGCAAGGCGGAGCAGGAGCGGCTCGCATCATGTCTCAAGCGCACGCGCGCGAAATTCATGCTCGTCATCAAGAACACGCAATTTATTCACGATCTCTACGCGAAGGAAAAACGATTCAACATCATCGACAGCTTCAAAAAAACGTACCGTGTCAGTTTCATGAACAGGAACGAGCGCAGGACGCGCCATCTGATTATCACGAACTATTGAAACAGCAAATGAAAAAGCCAGACCTGCAAAATTACGGTCTGGCTTTTCGCTTACATATTCTCTTTTAATGGCGTTGTCTCATCTATTCTTTTTTTCGCGGCGTCGAAAAATTTTTTGTCGATTTCGCAACCGATGAACGAGCGCCCGAGCTCGACCGCCGCGACGCCCGTCGAGCCGACGCCCATGAATGGGTCGAGCACGATGTCGCCCGCATCGCTCGCCGTCTTCACGAGATGGCGCAGCAGCCTCAGCGGCTTCTGCGACGGGTGCTTTGGATTTTTGAGGCGCTCCTTGCCCATGCAAATCGGGCACTCGAAGAAATTGTGCATCTCGTTCTGCGTCGTGAAATTCCATTTGTGTCCCTTGTTCCAGAGGCACACGATCATCTCGCAGCTGTTGAGGAAGCCGTTCTTGTAGATTTTCGGCATCGGGTTCGTCTTGTGCCATATAAAATATTGGAACGTGTCAAACTCGTCGTCGAACGCTTCGTGCCATTTGCCAATGAGATTGTAGCTCGTGAAAATGAATGCGTTGCCGTTGGGCTTCAATATCCGCTTGAATTCATCGATGAAATCGAGCGGATTAATCGTCTTGAGGTCCCATTCGCCGAGGTCGTTGTTGACGGCACTGCGACCAGGGAGATTGATGTTGCCCGT
>OMWN01000072.1 GCA_900314765.1 uncultured Selenomonadales bacterium | reverse complement strand
TTTGGTTTAGCAGCTTCTACTATAGCAGAGTGTGCAAGTGGTTTCTTTTTATGCTGTTTTACCCACAGTTATGGGGGAAGCCTCATAAAAATTGAAGATAAAATTGGAGGATGATATAAATGGCAACTCAGATGCAGGCGGCACGCGATGGCAAAATCACCGACGCCATGAAAATCGTCGCGGAGAAGGAGCACCAGACGGCGGAGTCGATACGTGAGCGCGTGGCGCGCGGCACCGTGGCAATCTGCGCGAATGTCAATCACAAAAATCTCGTGCCCGCAGGCGTGGGTGAGGGACTGCGAGTCAAGGTGAACGCGAACATCGGCACGTCGAGCGCGTTCCCCGACATAGAGCCGGAGCTCAAGAAGCTCGACGAGGCCGTGCGCTCGGGCGCAGATGCCGTGATGGATCTCTCGACGGGCGACGACATCGACGAGTCGCGGCGCCAAATCATCGACCATTCGCCTGTGATGATTGGCACGGTGCCGATATATCAGGCGACAGTTGACGCGATAAAGGAGCGCGGCGCTGTCGTTGACATGACGGAGGACGACATACTGAGAACCATCGAGAAACACGCGAAGGACGGCTCGGATTTTCTCACGATGCATTGCGGTCTCACGCGCGCGGCGATAGAGAGACTGCGTCGCGAAGGGCGCATCATGGACGTCGTGAGCCGCGGCGGCTCATTCATCACGGGCTGGATGCTTCACAATGAAAAAGAAAATCCATTTTTCTCGCGCTTCGATGACATCCTCGATATTTGCGAGAAATACGACGTGACAATCAGCCTCGGCGACGGACTGCGCCCTGGCTGCCTCGCTGACGCAACGGACAGAGCGCAGATAACGGAGCTGCTGACGCTCGGCGACCTCACGCAGCGCGCGTGGGAGCGCGGCGTTCAAGTCATGGTCGAGGGCCCGGGGCACATGCCGTTTGACCAGATAGCGACGAATATGAAACTCGAGAAAAGCGTGTGTCATGGTGCGCCTTTCTATGTGCTCGGGCCACTCGTGACGGACATCGCGCCGGGCTACGATCACATCACGGCGGCCATCGGCGGCACGCTTGCGGCTGTCTCGGGCGCAGACTTCCTCTGCTACGTCACGCCCGCAGAGCATCTCGCGTTGCCGACGATTGAGGACGTCCATGATGGCGTCATGGCGTCGCGCATTGCGGCGCATGCGGCTGACATCGTGAGAAAGGTGCCAGGCGCGATGGAGCAGGACATTGCGATGGCGAAAGCACGGAAGCGCCTCGATTGGCCGGAGCAAATGCGCCTCGCGATTGATCCGGAGCTCGCGAAGAAGAAGCGCGGTGCGCGAAACGATGAAGACGCTGAGGCGTGCTCGATGTGTGGTGACTACTGCGCCGTGAAAATTGTGAACAAATATATGGACGAGAAATAAAAAGAAATAAAAGAAGGCGTATTCGTTGCTCATGATGAAATTGCGAACGACGAATACGCCTTTTGAATTGTTTTGAATTGTATTATGAGTAAAAAGATGGTAGAATAAACAAGATTTGCTTTATAGAGGTGCATTGATGTTGAAGAAAGATGAGATAAGAAGAGCTGTGCGTCAGGCCATCGATGATGTGCGTCGGACAAATCCGATGGCGCCGTCCATCACGAATACGGTGACGATAAATCTTGTCGCGAATGTGCAGCTTGCCATTGGCGGCTCGGCCGCGATGGTGTACATGCCCGACGAGGGCGAAGCCATCTCCGCGGCGGGCGGCGCGACGTATATCAACATGGGCACGATATTGTCGATATACACGGAGACGCTCGCGCGTACGGCGCGAGCGCTTCACAAAATGAAGAAGCCGTGGGTGCTCGACCCTGTCGGCATCGGGCTCGGCAGCATCCGCATGAACGCGTTGAAGGATTTCAAGGATTTCCCGCCAAGCATCGTGCGCGGCAACGCGTCGGAGATCATCGCGCTCGCCAATCTCTGGGGACTCGAGACGAATGTCGATGATGCGGGCGTGCGCGGCGTGGACTCGACGGATACGGTGGAGTCGGCGCGTCGCGCGGCTGTGTCGCTCGCGCGCTTCATCGGCGGAGCCGTGGCCGTGTCGGGCGCGACGGATCTCGTGACGGACGGCGCGGCGGTCGTGACGGTGTCGGGCGGCTCGAAATTTATGCCGATGATCACGGGCGCGGGCTGCTCGCTTGGCGGCGCGATGGCGATATATGCGTGCTGTGCGACGCCGTTCATCGCGGCTCTGACGAGCACGATGATGTTTGATTTCGCCGGCAGGGCGGCAGAGGATAGCGACGCAACGCACGGGCCAGGGAGCTTTCAGGTGAATTTCCTCGATGAGCTCTACCGCGCGGGCGCGGCTGAGGTTGCCGACATGAATATCAGCGTTGAGGAGGCCGAGCGATGAATACGCTTGTGGCGGTGGCAATCGCGCCGTGCGGCACGGGCGAGGAAATGAGCAAAGAGGTCTCAGACGTCATTCGCGTGATACGCGAGAGCGGCCTTCCCAATCGTACGAACTCGATGTTCACGGAGATAGAGGGCGAGTGGGATGACGTGATGCGCGTCGTGAAGGACGCGACGATGGTGCTTGCCGAGCGCGGCATTCGCACGGAAGTCGTGCTGAAGGCGGATATTCGCCCGGGCTACACGGATATGATGCATTCGAAGACGGCGAAGGTCGATAAAATATTAGGAGCAAATAACGATGAGAGAAAATCTTGATATTTCGGCGTATCTCGTCGTCGGGCGTGAGAATACGCTTGGCCGCCCCGTGCGCGACATCGTGCGTGCGGCTGTGGACGCGGGATTTACGTGCGTTCAGATACGCTCGAAGGTCGCGACGGCGCGCGAGATGATTGACGACGTGCGCGATGCCGCCGAGGCAATCAGCGCGGCAGGCAAAAGCGACCGTGTCGCGCTGCTCGTCGACGACAGGCTCGACGTCGTGCTCGCGGCGCGGCGGCTTGGCATAAAGGTCGATGGCATCCACGTCGGCCAGACGGACATACCGCCTGAAATTTGCCGCTATTACCTCGGCGATGACGCGATTGTCGGTCTCTCGGCGCGTTCTCATGAGCTCATGGAGTACGTGAAGCACGCCGACACGAGCGACATCGATTATTTCGGCGCGGGGCCGCTTCATGAGACGGCGACGAAGCCCGACTGCGGCAAGGACATCGACGGCCACATCATTACGCGGAGTCTCGATGAGCTCAGAGAGCTTCACGCCGTGAGCCCTGTGCCGGTCGTCGTGGGCGGCGGCGTGAAGGCGCGCGACATAGAGGCACTTCATGCAACGGGCGTCGAGGGATTTTTCGTCGTGTCCGCCGTCGCAGGTGCGGACGATCCGAGCGCAGCGGCGCGTGAGCTCGTGGATTTGTGGAATAAAGCAGGAAAATGAGGTTTAATGCATCATGGGTTTTATAACGAAGCGTATCATCATCGCGGCCGTCATCATCATTTGCGCGGTGTGCTACGGCGTATTCTCGACGCCAAGCGGCATCCCCGTGCTCAACTATCATCAGATAAACGACCGCGACGAGAACGCGCTGACAATCGCGCCGGAGCAGTTCGCGGCGCAGATGGACTGGCTGAAGGAGAAAGGCTACCACACGCTGACGCAGGCGGAGTTCCTCGACGCGATGGAGAACGGCAAAAGCCTTCCCGAAAAATCGATACTCATCACGTTCGACGACGGCTATCTCGACAATTACAAGCATGCTTATGGCATACTAAAGGAACGCGACATGAAGGCGACGATTTTCATCATTTCGGATTTCGTCGGACTCTATCCGAATTATCTCAAATGGAATCAAATCCTTGAGATGCAGGAAAATGGCATAGAGTTCGGCAGCCATACGCTCAACCATACGCCGCTGACGCAATGTGCCTCGATGGGCGAGGTGAATAATCAGCTCACGCAGTCGAAGGCGGCGCTCGAGTGGAGACTCGGTCGTGAGATGAAGCTTTTGGCGTATCCGTGCGGCTTCCAGACGCAGGAGATACAGGATGCCACAAAAGCGGCAGGCTATCACGCAGCTTTTACGGTGTCGCTCGGCTACGACCACGTTGGCGACAACATGTATGAGCTTCACCGTGTGCCGATATTCGGCGCGAATGACCACACGTTGCTCCGCTTCAAGGCGCGCCTCACTGTGCCGAGGCTCGCGGCGGCGCTGGAAAATTTCCAGAACGACCTCGCGAAGGACGGCCATGTGACGCTCGCCAATCTCGTGCCCGTCATATAATGTGGACAAAGAAAATCTGCTATGATATAATATTTTGTGCTTTTAAGGAAACGTTGACTAATTGAAGTAGGAGTATTGACGAGAGATTTTTTCGTATATCGAGAAGATGTGAAGAAGCGTAGTGGTGCTATGCTTAGAACCACGACGAAGATATACGGAAAAAGATCCGTCAAGACGACTGCTTCATGAAGCGCTCGTAGTCCAGTGGATAGGACGCTAGCCTCCGGAGCTGGAAGCGTGGGTTCGACTCCCACCGAGCGCACCATAAAGAATTTGAGCGCGCGACTTGTCGTTGCGCTTTATTTATGCGTGGAAACAGAAGGGCGTGAAAATGTGAAGGACGAGACGAGGCAAAAGGTCGAGGCCGAGATAAAGGACTGGCAATATCCCGCGGAGCTTCCGAGCGAGGCGCACGGCTTCACGCTGAGCCTTGAGCATCGCGTGAAGGACGACATATTCGACATTTTCGAGTATGAGAATGTGCCCATGCACAGGAGCGTGTACGCGT
Organism: uncultured Selenomonadales bacterium; assembly: GCA_900314765.1. Taxonomy (GTDB): domain Bacteria; phylum Bacillota; class Negativicutes; order Selenomonadales; family Selenomonadaceae; genus RUG024. Next base: position 53,743 of record OMWN01000072.1, on the reverse strand, counting down.
ATTTTCATGAGGAGACGATGGAGTACAAGGTCAGGGAGCGCGTCGGGCTTTTGGAGTTTTGCCGCATCGAGTGCATCGCGGGCGACGTCGCGTCGTTCGAGGGGCTCCTGCGCACACATCTTGACAGCATCCTCGATGGCCTCGTGACGTATGATCCGCGCAATCTTGGCATCCTCGTGCAGGAGAAGAACATCGACTCATGGGACTATCACGCAATGTTGCCGGACGCGCTCGAGGGCTTTACGCTTTTCATTCGGCCGTCGGAGCCCATAAAAATCACGAATGGCTCTGTGATTGTGTTTGATTATGAGGACTTCGATACCGACAGCAATTTCATCATATATTACAATGTTTTCCGCGATGAATTTTTCGGCGAGTCGCGCGTGCGCAACGTGCCGGACATCAGCTATGATTTCGACTCAAAGACGATAAAGGAACTCGAGGAAAAGCTCAATCGCCTGCTTATCCCGTATTTGCGGAAAATTCGCGAGCAGGCGGCAAAAGGAGAGAAAATTTGATGGCATTTTCAGAGAAATTGATGGAGATAAAGGACGAGGCGCTGAAGGCAGCCGAGCCGCTTTACAAGGCGATAGAGGACACGGCGGAAAAGAACACGCTGAAAGTCCTTGACGCGATGCGTGAGACTAAGGTGTCCGAGGCACATTTCAATACGACGTCGGGCTACGCGTACGACGACATTGGCCGCCAAAAGCTCGACGAGCTCTACGCGAAAATATTTGGCGCGGGCCGCGCGCTCGTGCGCACTCAGTTCGTCTCGGGCACGCATGCGCTCGCGACGGTGCTTTTCGGCATACTGCGCCCGGGGGACACGCTCGTCTCGTTGACGGGCGCGCCGTATGACACGATGCAGACGGTCATCGGCTACGCCAATCCATCACCGGGGTCGCTGAAGGAATTTGGCGTCGGCTACGATGAGTTGCCGATGAAGGACGGCAAGGTCGATCTCGACGGCATAAAGAGCATCATCACGCCGAAGACGAAGGTCGCGCTCATACAGCGCTCGCGCGGCTACAGCATGAGGCCGCCACTCTCGATTGCGGACATCGGCGAAATCGTCGCGCGCGTCAAGAGCATCAATAAAAATACGATTTGCTTCGTCGACAACTGCTATGGCGAATTTGTCGAGACCTCGGAGCCCGTGGCCGCCGGCGCCGACATCATGGCAGGCTCGCTCATAAAGAACCCGGGCGGCGGCATCGCGCCGACGGGCGGCTACATCGCGGGCAGGAGCGACCTCGTGGAGCTCACGTCGTACAGGCTGACGGCGCCGGGCATGGGCGATGAGCTTGGCGCGTCACTCGCGAACAACAGGCTCATATTCGAGGGGCTTTTCTTCGCACCGCACGTCGTGTCGCAGGCGATAAAGGGCGCGATATTCGCCGCGGGTGTGTTCTCGCGCCTCGGCTATCGTGTGTCGCCGCTTCCGACGGAGAGGCGCGGCGACATCATACAGGCCATCGAGCTCGGCACGCCGGAAAAGCTCATCGCGTTCTGCGGCGGGCTCCAGAAATATTCGCCTGTCGATTCATTTGCGGCGCCAGAGCCGTGGGACATGCCGGGCTACGCCGACCAAGTCATCATGGCCGCAGGCACATTCGTGCAGGGCGCGTCCATAGAGCTCAGCGCGGACGGTCCGATGCGCGCGCCGTACAACGTATATCTGCAGGGCGGGCTCACATTCGAGCACGCGAAAATCGGCATACTCGGTGCGGCGCAGGCCGTCGAGGATGTAAAATAGAAATAAGCATGAGTTTGTAAAATCATGGGGAAAATAAACTCGTTGATGCCAGTCCTCATTCACTGCGCAATTTCGATAGGCTCTAAGGCTGGCTTCCTCGCGGCAAAAGCGAAAACACGTCGCTTCGGAGTCAGCCAAAGAGCCTATAGGAAATAGCTAAGTTACTTTGGACTGGCATCACCTCGAGGATATTCACAAACTCATAAAAAATAGGCACTGACATTTTGATTTCGCCAGTGCCTATTTTTGTGTCGTTGTTTCCCTATAACGTTACTCTTCGTCGCCTTCGGGCTTTTTTTCCTTCGGCGTGCGCGTAATCATCATTTTGTCGATGCGCGCGCGATCCATTTTCACGATTTTGAATGTGAACTCGTCCCACGTGAGCGTCTCGTTGACGTGCGGGATGTAGCCCAAATACGACGTCACGAAGCCGCCCATTGTCTGATAGTGGTCCTTGACCTCGTTTGGCAGCTCGTCGTCGATGTCGAATTCTTCCTTGAAATCATCCACAGTGCAGAGACCGTCCAAGTACCATATATTTGAGCCCGCCGCCGTGATGGGGGAGTCCTCCTTTTTGCCCTCGGCCTCCGTCTCGCCGATGAGCTCCTCGACGATGTCCTGCAGTGTGATAAAGCCGATGACGCCGCCGTACTCGTCGAGCACGACCGCCTCATGGACGCCGCTCTCCTGAAACCGCTCGAGCACGCGAAACATTTCCATCGACCGCGTGATGAGGAGCGGCTTTTTTATGTATTGCTCGATGTCGAGTGATTTTTTTGAAATCGCCGCATTCAGAAGGTCTTTCGCATAGACGATGCCACGAAAATCATCGAGATTATTTTTGCCGACGGGGAACACGGTCGCGGGATTCTTCTTGATGAGCTGCAGATTGTACGCGAGCGAGTCCTCGAGGTCGAGCCAATGCATCTGCGTGCGCGGCGTCATGAGCGAGTACGCCGTCTGGTCGCTCATGTGAAATATGCGGTCGACCATGTCCTGCTCCGTTTTCTCGAACGTGCCGTCCTCCGTGCCCTGCTCGATGAGGTCTTTGACTTCGTCCTCCGTGACCGTGTCGTCGACGTGCGGATTGAGGCCGAGAATGAGCAGAATGACGCTCGCTGATTTCGACAGGAAAAGAACGAACGGCTTTGAAATCGTCTGAATGGCGATGAGCTTGCCGAAGTGCTGCATGAGCACTTCCTCGGGTTTCTGCAGCGCGATGATTTTCGGCAGAAATTCGCCGAAGAGAAGATTGATATACGTCACGATGATGATGGAAGAGACGAGCGCAATCCAATACGCGTGCGGCGAGTGGATGATCGCCTCTATCTCGGGCGCAATCCTCGCGCCGATGGCCGTGCCGACGAGTATGCCTGCGAACGTGATGCCAATCTGCACGAACGACATGATGTCCTCCGGCTCATCGTAAAACGTGAGCACTCGCGCGGCGCGGCTGTCGCCATCGTCAGCGAGCTTCTCAAGCCTGTTCTTGTGGCTCTCCGTCAGCGCCGTCTCTATGAGCACGAAAAAAGAATTCGCCCCGATACATACGACTATCAGCAAAAACAATAAGCCTATATCACTGCTGTCCAATTAAAATACACCATTCCTTTTCTACATGAAAAACTTAACAACGATTATAGCATAAAATTGGGTTGTGTGGAAATATGGTAAAGGTGTATAATATATTTGTTGAAAAGTAGATAGATGTTTGCTTTTGCCTCTTGTTGGGGGGATTGTATGGATATTATTGATTTGCATACGCACTCTACGGTGTCGGATGGCACGTGTTCACCGTCGTGGCTCGCTCATCTCGCGCGGGAGAACGGCATCGCGGCATTCGCGCTGACGGATCATGACAATATCGACGGCAACAAAATAGCCGCGAGCGAGGCGCGCGACTTAGGCGTTGAGTTCATCCCCGGCATGGAGCTTACGACGACGATTGATGGGCACAAGATACATGTGGTGACGCTTGGCTTTGAGGCGGAGCATCCGTCGTTTGTGAAGCTGTACAAGAAAATCCGCGCGAACAAGGAAAGCAAGATGGACGAGCTCATCGATGGCATACGCGCGCGCGGCGTGGACATCACGATGGAGAAGGTACAGGAATTCACGGACGCGAAAGTCGACCGCTACGCCGTCATGCGATATATGGTTGCGCTCCACATGACGAGCGGCATCCAGCCACTTTGGGACAATTACCTTGACCCAGTGCTCGCGGAGCTCGGGCTTGGCGAGATTGACCCAGAGGAGGCATTCACGGCGATACATGAGGCGGGCGGCATGACGTCTCTCGCGCATTATCATAAGAAAATCGGCCTGAAGGATATGACGGACGACGAGAAGCGCAGCACGATACGGCGCCTCCATGAGATTGGTCTCGACGGCATGGAGCAGTGGTACCCGTCGTACAGGGAGCCAGAGAAAGCATTCGCGGCAGAGATGATAGAGACGCTCGGTCTCGTCGCGACGGGCGGCACGGATTATCACGGATTTAACCGTCCAAATGTGTCGATGGGCACGGGGCGCAATGGCAATATGAGAATACCGTTGAGTGCTCTCGATAATGTGAAGAAGAAAATCACCGAATATCACAATAAAATGAAATGAAAAATGAGGAGGAAAACGAAATGAAAAAGTGGGTTTGCAGTGTATGCGGATGGATTTATGATGAGGAGAAGGGCGATCCCGACTACGATCTCGCACCGGGCGTGCCGTTCGCGGATTTGCCAGATGACTTCGTATGTCCAGTGTGCGGCGTCGGCAAGGATCAGTTTGAGGAGCAGGAGTAAAGGTTATCCTTTGTGATCTTGTGAAAACATAGGGGAATTGACTCGGCGATGCCTGTCCTCATCCATTGCGCAATTTCGATAGGCTCTAAGGCCAGCTTCCTCGCGGCAAAAGAGAGGACACGCCGCTTCGGAGCTAGCCAAAGGAAACGCTGATTAATTGAAGTAGGAGTATTGACGAGAGATTTTTTCGTATATCAAGAAGATGAGAAGAAGCGTAGTGGTACTACGCTGATGAGCATCGACGAAGATATACGGAAAAAGATCCGTCAAGACGACTGCTGAAATAATCAGTGTTTCCTTGAGAGCCTATATGAAATTGCTAAATTACTTCGGACAGGCATCGCCTCGATATTAGTCACAAATTCATGGATTTGAGGATTGAATTTTAAAATCGCATTGGGAATCGATTTGAGAAATAAAGGAAGCGTAAAGCTATGAAGGTAACAGTTGTTGGCGCCGGAAATGTCGGGGCGACGGTCGCGAATGTCATTGCGATGAAGAATTTCGCAAGCGAGGTCGTGCTCCTCGATATAAAGGAGGGCGTCGCTGAGGGCAAGGCGATGGACATGATGCAGTCCGCGCCGATGCTTGGCATAGACACGATGGTGACGGGCGTGACGAATGATTACGCCGCGACGTTTGGCTCGAAGGTCGTCGTCATCACGTCGGGCGTGCCGAGAAAGCCGGGCATGAGCCGCGAGGATCTCATCGGCACGAACGCGAAAATCGTCAAGAGCGTCGTCGACAATGTGCTCGCGTATTCGCCTGACGCGATACTCATCGTCATATCGAATCCGATGGACGCGATGACGTACCTCACGCTAAAGAGCACGAAGCTCCCGCGCAACCGTGTGCTCGGCCTCGGAGGGCTGCTCGACAGCAGCAGGTTCAAATATTATCTCGCGCAGGAGCTCCACAAAGCGGGCATACCGGCGTCGCTCACGGATGTGGATGGCATGGTCGTCGGTGGTCACAACGACAAGACGATGGTGCCGCTCGTGAGCTATGCGGCGTATCGCGGCATCCCCATAACGAAGATACTCTCGCAGGCGGCGATAGATGAGGCCGTCGCGCAGACGAAGAAAGGCGGCGCGACGCTCACGGGGCTCATCGGCACGTCGGCGTGGTACGCGCCGGGCGCGGCTGTGGCAACGCTCGTCGGCACGATAGTGACGGACGCGAGAAAGCTCATCCCGTGCTGTGTCTATCTCGATGGCGAGTACGGCGAGCATGACCTCTGCATTGGCGTGCCTGTCATACTCGGCGCGAAGGGCGTTGAGCGCATCGTCGATGTCGCGCTCGATGGCAAAGAGAAAGAAGCGTTTGAGGCGAGTGTCAAGGCGGCGCGCGAGACGAACGCACATCTTGCAGGCGCGTTGGCGTGAAAGCAGCATAAGCGAAAGGGACGGCGGTGGCCGTCCTTTTTTTATGGACAACGTCTGTGCATTTTGATATGATTTTGGCTAAGAAATAAAATTTGGAAAGACAGGGCTATTCGATGAGAAAAAAACATTCACGTCATCCGTGGAGGAAGTCAGATGAAAAGCCAAAGCGCATGGACGCCATCAACATGGTGGAGGCCGAACTCATATCGTCGGCCGCGCACAAAATCAATGTGGCGTTCGCGACAGATGACAACTACGCGCAGCATGCGGCCGTCGCGATGGCGTCGATACTCATGCACACGAAGACGCCGCAAGATGTGCTTTTTCATGTCATCGGTGATGGCATCGCGGCGGAATCAAAAGCAAAAATAAAGGAGACGGTGAAGGGCTTCGAGAGCGATGTGCTTTTTTATGAGCCGAGTCTCGAAAATGATTTTTACGTCAGCGCGGGACTTTCGCGCGCGGCGTATTTCAGACTATATGTTGCGGAGATATTGCCGGAGACCGTGAGCCGCTTGATTTATCTCGACTGCGACCTCGTCGTGCTCGGGGACATCGCTGAGCTTTTCACGCATGACTTCGAGGGTCATCCGATGGGCGCGACGATGGATTTTGGCATCATGGCATCGTCAAAGCGTCGCAAAGAAAAAGAAGAAGTGATAGGCCTTCCGAATGATGCGCCTTATTTCAATTCGGGCGTGCTGCTCATGGATTTAGCTCAGTGGCGTGAGAAGCGCCTCGGTGATTTGCTCATAAAGGATGCCGCGGAGCACCATTATCCGCACCACGACCAAGATGCCATGAATAAAATGTTCATGGGAGATTGGAGCGTCGTGCCGCTTCGCTGGGACGTCATACCGCCTGTTTATCAGATGCAGCTCAAGGTCGTCCTGTCGAGCAAATACAGGAAAATCGCGGCAGAGGCGCGAAAAAATCCAGCCATACTTCACTACGCGGGCGGCTACAAACCGTGGGAATATGAAAAGCGTGAAGGATTCAACGTGGAATACTACGATGCGCTCGCGCACACATCATTCAGAGATGCGCCGATGCCGCAGCCGAATGAGAGCAAAACGAATCATTCGCTGAGTCGTCAAATGCTGCGCATAAAAGTGGGCTCGTTTTTGTCGAAGCTGTTCAGCTGATAAAAAATCGCATTGGCCATTCGCAGTAAGATCTGCGTGGTCAATGCGATTTTTATTTGCGTGATTTTATTTTTGTCAATCAGCCGAAATAATCTATCTTCATGGCGTGCTTTACTTCGGCAAGCGTCTGCGACGCTGCCTCGCGTGCCGTTTCGCAGCCTTTTTTGAGCATGTCGTAGAGCGCGGGGATGTCCTTTGCGTATTCTTCGCGGCGCTCGCGAATGGGCTGGAGTTCCTCTTGAATGATGTCGTTGAGGAAGCGCTTGACTTTGACGTCGCCGAGGCCGCCTTTTTTGTATTGCTCTTTCATCTCGTCGAGATTTGCAAATCCAATGTTGTAGCGCTCGAAGTGCTCTGGGCGGCTGAAGGCATCGAGGTACGTGAAGACCGTGTTGCCCTCGATGTGCCCTGGGTCGCTGACCTTTACGTGCGTCGGGTCCGTGTACATCGACATGATTTTCTCGCGAATGGTGTCGGCGTCGTCGGAGAGGTAAATGCAGTTGCCAAGCGATTTGCTCATCTTCGCGTGGCCGTCTGTGCCAGGGAGCCTGAGGCACGCCTTGTTCGAGGCAAGCAGTATGTCTGGCTCGACGAGGGTGGGCCCGTATATTTCGTTGAATTTTCGCACAATCTCACGCGCCTGCTCGAGCATCGGTTTCTGGTCCTCGCCCGTTGGCACAGTCGTCGCCTTAAACGCGGTGATGTCGCTCGTCTGGCTCACGGGGTAGCAGACGAAGCCGCACGGCACGCCCTCACCAAAATTTTTCTGCGCAATCTCGGCCTTGACGGTCGGATTTCTCTCGACGCGCGCGATAGAGACGAGGTTCATGTAGTACATGGTGAGCTCCGTGAGCTCCGGCACCTGTGACTGAATGAATATCGTGCACTTATTCGGGTCGAGACCGACGCTGAGATAGTCGAGCGCGACCTCCGTGACGCTGGCCCTGACCTTGTCGGGGTTCGCGAAGTTGTCAGTGAGCGCCTGCGTGTCGGCAATCATGATGTATATTTTCTTGAATTCGCCCGAGTCCTGAAGCTCGACGCGCTGACGCAGCGAGCCAACGTAATGGCCAATATGAAGTTTGCCCGACGGTCTGTCGCCAGTCAGTATGATTTTTTCTGCTTTCTCGCTCAATGGAATGCCTCCTAAACGTCTGTATATTTATCAATGAATTTAGCAACAAATTCATTCCCTTATTATAAGTGGACACGGGACGAATTGCAATGAATAAAATAATGCGCATCAGTGATGACGTGGCAAATGAAAATTTTCATGATGATAAGGCTAGACTTTGACAAGATATATTGTATAATATAAGTGAGGTAGTGTAGTAGCAGGAAGCGGATTTTCCGCACAGGGAGGTAATAAACATGGATGTAAGCATGACATCGCGCATGACGACAGCAAGTCTCACGGTAGCGTACGCAAAGACGGCGACGAAGTCGACCGACAAAGCGACGGGCAAGGAGACCCGCGCCACGAGCGAGGCGTTCGAGCTCGACATCTCGGCAGAGGTCACGAGCGGCAAAGCGACCGTCGACAAAATCGCTGACGGCGAGAAGACCGACTACAATCACACGGATGCAATCAAAGGACTGACAGATGATCAGGTAAAAATCCTCGAGGATGGCATCGCGAAGAGCCAAGCTCTGATGATAAAGACGATGACGGAGCAGAACATGAAGCTCCAGGGCTGGCTCGATGACGGCATCGGCAAGCTCAATTTCAGCGGCACCATCATCGACGCGGCAGAGTTCGCGCTGCCGGCAGTCGCAACGACGCCGGAGGAGGCAGAGAAAGCTGTAGCCGATGGCGGCGACTGGTCGATTGATGCTGTGGCGACGCGCATATTTGGCATGGCCTCGGCGATAGCAGGCGGCGACCCTGAGAGACTCAAGGCAATGCAGGACGCTGTCGAGGCGGGCTTCAAGCAGGCCGGCATCACGTGGAAAGATGAGATGGGCGAGGACGAGATGCCCGAGATCACGAAGAAGACACATGATGAGATCACGAGCCGCTTTGAAAAGCTCATGGCGGAGCTGACGGCGCCGAAGACGGACGAGACGAATGACGAAAGCAAGACGGACGCTGCGCCAGCGGAAGAAGCGTAAGAAAGCGAAGAGCCATTGCCGATGATTGATATTGGCAAAAATCGCTTCGCGTATGATATAATAGTGGGACGAATTTATTCGCCCCACTTTTTTTATGATGATTTTCGTCGGGAGGACATGGCAACATGAGCAAGGCATTTCACAGCCATATACCGGAGCTCGAGGACGAGCCGCCGAAAAAGCGCGACAGACTTTTCACGCATCCACAGAAAGCGAGCATGGTGCTTGCCGTTTTCCTTTTGATTTACGCGCTCGTTGCATGGGATTTGCCGCTTTTTTTTCTGCTCGTGTCTTTTCTCATGTTCATGCTGCGCCCACTCGTCGCGAAGTATTTGAGCGAATCGCTCGCGAATGTGATGAAGGGCTTCTCCGTTTCCGTCGGCATTGGTTCATTCATCATGATGTTTTTATAGCGTGCGTGATGATGACAATCTCAAGAATGTAAAATGGACATCGCCACATCAGCTGATGTCCATTTTTGTTTGCACGCATAATAAATGATTGTAAATATTTGAAAAATTTTCGAAAAAAAGAAGGAAAAAGACGCCTCCACGTAGAAATAATAATCTATATGTATATATGTCACGCGAATCATGAACGTCATCTTGAAATTTTGCTTTTGTGTCAGTCATGAGCATGAGGACAAAGAACTGCTTGTGAAAAATCAATCACTTTTGATAAATTTAACGACGATACGATTTATGAAGCTATGGAGGAGGGGAATGTAATGAAGATAAACTGCCTTGCCATGATATTGGCTGGTGGGCAGGGCAGCCGGCTGGGCGCGCTCACGAAAAATATTGCCAAGCCTGCTGTGCCTTTTGGAGGAAAATACAGGATCATAGATTTTCCTTTGTCGAACTGCGCGAATTCCGGCATAGAGCGTGTGGGCGTTTTGACGCAGTACCGCCCGTTTGAGCTGCACAACTACGTCGGCAATGGCAACGCGTGGGACCTCGACGGACGCTACGGCGGCGTGTTCATATTGCCGCCGTATCAGAGCACGGAGGGCGCTGACTGGTACCGCGGCACGGCCGACGCCATCTATCAAAATCTGAATTTTATCGAGATGTCGGACCCAAGCTATGTGCTGATACTCTCGGGCGACCACATTTACTCGATGGATTATTCGGAAATGCTCGACCTTCATCGACGCAAGAACGCCGATGCGACCATCGGCGTCATCGAGGTGCCGTGGTCTGAGGCGTCACGCTTCGGCATCATGGAGACGGATGAGAGCGGGCGCATTGAGAAATTTGTCGAGAAACCAAAAGAGCCGAAGAGCAATCTCGCGTCGATGGGCATCTATATCTTCACGGCGTCGTATCTGAAGCGCTATCTCGTGATGGACGCGAAGGACAAATCGTCGGAGCACGATTTCGGCAAGAACGTCATACCGGCCATGCTCGCCGACCGCGGCAGGCTGTTCTCGTTCCCGTTCCACGGATACTGGAAGGATGTCGGCACGATAGAGAGCTTGTGGCAGGCGAATATGGATTTCTTGGCTGCGAAGCCGCCGATAGACATCAGCGGCGACAGGCGCATACGCTCGGCTAATCAGCCTGTGCCGCCGCACTACATGGGGCCAGAGGCGCGCGTGACGTCGTCCATAGTCAATGAGGGCTCCATCGTGTTCGGCACGGTTGAGCACTCCATCATTTCGACGGGCGTGCGCGTGGCAGAGGGCGCGCGTGTGACGAATTCTGTCGTGATGCCGTTCGCCGTGATAGGCGAGGGCGCCGTCGTCGATCACGCGATCATCGGACAGCATACGAATATCATGGCAGGCGCGCAGGTCATTGGCTCCGAAGGCGCCATAGCCGTGACGGGCGAGGATGAGCTCGTCACGCCGGAGTCAGAGGCGCGCAAGGCGGCCGTCTGATGATATGGACAGAAGAGAATTTTGGCTGAACAGGCTGGATGAGGTGAATCCAAAATTGAAAAATGTAATGGGTCTCGTTGACCTGCAGCAGGACTCGTCATATTTGGGGGATTTGACAAAGAAGCGCACGATTGCGTCGCTCCCTTTTGCGGGGCGATACCGCATCGTTGATTTCGCGCTGTCGAGCATGGTGAATTCGGGCATCAGAAATGTCGGTGTGCTGCTGCCTGAAAAATCGCGCTCCATACTCGACCACATTCGCTCGGGCAAGGACTGGGACCTCGCGCGTCATCATAAGGGCCTTTGCTATCTGCCGCCCGCGCCTGCAGACAATGGGCGCAAGGAGGGCGACCTCAAAAATTATTATGCAAATCTTGACTTCATAGAGTCGAACAGTGAGGAGTATGTGCTTCTCGCGCGCGCCGATTGCATATACAACATGGATTTCAATCCCATCATGCGTTTTCATGAGAATACGCGCGCGGATGTCACAATCGTCGTGAGCCCTGCCGCGCATGATGACATGGCGCGCGGCATTGTCGTCAAGATGGCGGAGAACGGCCTCGTCGAGGACATCACGGTGAAGCCCGACATAAAAAAGGGCGAGATGCGCGCGCTCGGCGTGTACATCGCGAGAAAAGACTGCTTCTGCAGCGGCGTGAGACGCGCGTACGAGCATGGCGGGACGGATTTCAGAGTCGATTTGGTGCTCGAGGCGTTCAAAAATCGCACGATATTCGCGTACGAGCACAGGGGCTTTTCGCGCCGTATTTGCTCGATGCTCGCGTACTATGAGACGAATATGGCAATGCTCCAGCCCGACATTTGGAAGGAAATGTTCATGCGCGAGGGGCATCCAATTTTCACGAAGGTGAAGGATATGGCGCCCGTGCAGTACAAGGAAGGGTCGAACGTCACGAACACGCTCGTGGCGAACGGCTGCGAGATATACGGCACGGTCGAAAACAGCGTGCTCTTCAGAGGCGTGAAGATTGCACCGGGGGCCGTTGTGAGGGACAGCATCATCATGCAGAATGGATTCATTCAGGATAATGCGAGAACGAACTGCGTCGTGTGCGACAAGAATGTCGTGGTGTCCGCTGGCAAGGTGCTCGAGGGCGCCAAGACGTACCCCGTATTCGTGGGGAAAAATGTAAGGATATAATGAAGGCGTGTTAAAAGCGGCGTGATATTGTTCATTGAAAATCTTAGGCGTGATGCAAGATGCGTTAGTCCAAGGCAATGGCTGTGATTTGCTCTATGCATGAGACACGACGTGTTGATTACGATTTATAGAGGTCTTCTAATTTGTATAGGACGACATCGGGACGGTCGGTTGACTCAAAGCCGCTGCGCGAGAAAAATCCATATTGATGACAATGCAAGCCCGTGGCGTTCACCTGCTGGATTTCATGTTCTATCATGGCAGCCGTCACGGGCTCTTTGCGAAATTTTGCCTCATAAAATGCATATCCGAGACGGTCTTTTGTAACGACATCAAATTCGCCGTTTTGATGCTCGGCAGGGAGATCGTAGTAGTATTTTCCAATGAGATCGAAGGTCTCAGAGAGTCTGCCATGTTGATTTTGGCGGATGAGGAACTGACGACAAATTGTTTCAAAGAAATGCGGGACGTAGGAAGCATTAAAATCGTTTGCGATGTAGCGGTTCCAAAAATTTTCTGGCGGCATGACTTGGCGTTGAGACGCGTAGCGATGGAGATATCGGTAGTAGAATGCAGACAGTGGGTCGGAGATGGTGTAGCCGGAGCGTTTGCGGTTGTTTGGGTCGTTGATGGGTATTTCTTTTTTGACGACTTCCATCTGCAGCAAACGTTTCAGAACATTGGAGAGCACAGGACTGCTCAGATGAGATTGGGACAAGATGTCGCTGTAGCGGTAAAAGCCGCGTGCCAGTGCTTCGAACACTTCATTTGCGTTCTGAAATTTCGATAGCTCGCTTTGAAGATAGAACTGGACTTCATTTTCGAGCCGCGCACCTGGCGAGACTATAAGATCGAGCAGATTGCAAGTCACGCTTTTTTCTGGGTCAATGAGCCTGTTGTAATAAGGGATGCCGCCGAATACGCTGTAGATGCAAATTTTGTCTTCAGCGGAGAATGATGGGTAGAAGTCGGCAGCCTCGAAATAATCCATGGGACGAAGTTCCATAGCGAGGCTGATGCGGCCATAGAGAGGATTGTGCGCAAGCAGCAGGGATTTCATCGTATCGACAAAAGAGCCGCAGAGGATGAGGTGCAGCTTTGAGCTTTCGGCATAGCGATCTATGAGCGATTGCAGTATGCTGTCGAGCCCGGGTACGGCCGCCCGCAGGTATGGATACTCGTCGAGCACAAGTATGGACGGTGTCTTTTCAGCACGCTGAAAAAAATAGGAGAGCAGTGGCTCGATGCCGTTGAAGGCGAGCGGCGGCAGCCTGAGAGATTCTGCGAGGAGTGCGGAGATACTTTCGACGTTGTTTCGTTCCGATGTCTGTTTGCATTCGTAGTAGAGGCTGGGCGTTTTCGTTTCACTGAGGACTTGCTTTAATAGCGCACTTTTTCCGACACGTCGGCGCCCGTAAAGCAGCGCGACTTCCTGACGGTTGCTTTCAATTATGGTGTGCAAGCGTTTGCGTTCGTTAGTGCGTCCTAAAAATTTCATGGTTGAGTCCTTTCTTTGTCATGAATACTTTTGTCAATTTGATTTTAGTAAAATTCTTTTGACAAAAGTATAACATATTTTATGAAGCTTTGTATGCAGCCGAAAGAAAAATTCGGGCAAAATTTTGTCACTTGATTGACATTGTGATAGTAAGCAGACATAATGGAAGAAAATGGTAGGAAAGCCAATGGATACAGAAGATATGAATCTGCGTGGCATGGAATGTGCTTTGCGCGTCCAAGGGGGAAATGACAAGACAATGTCCAAGAAAATAAAATCCGCTGAGGTCATCATGCTCCAGAATCGATTTGTGATGACGGCGCACGCGCTGTGGGGGCGCGAGGTGGGGGACCTCACCGATCAGGAGATATACCGCACCATCGCCGCCACGGTGAAGGAGCTTTTGTCGGAAAACTGGATAAAGACGAACAAGACGTATGACGAGCGTCAGACGAAGCAGGTCTACTACTTTTCTGTTGAGTTCCTGCTCGGGCGGCTGCTGAATTCTAATCTTATAAATCTCGGCGCGAAGGACCTAATGACGGAGGCGCTGGCGGGGCTCGGGATTTCACTCTCGAACTACTATGACGAGGAGGCCGATGCGGGCCTCGGCAATGGCGGTCTCGGCAGACTCGCGGCGTGCTTCATCGACTCTTTGGCTGCGCTGTCGCTCCCTGGGCACGGCTGCAGCATACGCTATCACTATGGCCTTTTCAAGCAGAAAATCGTCGGTGGTCAGCAGGTCGAGGTGCCGGACGCGTGGCTGCGCGACGGATTCGTCTGGGAGTACAGGAAGCCGGACAAGGCCGTCAATGTGCGCTTCGGCGGCAACGCGTACATGAAGCAGAAGCCCGACGGCTCTCTTGAGCTCGTGCATGAGGGCTACACAGAGGTGCTCGCCGTGCCGTACGATGTGCCCATCGTCGGCGCGGGAAACCATACGGTGAACACGCTGAGGCTCTGGAACGCCGAGGTCGGGCACGACTTCACCGTCTACGAGACGCTGACGCAGGGCGAGATAAAGGAGCGCCAAGAGTACAGAAAGGCCGTCAACAACATCGTGCAGTTCCTGTACCCCGATGACAGCTCATACGAGGGCAAGCGTCTGAGGCTCATACAGGAATATTTCTTCGTCGCGGCGGGCGTCAAGAGCATCGTGCGCCACGTGATGAAAGACGGCATTTCGCCGCATCAGATTGCGGACAAGGTTGCCATTCACATCAACGACACGCACCCCGCCATCGCGGTTGCGGAGCTCATGCGTATACTCGTCGATGAGCAGCACGTTGGCTGGGACGAGGCGTGGAGCATCACCGTGCGCACGATTGCGTACACGAATCACACGATAATGCCCGAGGCGCTCGAGAAATGGCCTGTCAGCATGTTCAGGCCGCTGTTGCCACGCATTTACATGATTATCGATGAAATAAACCGTCGCTTCCTCATCGAAGTGAGGAGACGCTACCCGGGCGACGAGGACAAGGTGCACGAGCTCTCCATCATACAGGACGGCCAAGTGCACATGGCGCGCCTCGCCGTCGTCGGCAGCCACAGCGTGAACGGCGTCGCGGCAATACACACGGAAATCCTCAAGCACAAGACGCTGAAGCCGTTTCATGATTTCTATCCGGGCAAAATCAACAACAAGACGAATGGCATCACGCATCGTCGTTGGCTCATCGCGGCCAATCCCGAGCTCGCCGAGCTGCTCGACGACACGATAACACCTGCATGGCGCACGGAGCCGTCGAAGCTTTCGGATTTTGCAAAGTTCGCTAACGATGAGAACGTCCTCGAAAAACTCGCGAAGATAAAGACGACGCGCAAAAAAATCCTCGCGCGCTATGTGCGTGAGAAGGCCAACGTGCACGTGAACCCCGATATGATATTCGACATACAGGTGAAGCGTATTCATTCGTACAAGAGACAGCTCATGAATATCCTTCATGTCATCTACCTCTACGACAGGCTCAAAAACGGCGAGCTCAAGGACAAATATCTGCCGACGACATTTTTCTTCGGCGGCAAGGCAGCGCCAGGTTACTACATCGCGAAGGAGACAATCAGCCTCATTTGCGCCGTCGCAGACAAGATACAAAACGACAAGGACATGGAGAACTTGCTGAACGTCGTGTTCCTCGAGAATTTCGGCGTGTCGCTCGGCGAGACGGTATACCCAGCCGCCGATGTCTCTGAGCAAATCTCGACGGCGAGCAAGGAAGCGTCGGGCACGGGCAACATGAAATTCATGATGAACGGCGCCATCACGCTCGGCACGCTCGACGGCGCGAATGTCGAGATACGCGACGCCGTCGGCGACGAAAACTGCGTGATATTCGGACTCACGGCGAAGGAAGTCATCAGCCACTACGAGAAGGGCGACTACTCGGCGTGGAATGAATATCACGAAAATGAATCCGTGCGCCGCGTACTCGACAGGCTCTGCGATGGCACGTACGGCGATTTCTCGTCGCTCTATCACTATCTGCTCGACGACAACGACGAGTTCTTCATATTGAAGGACTTCGACGCGTACAGGAAAGCGCACGAGGAAGTCTATCGACGCTACAAGGACACAGAGCAGTGGCGTCGCTCCATGCTCATGAACATAGCGTACTCGGGGAGATTTTCATCAGACAGGACGATAAGGGAGTATGCGCGGGATATATGGCATATCAATCCCGTCAAAATTCCTTGACGCGCATCTTTTCCGCCCTGCCGTTGTCGAAGCGCGCCTTGCGTACCGCACGGCTAAAAGTACGCGGCGGCGCGCTTCTCCTAGGCAGGACGAAAAATCTGAAATAGAAAATGTGGGTTTGTAAAATTTGTGTCAAGCCTTTGCTGGCTAGTGCAACGGCGGAATGACCCTCTCCGTCTCGCATTCGCTCGGCACCTCCCCCATTGGGGAGGCTTACGTCACAGATTTTGAGATTATTTACTTTAGCTGAATCGATTCGCACATTAAAGTGTGAGACATTTATTCTAGTTGAATAATCGATTAATGAAAGTGTAACGTTTTCTATTATTTTGTTAAGTTCTAGCCAAAGTATCTCATACTTTGCCTCCCACTCTGGGGGAGGTGCCCCGCAGGGGCGGAGAGGGTCTTTTCAAACTCATTCAACTATAAATCAGCGGAGGTAGACAATGAAAACAGCGGCACTTGCGGACTATGATCTCTATCTCTTTCATCAAGGCACGAATTTTCACGCGCAGGAAATGCTTGGCGCGCATTATGTGGAGCAGGGCGGCAAACGTGGCGTTCGTTTTGCCGTGTGGGCGCCTCACGCACGCGCCGTGTCTGTCGTCGGCGATTTCAACGACTGGGACACGCGCGTAAATCCCATGACGCGGCTCGGCGACGGCGAGGTCTGGAGCGTGTTCGTCGAGGGACTCCCAAGCGAGACGATATATAAATACGCCATTGATCCGCCGTGGGGCGGCGCGCGCATCATGAAGGCGGACCCGTACGGATTTTTCGCGGAGAAGAAGCCAGAGACGGCGTCGAAGACGTACGACATGAAGCCGTATGAATGGCACGACGATGAGTGGTATGAGTCGAAGCGCCATCATGCGTCGTATGAGAGCCCGATGCTGACGTACGAGGTGCACCTAGGCTCGTGGCGTCGTCATCCCGATGGTGGCTATCTCTCGTATCGTGAGATGGCGCGCGACCTCGTGACGTACGTGAAGGAAATGCACTACACGCACATAGAGGTCATGCCGCTCTGCGAGCATCCGTATGATGGCTCGTGGGGCTATCAGGCGACGGGATATTTCGCGGTGACAAGCCGCTACGGCCGCCCCGAGGAATTCAAGGCGCTCGTCGATGAGGCACACAAGAACGGCATCGGCGTCATCATGGACTGGGTGCTGGGTCATTTCTGCAATGATGATCAAGGACTTCGGCGATTCGACGGGCCAAATCTTTACGAGTCTGACAACGAACAGCGCGCCGAGAATAAAGGCTGGGGCACGACGAATTTCGATTACGGCCGCACGGAAGTGCAGAGTTTTCTCATTTCCAATGCGCTGTTTTGGATTGAGGAATATCACATAGACGGCCTGCGCATCGACGCCGTCGCAAATATGCTGTACTTAAACTATGACCGCAAAGAGGGCGAGTGGCAGCCAAACAAATACGGCGGCACGGGCAACCTCGAGGCGATGGATTTCCTCAAGAAGCTGAACGCGGCCGTGTTCCAGTATCACCCGAATGCGCTCATGATTGCCGAGGAGTCGACGGACTGGCCGCTCATATCGAAGCCCGTCTACATTGGCGGCATGGGCTTCAATTACAAGTGGAATATGGGCTGGATGAACGACACGCTGAAATACATGAGCCTCGACCCGATTTATCGCAAATGGAATCAAGACAAGCTGACGTTTTCGCTCATGTACGCGTTTTCGGAGAATTTCGTGCTGCCGCTGTCGCACGATGAGGTCGTGCATGGCAAGTGCTCGCTGATTGAGAAAATGCCGGGCGACTATTGGCAGAAATTTGCAGGACTGCGCGCGTTTTTTGGCTATTGGATGGCGCACCCGGGCAAAAAGCTGATATTCATGGGCGGCGAATTCGCGCAGTTCATAGAGTGGAATTTCGACGACAGCCTCGACTGGCACCTCGTCGAGCAGTACGACAAGCACAGGGAAATGCAGATGTTCTCGCGCGAGCTCAATAAATTTTATGGCGATGAACCCGCGATGTGGCAGATAGATTTCGATTGGCGCGGGTTTGAGTGGATAGATTGCAACGACGCGGATCACAGCGTGATTTCATTCGTCAGGAAGGCGAAGAACGCCGATGATTTTGTCGTCGTGATTTCAAATTTCACGCCGGAAGTGCGCCACGGCTATCGCGTCGGCATGCCGGAGGCGGGGACGTATGTCGAGGTGCTGAACAGCGACGACACGAAGTATGGTGGCTCGGGCGTGAAAAACGACGGCGCGCTCGAGACGGAGCCAGTGCCATTCCACGAGAGGGAGCAGTCGATGGTGCTCACGCTGCCGCCGCTTTCGACGATATATTTGAAGCTGAAGAAAAAATGAATTGACATAAAGGAGGAACAAATCATGCTGAAGGTATTGTACGTGGCATCTGAGGCAGTGCCATTTGTGAAGACGGGCGGCCTCGCCGATGTGGCGGGCTCTCTGCCGAGGGCGCTCGCCGTGCAGGACGTGGACGTGCGCGTCATGTTGCCGAAATACTCGGCCATAGCGCAGGAATACAGGAATGAGATGCGTCATGTGTATGATGGCGAGCTGCCGGTCGCGTGGCGCAAAAAATATGTGGGCGTCGACGAGCTCCAGATGAACGGCGTGACGTTCTACTTCATTGACAATGAGGAATATTTTGCGCGTGATGGCCTCTACGGCTACGATGACGACGCCGAGCGGTTTTCGTTTTTCTGCCGCGCCGTGCTCGACGTCTTGCCGATGGTAGATTTCTGGCCAGACGTCATTCACACGAATGATTGGCACACGGCGCTCGTGAACGTGCTCCTGCGCCTCGAGCACATGGGCGATGAACGGTATGAGCGCATACGTACGATGTTCACGATACACAATCTCAAGTATCAAGGCATTTTCCCGAAGACCGTGATGAATGATGTGCTCGGCCTCGACTGGAAATATTTCAACAACGGCGATTTGGAATTCTACGACGCTGTGAACTTCATGAAGGGCGCCGTCATCTATGCGGACTGCATCACGACGGTGTCGCGCACGTACGCGGAGGAGATACAGTACCCGTACTTCGGCGAGCGGCTCGATGGACTCCTGCGCGCGAGGCAGAATGCGCTCTCGGGCATCGTGAACGGCATAGACTATGAGCTGTACAACCCGCATACGGACAAGGCGCTCGTCGAGAACTACGGCGTCGATGAAATGGTGAAAAAGGCGGACAACAAAATCGCGCTTCAGGCGGAACTCGGTCTGCCGCAGCGTCGTCGCACACCACTCGTCTCGATGATTACGCGCCTCGTCGAAGCGAAGGGACTGGACCTCGTCATTCGCATCATGGATGAGCTTTTGGAGCATGAGGACATGGAGTTCGTTTTGCTCGGCGTTGGCGACAAAGTCTATGAGGATTGGTTCAGAGAGCTCGCGTGGCGTCGCCCGTCGAAAGTGTCGGTAAATATTTTCTTCAACAATGATTTGGCGCAGCGCATCTACGCGGCGTCGGATATTTTCCTGATGCCGTCGCTCTATGAACCGTGCGGCATCGGCCAGCTCATCGCCATGCGCTATGGCGCTGTGCCTGTCGTGCGCGCGACGGGCGGCCTCATGGACACGGTTCAGCCGTATGACAAGAGCCGCGGCACAGGCAATGGCTTCACGTTCCCTAACTACAACGCGCATGAGCTCATGTACTCCGTGAAGCGCGCGCTCGGTCTCTATCGCGATATGACGAGCTGGCAGGTCGTCGTGCGCAACGCGATGATCACAGACTACAGCTGGAGCAAATCGGCGAAAGAATATATCGACCTCTACGAGAGAATCAAAAAGTGAAAAAGAATCAGTGGATCAAAAACGCCTCGAATGTTCGCGATGAACATTCGAGGCGTTTTTGTATAGCGTTTGTGCTGTGAAGTGTTGAAGATGAAGGCACAAAGACCCTCTCCGCCCCTGCGGGGCACCTCCCCCAGAGTGGGAGGCATAGTTTGCGAGTCTTTACGCTAAAATTTGACGAACGAATAAAGAGCTGCACACTTTCATTAATCGATTATTCAACGTTTTACACTTAAAACTAAACATAAGAACAAAAGGCACTATGTTTCATTAGCAAAATATTCTGCTAGAGTAAATAATCCCAGCATCTGTAACGCCAGCCTCCCCAATGGGGGAGGTGCCGAGCGAATGCGAGGCGGAGAGGGTTGTGCGCTTATGCCGCTTGCAGCTGAGTGTGAAGTTTTCCGCAATTCACGCTTGCGATTGATTAACGAAGTTGGTGGTGGGGTGACTATACGCTACACTTCTTCGTCGTATTTGTCTTTCAAAAGCTTCACGGCGGCACTGCAGCCGAGCCTGTCGCAGCCTTCAGCCAAATATTTTTTCATGTCGTCTATCGTGCGGATGCCGCCCGCCGCTTTTATCTTCACATTTTTGCCGATGTGCGTGCGCATGAGCCTCACGTCATCGTGCGTCGCGCCCTTCGTGCCAAATCCTGTCGATGTCTTGATGTAGTCGGCGCCGCCGTCTGTCACGCATTGGCAGAGGCATATCTTCTCTTCATCGGTGAGGTAGCACGTCTCGATGATGACTTTGAAAATTTTGCCCGTGGAAATTTTTCGGAGCGATTTTATTTCGTCGGTGATTTTGTCGAAGTCGCCATTTTTTGCGTCGCCGATGTTTATGACGGCGTCGATTTCGTCGGCACCGTCCTCTATCGCTGTCGTCATTGCGGCGAGCTTCGTCTCCTTCGCGTCATAGCCGAGCGGAAAGCCGATAACCGTGCAAATTTTGAGGCGCCCATCGTACGCATCTTTGACCCTTTTGACGTATGAGGCGGGAATGCAGACAGACGTCGTGTGATATGTGATGGCCTCGTCGCACAGCGCCTTGATGTCCTGCCATGTGGCCGTCGGCGCGAGCAGCGTGTGGTCAACGTGTGATAAAATTTCAGATCCTTTCATAGAAAATACCTCCTTTTCGTTGATAATATTCTATCATAGAATTGAAAGAATTTTTTTATTTTAGATAAAATTTAAAGGGAAAAGTTATATTCATGGCGAATAATATATAAAATGGCGTTTTATGTTGATGTGCGGGGAGGAAAATGTGATGACGGCTTCCATTGATGACAATCATATCGATGCGATTTTCTGTGAACTGAAAGACAGGCTCATCGTCTCATGCCAAGCGCAGGCAGACGAGCCACTGCGCGACACTCATGTGATGGGGCGCATGGCGTACGCCGCGAAGGTGGGCGGCGCGGCAGCGATACGCGCGGAGAGCGTGGACGACATCAGGGAAATCAAAAAAACGACGGGACTGCCCATCATCGGGCTCATAAAGCGCGACTATGATGACTCGGACATATACATCACGCCGACGATGCGCGAGGTTGATGAGCTCATAGAGACGCCATGCGAGATCATCGCGCTCGACATGACGAAGCGCGAGAGACCACACGGCGAGGATGCCGCGTCGCTCGTCGCGCACGTTCATGAGGCAGGGCGGCTCGTGCTGGCCGACATATCGACGTATGACGAGGGCGTGGCGGCGGAGGCTCTCGGTGCCGACGCGGTATCGACGACGCTCGCGGGCTATACGCCGTACTCGACGCAGCAGGATGAGCCAGACGTGTCGCTCGTCGGTCAGCTTGCGGCGGCGCTCAAAGTTCCCGTATTCGCAGAGGGGCGCATATCGTCTGACGCGAATGCGCAGCGCATGATGGCGGTCGGTGCGTGGGCAGTCATCATTGGCTCGGCCATCACGCGGCCACAGCTCATCACGAAGAAATTTGCCGAGGCAGTGGCGCGCGGCGTGAAATGCACAAGTGGCGGCGACAAGTGACGGATGTAACTAATTTGTGATAGAATATACGTGAATAAAATTTTCGAGCAAATCATTTCGGGGGACTATTTCAGATGGGCATGAGCGACTGGCTAGACAATCTACTGCTTACAGCCACAAGCGAACGAAAAAAAATACAGGCAATAGAGCTTCCCGATGAACCAACGTATGAGGAGCCGCCTCCGCGTGTCGATCAAAAGGATTTCGGCGCGTCCGTCAAGTCGCTGATGAAGGAGCACGGCAAAAATATAGAGAAGGCCGAGGCAGAGAAGACGCCGAAGCAGAAGGAGCAGGAGCGCGAGCAGCACGAGGACATAAAGCGCACGGGAGGCACACATGATTTCCGC
Source organism: uncultured Selenomonadales bacterium (assembly GCA_900314765.1). Classification (GTDB taxonomy): domain Bacteria; phylum Bacillota; class Negativicutes; order Selenomonadales; family Selenomonadaceae; genus RUG024. The sequence goes on along the minus strand of OMWN01000072.1, from coordinate 31,141 downwards.
GCATGATAGATACGAGATGAAAGACCTCACGGCGTGGGGTGACATAGATGTGCTTGTCGTGGGCGGCGGGACGACAGGCGTCGCGGCCGCAATATCAGCGGCGCGGCGCGGTGCGAACGTGGTAATCGTGGAACGCGGCATCGTGCTCGGCGGCTCACAGACGCAAGGGCTCGTCATGCCGATGATGCCGACGAACTGTGCGGGCAGCGACACGCCGTTTGTCAGTGAGGTAAAGGAATATTTGCGGCGTCATGGCATAGAGCCGAGCGATGGCGTGACGGGCACATCGTGGACAAATCCCGATGTGCTTGTCGAGTGCTACGATGAGTTCGCGAGCGAGGCGGGCGTCCATGTGCTGTACAATGCCACGCTTTTCGACGTAATCGTTGATGGTGGGGTGCTCTCCACCGTGTTGGTACAGACAATCGAGGGCGTGGTGCGCATCCGTGCGCGCGTATTCATAGACGCAACGGGCGACGCGATGCTCGCGCGGCTCGCGGGAGTGCCATGCGAGTGCGGCTATGAGAAGACGAGACATAATCAGCCAATGAGCTACCGCTTCGAGATGTCAGGCATCGACATAGAGCGGCTTTATCACTATCTGAAGGATGAGCTTCATGACGCGCGATGCGTGACGGCGCCGCCTTACGTGGAGATTGGGCTTGCGCGTCATCGTGAGATGAAGTACGCCGTCGAGCCGCTTTTCGTTCAAGGCATAGAGAACGGTGAACTCGCCGAGGACGACGCCGAATATTTTCAGGCATTCTCTGTTGTCGGGCGGCCAGACACGATGGCGATGAATTGCCCAGAGCTGCCGTTGAAATTTTCTGCGAGCGACGCCGTGAGCTACAGCGAGGGCGTCACATACGGCAGAGCGTCAATGAGGCGCATAGCAAATTTCGCGAAGAAGCATATACCGGGATTTGAGCATGCGTATATCAGCCGCATGGCGACGATGATGGGCACGCGTGAGTCGTGGCGCATAAAAGGCATCGCGTATCTCACGGAGGGCGACTACCACAGCGAGCGCCGCTTCGCTGACGCGGTCGCGCGGACGGGATACTACATCGATGCGCATGGTGAGCGCGTGGGCGAGTACCTGCCCGCGGGCGCGTACTACGAGATACCATATCGCGCTATGGTGACGCATGAGGCGCGTAATCTCATTGTCGCGGGCAGGTGCATATCGGTGAGCTTCATTCTGCAATCATCGATGCGTATACAGCCAACGTGCATGAGCATCGGCGAGGCGGCGGGCATTGCCGCAGCATGGAGCGCGAAAAATAAAATAGACGCAAATGTGCTCGATTGGTGCGACGTGCCCGATAGGAGCTACATTTCGGGTTAAATTCTAAAATAGATACGTTATGGCAAATTATTTTTTGATAGACATCGGTGGGACGACAATCAAATATGGCATTTCGGATGGCAGTGGCAGATTTGTCGAAAAGGGGCTGATGAAAAATCCTGCCCGTGAGACGAGCGTCGGTGATATGCTGTCTGAAATCATCGGACGCATACGAGCGGCGGGAGATAAACTCGAGCTTTCGGGCGTCGCCATCGCCACGGCGGGTGTCGTCGATACGGAGACAGGGCGCATCGCCTACGCATCGGACAATATTCCAAACTATACGGGCACGGAGCTCGGGCGCATCGTGGGCGAGGCCGCGCATCTGCCCGTCGTCGTCGAAAACGATACGAACGCGGCGGCACTCGGCGAGTATTGGCTCGGCGCAGGGCGACTGCGTCGCGGCATGACGCGTCAGCCTTCTCCATTTTTCGTGATGACGCTCGGCACGGGTGTCGGCGGCGCCATCGTGATTGATGGTCACGTACTGCACGGTGCGTCGGGATTTGCTGGTGAGGTGGGCTTCATGACTGTCGGCGATGAAAAGTTTGAGGACGTGGCCGCGACATCGGCGCTCATAAAGCATTTCGCGCGCATGAAGGACATCGACGCCGCTACGGTGGACGGGCAGGATATATTCGCGCTGGCGCGGGCGCACGACGAGACCGCCGTGCGGGCGATAGACACGTTCATCAAAAATCTCGCGCGCGGCATCGCAAATATCTGCTATTGTCTAAATCCCGAGATGGTCATCATCGGCGGGGCAATATCGGCAGAAGCGGGTTACCTAAAGCCACGGCTCATCGCGGCGCTGAAGGCACTGGTCGTGCCGAGAGTATATGAAAATATGACGATTGATTTCTCGCGGCTCGGAAATGACGCGGGGATGCTCGGCGCGTTGTATCATTTTAAAAAGAAATTTAACAACGGTTAAAGAAATAAATACTGATTAGGGGGCAAGGAAATGAAGGTAAGGGTCACTGAGACGTATGAGGACATGAGCGATGCGGCTTTGGCGCTCATCATGGACCAAATTCGCATAAAGCCTGACGCGGTGCTCGGACTCGCGGCGGGCAGCACGCCTCTGCTGCTTTATAAGAAAATGGGCGAGGCGGCGCGCGACAAAACGATAGATTTCTCGCGCATCAGAACGTTCAATCTTGATGAATATATCGGGCTCGCGCCGGACAATCCGCAAAGCTATCATTACTTCATGAAAAAGCAGCTTTTCGACGCACTGGGGCTGCCGCCTGAGCATACGATGATGCCGGACGGCATGGCGGACGACATAGCGGCGGAGTGCGCGCGCTACGGCGCAATGATAGAGGCGGCGGGCGGCATAGACCTTTTGGTGCTTGGCATTGGCTCGAATACGCACATCGGCTTCAATGAGCCAGGGCCAGCATTCGTGCCGGAGACGCACGTCGTCGAGCTCTCGGATGCGACACGCCAAGCAAACTCGCGATTTTTCAAGAGCGTAGATGACACGCCGCGATGGGCTGTGAGCATGGGCATTCGCGACATCATGTTCGCGAAAAATATATTGCTGCTCGCGAGCGGCGCGGGGAAGACAGAAGCGCTGTGGAAAGCGGTCTGCGGCGACATCACGCCGATGGCGCCCGCGTCGATACTGCAGCTGCACAGAAATGTGCTCGTGCTCGCGGACAAAGCTGCGGCGGCGCGCCTCCAGAGGAATGAGTCAGAGGCAGATTGAATGAGTATAAATTTTAAATTTTTATGAGGCAAAAAATGAAAGCGATAATAAATGGCAAACTGATTTTGCCGAATGACAAGGGAAAATTTCATGTTGTGGCGCATCAGGCGCTGATTTTCGATGAAACGATAGCGCGCATTTGTCCAGAGATGGAAATCATGCGACGCGGGCATGAGCCTTTTGAAGATGTCATCGATGCGCGCGGCGAGTACGTGTCGCCGGGCTTCATCAACGTGCATCTGCACGGCTCCGTCGGCTGTGACACGATGGACGACAGCGACGACGCGATACCCGCGATAGCGAAGTTTCAAGCATCGACGGGCGTCACGGCCATGCTGCCGACGACGATGACGTATGATTTCCCGCGCATATACATGGCGCTCGACCATGTGCGCGCGGCCATGAAAAAGCACATCAGCGGCGCGCAGGTGCTCGGTGCTCACATGGAGGGGCCGTTCATCAATGTGGAGCGGCGCGGCGCGCAGGCAAAGGAAAACATCGTGCCCGCGGATTTCTCGAAGATTGAGGCGTACAAGGACGTCATAAAAATCCTGACGATTGCGCCGGAGGAACTCAAGGGCGACTACTCATTCGTCGAGCGCTGCCAACGCGAGGGCATCGTCGTCTCGCTCGGCCATAGCTCTGCCGACTACAACACGGCGCGTCGTGCAATCCTCTCGTACGGCATCAACCACGTGACGCACCTTTTCAACGGCATGGTGCCGTTCCATCACAGGCGGCCGGGTCTCGTCGGCGCGGCGCTCGATACGCCTGTCGACTGCGAGCTCATCGCGGACAACGTGCACCTTCACCCGATGACGCAGAGGCTCGTCTGGCGCGTGAAGCAGGGACACCACGTCATACTCATAACGGACTCGATGCGTGCCTGCGGCCTCGGCGACGGCGACTCAGAGCTCGGCGGTCAGTTCGTGCGCGTGTCGGGGCCTGTCGCGACGCTCGCCGATGGCACGATAGCGGGCAGCGTGCTCACACTGGACCGCGCCGTCGCGAATTTCGCCGCGAACACAGGCGCGGGCATTGCGACGGTCGTCGCGTGCGCGACGAAGATACCAGCGAAGAGCATCGGCGTGTTTGACGAGCGTGGCTCACTCGAGGTCGGCAAGCGCGCGGACATCACGATTTTCGATGGCGCGGTGCGCGTGTCGCATACGATCGTCGGCGGCGAGGTCGTCTATTCCAGCGACGAGGGAAAGCATATTGGCGAAGGTGTGATAAAGTAATGTTTGGCTTTGGCAAAAAGGAAGAAGTAAAAATCGCGTCGCCGCTCGATGGGAAAATCATAGACATCACGGCGGTCAATGACCCTGTTTTCGCGGATAAAATGATGGGCGACGGCTTCGCGGTCGTGCCGAGCGATGGAGCGGACACGATAGTCGCGCCGTGCGACGGGAAGATTATGCTCGTGCCGGACACGAGGCACGCCGTGGCCATAGCGGCGGGCGACAGCGGAAAGCTCGAGCTTCTCATACACGTCGGACTCGACACGGCGACGCTCGGCGGCGAGGGATTTACGGCGCTCGTGAGCACGGGTGACAGCGTAAAGCGCGGCGATGCGCTCATAAAGTTTGACGGTGCGCTTTTGAAGTCGAAGGGCAAGGACGCGACGACGATGATTGTCATAACGAATGGCGACGACGCCGTGAAGAGCATGACGAAAAATTTGAATGAAAAATCTTCGGTGCTCACGGTCGCGGTGAAGTGATATGCTGCTTTTTTCCATGCTCATTTTGGGCGCCGTCATCGGCTTTGTCGGCGCGGGTGGCGCAGGCGTGACGATTGCGCTCTTGACGGCGGGCTTCGACGTGCCCATTCATACGGCGCTTGCGGTCGCACTCGCCTCGATGGTGTTCACGATGATTTCGGGGACCATCAGCCATTTTCGCGAGGGCGAAGTCGTTTTGAAAACGGGCGCGATACTCGGTTTCGGCGGCGTGTTCGGCGCGCTCATCGGCGCGGAATGTGCGGAGTTCATACCTGCCGCGCTGCTGAGCTATCTGACGGGCGGCATGCTGCTGCTGTCAGCAATCATTCTCTATATAAAGGTTTATCGTGAGAGCGTGCTGAACAAGTATCTGCCGCCGCGCGAGGAACCGCTCGAGGGGAAGAAGCTATATGTGTACGGCATCATATTCGGCTTCATCAATGGATTTCTCTCTGGCGCGTTCGGCATCGGCGCCGCGGCATTCATACAGCTCACACTCATGGTCGTCTTCGGTGTGCCGATACTCCAGTCCATCGGCACGTGCATGATGGTCGTGCTGCCGATTTCCATGGCGGGTAGCGTCGCGTACATATTCAACGGCTTTCTCGATTTCTCCATCTTCATACAGACACTCGCAGGGCTCATGGTTGGCGCATTCATCGGCGCAAAATTCACGCATCTCGCGCCGCGCCCATTTTTGAAAGCGTGCATCGTGCTCTTGCCAATGACAGGCGCGCTGACGATACTCTTGAAATGAGATTTATACACAAAAAAATCCCTCAGACCGTGATTGGTCTGGGGGATTTTTGCGTTCGTGAATATTTTGTGCGAGAATGACTGCGTTTTATTTTGCTTCTGCTGCAGCTGTCGTTTCAGTCGTTGCAGTTGCATCAGTCGCAGCGGTGTCGTTCGCTGCGGGTGCTGGCGCTTTGTTGTCCGCCTTGTTTATGTCGGCGTATGGATTGAGCGTGAAGTTTCTGTATTTGTAGGAGAAACGGTTCGAGACGGCGACGAAGTTTTTGAGCAACGGCGCAAAGCTGTCATCGTCAACGCCCGTGACGTAGAGCGAGAAGACGAAGCGGCCCGCCTCCCATTTCGCGACGCGCTCGCCCTCGGCAGGGATGCCGACATCGACTTTCGTGCGCTTCACGTCGCCCGCCGACTGCTTGTGCCACGCAAAGCCGTAGCAGCCGCTGATGTCGTCCGTGAGCACGCGCTCTTTTAGCGCAGAGCGGAGTGTGATTTTCGTGCCGTCGGCCTTGTTCTCAAATCTGAGGTCCGCGACCTGTCCGCTGATGGCGAAGACGTGGACGGCAGGATGATAGAGCGAGTAGAGATTGCTCGGCAGATACATGACAGGGAAGCCGATGGCCTTTTCGAGCTCCGGCACATCCTTGTACTCTATCATCGGGTTTGGCATGCCAACCATCGGCGCTGGCTCCTCGTATGACGGCTCGTCGTAGTACTCATCCACTTCGTCAGCAAATACGGTCGCCGTGCTCATCGAGAAAATGGTGCAAGCGGCGAGACCCGCGCAGATGAATTGCTTCATATTTTTCATGACTGATTCCTCGCTTTGAAAAGTTTTATTGATTTATATTAACATTTATGAGGGAAACAATCAAATTTTTGTCATTCAATTTTCGGTAAACCATATAAAATTACTTGGTTGACAATCACATTCAAAGAGCGTAACATTAAGGACGTATGAAATTTTCAAATTATTTTTCAAATTTGTGGGAGGCATATTCAATGCAAAAGCTTTCACTTCGTGAGATGATACTCTGCGCGCTGTTTGTTGCACTTGTCGCGGTCGGGGCATTCATCCGCATACCTGTCGGGTCTGACGTCTACACGTTGCAGTTCATGTTCACGCTGCTCGCGGGACTGCTGCTCGGGCCACGGCTCGGCGCCACCGCCGTCGCTGTCTACATCATTCTCGGCCTCGTCGGTGTCCCCGTGTTCGCGTCGGGTGCGGGGCCGTCGTACGTGCTTCAGCCTACGTTTGGCTATCTCATCGGCTTTGTGATCCAGGCGTGGTACTGCGGCAAGGCGTCGAGGAAAATCGAGGAGTCTAAGAGGAACTTCAAGCGTCTGCTGCTCGTCAATGTTGGCGGCATGGCCATCGTCTACGTGCTCGGCATCAGCTATTTTTACTTCGTGTCGAACTACGTCATCGATACGCCAATCGCCGTGTGGCCTGTCATTTTCTACTGCGGCATTCTTCAGGTCGTGCCGGATTTCTTGCTCTGCGTCGTCGCTGCCTCGGCTGCGGTGAAGCTCGCGCATGCCGGCATTTGGGTCGAGAGCGATGCGCCTGACGCGGCGTGTGGCCTCAAGGAAGCATAATTTTCAAATTAGATATAAAGGGAGCGTTTGCTTTGGGAAAAGGTGTATTTGTCACAGGAACGGGAACAGATATTGGCAAGACGTACGTGACGGGGCTCATTGTGAAGAAGCTCCGCGATGCGGGGCTCAACGCGGGCTACTACAAGGCGGCCATCAGCGGCGCGGAGAAGGGGCCGAATGGTGAACTGCTCGCGGGCGATGCGCTTTATGTCAACAAGGTCGCGGGCATCGGCGAGACGCAGGAAAATCTCGTTTCCTACGTCTATCTTGAGGCTGTGTCGCCGCATCTCGCCGCGAAAATCAACAATCAGCAGATTGATTTCGACCATGTCGACAGCGAATTTCATCGTGCACTCAAAAAGTTCGATTACCTGACGATGGAAGGCAGTGGCGGCATCATCTGCCCGCTGCGCTGGGACGAGAAGGAGCACGTCATCATTGACGATCTCGTGAAGCGTCTCGGCCTCGGCTGCATCGTCATCGCCGACGCGGGCCTCGGCACGATAAATTCGGCAGTGCTCACGATAGAGCACCTCAGAGCGCGTGACATCGCGATAAAGGGCGTCATCCTCAACAATTTCCATGACGGCGACGTGATGGAGGAGGACAACAAGAAGATGATAACGGAGATAACGGGCGTCCCCGTCATTGCCACGGTGAAGAAGGGCGACACGGATTTAGGCATCGACGTCGAGAAGCTAAAAGTGCTGTACGATTGATTATTTGTGAAACTTTATAAGGAAATAAACGCTATAGGGGGATTTTTTGATGAACGAGTGGGCAGAACGCGATTTACAATATATTTGGCATCCTGCGGCGCAGATGAAGGACTATGAGACGCTGCCGCCGATTGTAATAGACCACGCAAAGGGTGTATGGCTCTATGATGTGGAGGGCAAAAAATATCTCGACATCATCAGCTCATGGTGGTGCAATCTTTTCGGCCATTGCAATCCCATCATCAATCAGGCGGTAAAGGACCAGATTGACAAACTCGAGCACGTCATTTTCGCGAATTTCTCGAATGAGACGGCCATAAAGCTCGTCGAGCAGCTCGCGAAAATCGTGCCGAATCGCATAAAGAAATTCCATTTTAATGACAATGGCTCGTCGTCCGTCGAGGCGGCGCTCAAGATGTGCTTCCAGTATCATGTGCAGACGGGTCACCCCGAGCGCCAGAAGTTCATGTGCCTCTCCGAAGGCTATCACGGCGAGACGATTGGCGCGCTCTCCGTCGGCAGCATGGACCTCTACGCGAAGATGTACAAGCCGATGATGATGGACAACATCCACGTCGAGGCACCGGACTGCTTCCGCTGCCCGTATGGCAAGGACAGGGACCACTGCAAATGCGAGTGCTTCGAGCATGCGGAGAAGGCGTTCGAGGAGCACGCGAAGGAGACGGCGGCCATCATCGTCGAGCCGCTGCTGCAGGGCAGCGCGGGCATGCGCGTCTATCCGCCGCTTTACTTAAAGAAGCTCAGGAAGCTCTGCGACGAGACGGGCGTGCTGCTCATCGCCGATGAAATCGCGACGGGCTTTGGCCGCACGGGCAGGATGTTCGCATGCGACCATGCGGGCATTTCGCCGGACGTCATGACCATATCGAAAGGCCTTACGGGCGGCTATCTGCCGATGTCCATCACGTGCGTGTCGCAGGAGATATATGACGCGTTCTACGCCGATTGGGACACGGGGCGCGCATTCGTCCACAGTCACACGTTCGCGGGCAATCCGCTCGCGGCGGCCGCGGCGCTCGCCGTGCAGCATATATTCCGCACACAGCCGATATTCGAGACGGCCACGGTGAATGCGAAGTGGCTCACACAGCGCATGAACGAGGAAATACTGCCGCATCCGAACGTCGGCGAAGTGCGCCATATCGGACTCATCCACGCGTTTGAACTCGTCAAGGACAAAAAAACGAAAGAACCGCTGCCCGAGGCGAACCGCACAGGCTACGAGATATACAAGCATGCGCTCGCGCATGGCCTGCTGCTGCGTCCGATTGGCGACGTGCTCTACTTCAATCCGCCGCTCAACATCACGCAGCTCGAGCTCGACGAAGCCATAAAACTCGCAAAGACAGCGCTCTACGAAGTGCTCCCTGTGAAATAAAATGCACAGAATTTCATAACGCCAATAAAAACGACCGTCGCATGAATTTGCGGCGGTCTAATTTTTTTCTTTCATTATTTGTCACAATCAATTATAATTGTTGACATCGCTTCATGAAATTTCGCACATCACTCGAAAGGATGATTTATATGCCTGACGTGCAGACTTTGGCTTTTCTCGTCGTAATGGGGTTCATCGCCGCGTTCATCGACTCTGTCGTGGGTGGGGGCGGGCTGGTCTCGATACCTGCGCTGATGTGGACGGGACTCCCGCCGCTCACGGTGCTTGGCACGAACAAGGCGGCGTCCGTCATGGGCGCGGTGACGAGCTTCGTCTCGTTCCTGCGCGCGGGCAAGATGGACGTCGCGCTCATAAAGAAGCTTTTTCCGCTTTCGTTCATCGGCTCGATGGTCGGCGTCTTCAGCGTGCGGCTTATCCCGTCGGACTTCCTGCGGCCGCTTGTCATCGTCATGCTCATCGCCGTCGCCATATACAGCGCACTGAAAAAGGACTGGGGCGACGTCTCGACGTATCACGGCATGACGACGAAGATGCTCATAGCGAGCCTCGCCGTCGCCTTCATCTTCGGCTTTTACGATGGCTTCTTTGGCCCCGGCACGGGTTCGTTCATCCTCTTCGCGTTTTTGATGATTGGTTTTGATTTCCTCGGCGCGGCCGCGAATGCGCGAGCGCTCAACTTCGCGAGCAATCTCGCCGCATTCATCACGTTCACCACGCTTGGCATCACGAATTTCTGGTATGCTGTGCCTATGGGTCTTTCGATGATTGTCGGTGCGGCATGCGGCACGAGGATGGCGCTCTCGAAAGGCGCAAAATACGTGCGGCCGCTTTTCATCGGCGTCACGACCGTGCTCATCGGCAAACAGCTCATAGACCTTCTAGGCTGAGCATCGCGTCAAAGTGTATCGCTTTTATCGCTTCATTGGACGGTGCCGCCCGCGAATTTCACGGCCTCGACGGCTAGCACGTCGGTCGCGTCGATGAATTTGTCGTTGATGTGATACATTTCGACGGCGACGGGGAGCTCCGTGCAGCCGAGAATGAATTCGTCTGCGCCTTTTTCGTGCATCGATTTTAGGAGCGCGACAAATTTTTTCGTGTCGTACGACGCATCGCAGGCCTTCACGCCGTAGTAAATGATGTCTTCGATGGCCTGCTTGCCGTCGTCGTCGGGCTCGAGGCATTCGATGCCGTATTTTTCGAGCTCTTTTTTGTATATGCCGGACTCATAAGTGCCGAATGTCGCCAAAAGGCACACGCTTTTGAGTCCTTTTTCTTTGCATTTTTTTGCGGTGACCTCTATGAGACTCATGAATGGCACGCTGAGCTTTGGCAAAATCTCCGGCATGAAGTAATGCGCCGTGTTGCAGCCCATCACGAGGAAATCCGCGCCGATGCTCTCGAGACGTTTTGCCGATTTCAATATCTCATCGACAGGCGATGCGCCGTGTCCCTCGATGCACGCCGTGCGGTCGGGCACATCTGTGTTGTTGTCGATGACGATGTGGATGTGCTCTTGGTCGGACTGAGCTCTCGTATGCAGTATGATTTTCTTGAACAAATCGACGGTCGCGAGCGGACCCATCCCGCCGATGATGCCTATCGTTTTCATGTGAAATCGCCCTCCTCATTTATTGATTGAAAAAAAGTATATCATTTGTTAATATGTTGGTAAATAGGCTGTTTGGCAAATTTCCAAAAATGTATGTAGCCAATTTTTAGATTATTTTTAGATTAAATGGAGCGGATGTGTTTGATGGAACGTGAAATAAATCTCCCGAGCGGGAAGAGACTCGTCATCGGGGAAAAGACGCTTGTGATGGGCATTTTGAATGTGACGCCGGATTCGTTTTCAGATGGCGGTGAGTGGAACACGACGGAGAAGGCGCTGGCGCACGCGCGGGCGATGATTGATGATGGGGCGGACATCATTGACGTAGGCGCGGAGTCGTCGCGTCCAGGATTTGTGCCGATGAGCGCGGAGGACGAGATAAAGCGCCTGCGGCCGTTCATGGAGGCGCTGAAGGGCAAAATCGACGTGCCTATCTCTATTGACACGTTCAAGGCGGAGACGGCGGAGTTTGCGGCGTCAATGGGCGCGGACATCGTCAATGATATATGGGGGCTCCAGTACGCGGCGGATGAGTCGTATGAGATGGCGCACGTCGCCGCGCGTCACGGCATGGCTGTCGTCGTCATGCATAATCAGAACGGCACGGAGTACGACGGCGACATCATAGATGAGATGAAGCGATTTTTTGCGCGCTCGATTGACATTGCGCGGTATGCGGGCATCGACGAGGACAAAATCATCATCGACCCAGGCATCGGTTTTGGCAAGACGGTGGAGCAAAATCTCGAGGTGCTGAAAAGGCTCGATGAACTCTCGGACATAGAGGGCGCGTGCTATCCGCTGCTTCTCGGCACGAGCAGGAAGAGCTTCATCGGCAAGACGCTTGGACTCGATGTCGATGAGCGCATGGAGGCGACGGGCGCGACGTGCGTGATGGGTATTGAGCGCGGGGCGGACATTGTGCGCGTTCATGATGTGCGGCCGATTGTGAGGATGTGCCGCATGACGGACGCGGTGCTGAAAATTTGAGGGGACAGGAGATAAAATGATGGACAGGGTAAAGCTCGAAGGCATGGAGTTTTTCGCGTCGCACGGCTGTGAGGCGGAGGAACGCAAATATCGCCAGCGCATAATTGTCGATGTGGCGATGTACTACGATGTGGCGGAGGCGGCAAGGCACGACGACATAAAGAGGGCCGTCGACTATGCGGCTGTTTTTGATACGGTGCGGGGCGTTTGCGAGGGCCATTCGTTCGCGCTCATAGAGACGATAGCGGAGAGCGTGGCGAGCGTGGTGCTCGAGAAATACGCGCCCATCAAAAAGGTGCGCGTGACCGTGCATAAACCGGACGCGCCGCTCTCGGGGAAATTCGCAGATGTCAATGTGGCGATTTCACGCGAGCGCGCATGAATCTATGAAGAGCTATAAGGCGTATCTGAGCATCGGCTCAAATCTCGGCGGCCGCGCGAAAAATTTAGAGGACGCCATCGCGCTGCTTAAGCGCGCCGAAGGTGTGAGCGTGGAGCGTGTGTCGCGCATATACGAGACGCGGCCGTGGGGCAATCTCGATCAGCCGCCATTTTTGAATATCGCGGCGGTCGTCACGGCGAGCGTCGAGCCTATTGCGCTGCTTGATGCGTGTCAATCCGTTGAGAACAGGCTAGGCCGTGTGCGTCATGAGCATTGGGGCGCGCGCACGATGGATATAGACATTCTCATGGCCGACGGCTATGAGATGGAGACGGAGCGGCTGAAAATCCCGCATCCGTACATGACGGAGCGTGCGTTTGTGCTCGTGCCGCTCGTGGAAATTGCGCCCGATTTGCGTGTGAATGGAAAAAATGTTGCGGAGTGGCTTAAGCTTCTCGATAAGGAGGAGACGGCCGGAGTGGAGGAATATCATTGAAAATCATCGTTGGCCTCGGCAATCCCGGGACCGAGTACGCTAAGACGAAGCACAACGTGGGCTTCATGCTCGCCGACGCGCTCGCGCGAAAGCTCGGCGTCGATGGCGACTTTCGTCTGAAGCAGGACGCGCTCATCGCGGAGGCGCGCATTGGCGCGGAAAAGGTGCTGATCGTGAAGCCGCAGACGTTCATGAATGAGAGCGGCAGGGCAGTGGGACCGCTCATGGACTGGTACAAGCTCGCGGTCGACGATCTCATCGTCATGCACGACGACATGGACATCCCCGTCGGCACTGTGCGCATCAGAAAAAAGGGCAGCGCGGGCGGTCACAACGGCATGAAGTCCGTGCTGTATCATGTGCAGGATGAGCATTTCGCGCGCGTGCGCATCGGCATCGGCAGGCCGAAGCCCGGATGGACGGTCGTAAATCACGTGCTGTCGAAGTTCGACGACGAGGAGCAGAAGAAAATTGACGAGGCAATCGCGTATCTCGTTCCGGCGGTCGAGTGCATCGTGACGAGCGGCGTTGACCTCGCGATGAACCGCTACAACCCAAAAAAGCAGCGTCATCCGTCGTCAAAGGGCAAGAGCGAAGACAAAAGTGATAACAGTGAAAACGGTGGAAATGAAAATGAAGTCCAATAGGCAAAGCAGTAAACAGAATAACAGAAACAATAATCGTAAGCAGGACAAACCGCGTCCGCCGAAGAAGCGCGTGTATGATGAGAAAATCACAGCGCTCTATGCGGATGAGGACGGGGAAATATACGACGCGCCGGGCATAGAAGCGCTTGCGCGCGTCGGCGACGAAATCGTGACGCTTACGCCCGACGATTTGATACCATTACCGGAGAACGCGGACCTCATGCTGTTGCCGGGTCGCTCGGCGATTGGCCGAAGCCACGACGGCATCGAGACAATCGCGGGCACGGCGGTCGCGGCGATGCTGCCCGCTGGCTACACGCGGACACATCTCCCCGCATTTCATAAGCAGGATGATGCGCCGATGCTGCCGCTTTACGGCTATACGGCGGTCGTCCTTTATCACGATGCGCTCTACACGACCGCCATTTACACGGACAAAAACGACAAGTGGGACCCCGCGTGCTACAACACGCACAGCCTCAAAAAGCTCATAAAGAACGTCGAGCAGGATTTGCCGAACAATCGCCTCGTCGAGCATCTCGCTCATTGCTCGCTTGAGTGGCATTGCCTCACGGCGGAAAATCTTTTCTATCATCGCTGGGAAGCGGGCATACCGACATCGCCCGCCTGCAACGCGAATTGTCTCGGCTGCATATCGCTGCAGCCCGCTGAGTGCTGCCCATCGCCGCAGAGCCGCATCGCATTTCGCCCGACGGTCGACGAGGTCAAGGAGATTGGCGTGTATCACCTGTCGTCGGCGCCCGATGCCATCATCAGCTTCGGGCAAGGCTGCGAGGGTGAGCCGTCGCTCGCGGCAGACACGATAGCGGCCGCCATAAAGGAAATCAGAAGCGCCACGGACAAAGGCGAGATCAACATAAACTCGAACGCGGGCTACACGGAGGGCATCAAGAAAATCGTCGACGCGGGCCTCGACTCGATACGCGTCAGCATCATCAGCGCGCGCAAAGAAAGCTACGACGCATACTATAGGGCGGGCGCGTCGTACAGCCTCGACGACGTGAAAGCGTCCATACGGTATTGCATGGAAAACGGCGTCTACGTCTCGCTCAATCTTCTCTATTTCCCCGGATTCAACGACAGGCCGGAGGAGCTTTCGGCGTGGCAGGATTTCATCCGTGAGCTAAAAATCCCAATGATTCAGATGAGAAATCTCAATTTCGATCCGGACGCGTTCCTCTCAGCCATGCCAAAATCAGAGGGGAAGCCGCTCGGGACGAGAATGTTCATCGAGCGATTGCACGAGACGAGTCCCGAGCTCGTTATAGGAAGCTTTACCCATTTTCACGAAAAATCGTAAAAAATATTTTTGAAAAAGAGGATTTTTAAAGTAAAATGTTGAATATAATGAGTTAAGCGTAAATTACAGCATTTTATAAAGCACATATATTGCTTCAAAAATATTTGACAGTAAATTTTCAAGTGAGGAGAGATTTGCCATGATGGATGACAAGGATTGGGTACTGTTCAAGAAAAAGCTGAAGGCGAAGACGGAAATAGATCTCGACCTATACAAAGAGCCGCAGATGAAGCGGCGCATCGGCAATCTTGTGAACAGGAACAGCTTCAATTCCTACTCTGAGTATTTCGACCATGTGTGCTTGGACAAGGACGATTTTGCGGCCTTCATCGAGTATCTCACGATAAACGTCTCAGAGTTTTTCCGCACGCCGGACAAGTTCAACATGCTTGAGACGGACATCATTCCTATGCTTTTGAAGCGCTCGCCGAAGCTCAATATTTGGAGCGCGGGCTGCTCCATCGGCGCGGAGCCGTACTCGCTCGCCATGATCATGAAGGAGCTGACGCCGGGCGTGAGACACCGCATCCTCGCGTCTGATCTCGATATCGAGATACTCGCGAAGGCGAGAAAGGGCGTCTACCTCGACAATGAGATAAAGAGCATGAGCAAGGACCGCATCAACAAGTATTTCAAAAAGACGCCGGACGGCAAATATGCGGTCGATGATGACATAAAAAAGTGCATAGAGTTCAAACGCCACAACCTTTTGAAGGACCCGTTCGAGAAAGGATTCGACCTCATTCTCTGCAGGAATGTCGTCATTTACTTCACCGAGGAAGCAAAGGATCAGCTCTACGCTCATTTCTTCGAGGCACTGAAGCCGGGCGGCATCCTCTTTGTCGGCGCTACCGAGGCGATACTGAACTTCAGAAAGCTCGGCTACACAAGCTACAAGCCGTTCTTCTATCAGAGGCCGTTGGCATAAGCCAGAGGGTTTCCTGTGGTTATTCTCTTTGAGGGGGCGTTATGGCTTGTATGCTAATCAGGAAATAGAACAACTTGGCAGGGAAGCTATGAGAAAGCTGCAGACTGAACGCTTGAAAAGGGCACTCTCGTGGGCGGGAGAAAAGAGCCTTTTTTATCAAAGAAAATTCAGCATGGCGAAGGTCAGTCCCGATGATTTCAAAAATCTCGAGGACATAGAGAAGTTTCCTTTCACGACATCGAAGGAACTCGCGGAGACGCCGGGGTCTGAGCTTCTGACGCTGCCGTTCTCGAGCATCGCGCGCGTCGCGCTCTGGGAGCACCCGCAGTACGCGATACACTACTACACGCAGAACGACATCGCGGCCAATGTCGAGATGCTGACGCGGGCGGTCGTCGCAGCGGGCGTGACGCGGGCGTCCATCGTCGGCATCCTCGGCGACATGGCGGACTCGGGGCTCATGGACATACAGAGTGCGCTCGAGCTCGTCGGCGCGACCGTGATACTGCTGAGCACGGAGTACGACAGGGCCATAACGCTTTTAGGCGTCGCGAGCACGGACGTGATCGTCGGCTCGGCGCGCCGCATCATGCGCTTCATCATACAGGTGCAGGCCGACGGCAAAGATATTGCAGACTACCCGATACACAAAATCATCTGCCTCAATGAGGCACTTCAAAATCCGCTGAAATCGCACATAGAGCGGCGCACCGGCACGGAAGTGTACAGCCTTTTCTCTTCGGCCGTGTTCGGCTCCGTCGGCATGATGTACCAATGCGATGGCCACATCGGACAGCACGTGGCGGAGGATTATTTTTACCCGGAAATCGTCGCTTTTGGCAGCGATGAGATCATCACGAGCAGCTCTGTGATGGGCGAGCTCGTGCTGACGACGCTCACGAATGAGGCGATGCCCATCATAAGAGGCAGGACGGGGCAGCCCGCGATGCTCATGGATGCGCCGTGCTCATGCGGCCGCACAATGATACGTCTCAATACGCCGACAGCGGCATTTGGATAATGCTTGATATTAATTCGTTTCATAGAGCGGATGATATCCGCTCATTTTTTATATGCTTGTGAAAGACCCTCTCCGCCCCTTCGGGGCACCTCCCCCAGAGTGGGAGGCATAGCGAAAGCAGTGCTTCACGGTATAATTGAAAGTGAAGGACAACCTTCGCTTTACAGACAAAACAAGTTGCACGATTTTGATTAAGATAGAACCGATTTAGCTAAAATAAATAATTTCAGAGTCTGTAATGCCAGCCTCCCCAATGGGGGAGGTGCCGAGCGAATGCGAGGCGGAGAGGGTTCAGTTTTCATCAATGAAGTTGGATTGATGAAGTGGCAGGCAGAATTTCTACTTTAAAAATTTACGTATTTCTTATTGTTATTAATTATAATCTTTTATCATAAAATTTAAAATTTTAATTGGAGGCTAAAACATGCGCAGTGACATCGTAAAAAAAGGACCAACAAGGTGCGCTCATCGTTCTCTCTTCCACGCTCTGGGATATAGCCCAGAGGACCTCAAAAAGCCACTCATCGGCATTTGTAATTCATTCAATGAGGTCATACCGGGCCACATGCATCTCCGTGAGATCGCGGAGGCGGCAAAGCTTGGCGTGGCCGCGGCGGGCGGCACGCCGATGGAGTTCCCAGCCATCGGCGTATGTGACGGCATAGCGATGGGGCACACGGGCATGAAGTTCTCGCTCGCGAGCCGCGAGCTCATAGCGGACTCGATTGAGGCCGTGGCGATGGCGTCGGGATTTGACGGCCTCGTGCTGATACCGAACTGCGACAAAATCGTGCCGGGCATGCTCATGGCGGCGGCGCGTCTCAATATCCCTGCCGTCGTCGTCAGCGGCGGCGCGATGCTCGCAGGTCGTTTCCACGGCAAAAACATCAGCGTGAGTCAGGCATTCGAGGCAGCAGGCAAATTCGCTGCGGGCGATATGGACGAGGCCGAGATGACGGCTCTTGAGGCACACGCATGCCCGGGCTGTGGCTCGTGCGCGGGCCTTTTCACGGCGAACACGATGAACTGCCTCACAGAGGTGCTCGGCATGGGACTTCCAGGCAACGGCACGATCCCAGCCGCATATCAGGGTGCGCGCCGCATCCTCGCGAAGCGCGCGGGCGAGGTCGTCATGGACCTCGTGAAGCGCGATGTGAAGCCGCGCGACATATTGACGCGCGATGCTTTCGAGAATGCCATAACGGTCGACATGGGCATCGGCGGCTCGTCGAACACGGTGCTTCACCTCACGGCCATCGCGCACGAGGCGGGAATAGAGCTGCCAGCGCCGCTCTTTGATGAGATCAGCCGCAGGACGCCGTATATCACGAAGCTCAGCCCAGCGGGCATTCATCACATTCAGGACCTCGATGAGGCGGGCGGCATCCCTGCTGTCATGCACGAGCTCGCGAAGAAAAATCTAATTCACCTCGATGCGCTCACCATAACGGGCACGGTCGGCGACCGCATAAAGGACGCGGAGATACTGCGCCCAGACGTCATTCACAGCGTCGATGCGCCGTACAGGAACGAGGGCGGCATCGCGATACTCAAAGGCAACCTCTGCCCGGACTACGCCGTCGTCAAGGCGTCGGCTGTGAAGGAAGATATGCTGACATATCGCGGCACGGCGAAGTGTTTCAACTCCGAAGAAGAAGGCGTCAATGCCATCATGGACCACAAGATACACGATGGCGATGTCGTCGTCATTCGCTACGAGGGTCCAAAGGGCGGCCCAGGCATGCAGGAAATGCTGAACCCGACGGCTGTCATCACGGGCATGGGCCTGCGCGTCGGCCTCATCACTGATGGTCGCTTCAGCGGCGCGAGCCAGGGCGCGTGCATCGGCCACATCTCGCCGGAAGCAATGGAGGGCGGCCCCATCGCGCTCATAAAGGACGGAGACGTCATCTCCATCGACATACCGAACAGAAAACTCGAGCTCGAAGTCTCGGACGAGGAGCTCGCAAGGCGCAAAGCGGAGTGGAAGAAGCCAGAGCCGAAGATAAAGACCGGCTACCTCTCGCGCTACGCGAAACTCACGACATCCGCAAGCACAGGCGCGGTGCTGAAATAAGCTATGAGTTTGTGAAAGTATGAGTTTGTGAATATTCCCAAGGTGATGCCAGTCCAAAGTAACTTAGCAATTTCATATAGGATCTTTGGCTGGCTCCGAAGCGGCGTGTCTTCGCTTTTGCCGCGAGGAAGCCAGCCTTAGAGCCTGCCCTAATTGCGCAGTGAATGAGGACTGGCATCACCGAGTCACATTTCCTATAGGATTCGAGGAAAAGCAGTCTCGTTTTCATCGAGGCTGCTTTTTTTGCGCGAAATGCGCATAATAAAAAGGCTGCAAAAGCGAAATCCGTATCATTCGCTTTTGCAGCCTTTTGCTTTTATATGAAATTCATTCCATTACTTGAGTAAACGCTGATTAATTGAAGCAGTAGCATTCAATCAGATAATCTTTTCGCCGTGGTAGATTTCTCCGCCGATCTCTGGATATGCGCCGTAGCCGATGGACCACTCGGTCTTGTACTTTATGGCCTGCGCGTGGATGTTCTTTATCTTGTCCTGCGTGCGGACGACTTTGCCAGGCACGCCGACGACGAGGGAGTTCGGTGGGATGATGGTGTCGCCGAGCACGAGCGCGCCCGCCGCAACGACGGAGCCACGGCCGATGACAGCGCCGTCGAGCACGGTGGCATTCATGCCGATGAGGCAGTGGTCCTCGATGGTGCAGGCATGGACGACAGCGCCGTGGCCGATCGTGACGTAGTCGCCGATGATGCATGGGTGATTGTCAGCCACATGGAGGCACGTGAGGTCCTGCACGTTGGAGCACTCGCCGATGGAGATATAGTTCACGTCGCCGCGCGCGACGACTCCAGGCCAGAGGCTCGCGTATTTGCCGACGCGGACATCGCCGGAAAGGAATACCTGAGGCGCGACAAAGGCCTCAGCGTCAATTTTTGGGGTCTTGCCATTGAATGCGAGATTTGTGAGTGTGTACATTTCAAAGTCCCTCTTTCTGAAGTTTTATACATATTATTAAGCAACATCTTGTCTTCTGCTTGATATTCTATATTATAGCACGATGGAAATAAAATATCAAATATTTATCATCGATATTATTGACAATAAATGTGGATTATAAATTAAATGCCGCAAATAAAAATTGGAAATCGAACGATGGCGATTTCCAATCATATAATTTTCGATTTTATGCTTTTATGGTCGGGATGTAGAGGTGTATGGTCGTGCCTTTGCCGAGGGCGCTGTCGAGCTTTATCGTGATGTCGTGCGCGTCGGCAATCCAGCGTGCGATGGAGAGCCCGAGCCCCGTGCCGCTCACGCCTTCGCCACTTTTTTCATTTGCATCGCGCTCATTTTTCGTGCGCGATGTGTCGACGCGGTAGAAACGCTCAAATATTTTCTTGTGATGCTCAGGCGCGATGCCGATGCCGTCGTCCTTTATGGCGACGTGGAGCGTGCTATTCTCCATCGTCGAGGAAATGGCGATATGCCCCCCTGCGGGCGTGTATTTCATCGCGTTCTCGATGAAGATGCGGAGCATTTGCCTGATGGTGACCGTGTCGCCGTATATCAGCGCGCGGTCGTTCGCCATGAGCGTCATTTCCTGCTTTGTCGCTACAAGCGCAGCCTTCTTGTAGATGTCGCCTATGAGCTCATCCATAGGGATTTGCTCTTTGCTGAGCACTTGACGATTGAGATCCGCCCGCGCGAGGAAGAGAAGCCTTTCGATGAGGCCCTTCATGTTCTCCGCCTCAGAGTGGATGGCGGCAATGCCTTCGTCGAGCGTCTCGGGGTCTTCGCGACCCCAGCGCGACAGCATATCGGAGTAGCCGAGTATGACGGTGACGGGCGTCCTGAGCTCGTGCGACGCGTCCGAGACGAATCGCTTTTGCTGCTCGAAGCCGAGCTCGAGCCTGTCAAGCATGTGGTTGAATGTGACGACGAGCTGCCGAAGCTCATCGTTGGCAGGCGGCACGTCCATGCGCCTCGACAGGTCGCTGACCTCTATCTCCTGCGCTGTCTGCGTGATGCTCCGGATAGGCCTCAGCGTCTTTCGGCTCACGACATAGCAGGCGATGAGCGCTATGAGTATGCCGAGCGAATTTGTAAGTATGAGGCCGCGTGTGAGCGATTTGAAAAAATTTCGCTCCGCCGTTATCATGCGAATGAAGTGGAGCGTGTATGGCTCGCCATGCCACGTTACATCGATATTTTTGTAGTACATGTGAAAATTGCCGAGCGTTGCCACGTTCATGCTTTGATTTGCCCACACAGGAAGCGTGGAGAGCGAATTTTCCTCTATTTCATCCATTGATGGGTAGTGGCTCGCGTTGTCGAATACGATGCGGCCATCTTTGTCCTCTATGCGGAGGACGACGCCCGGCAAAATGGCGCCTTTTCTGAAAATCTGCGACGTGAATTTCGGCGGCGGTGTCCAATCAGGATTTTCAATGAGGATGGCTTCTTTCTGCGCATTTGAAAGCGGGGGAGGGAATTCCTCGGGCGACATGTTTTCCGCCTCGCTGATGACAGAGAGCGTCTTGTCGATGCTTCGCTGCATTTCGATGTCCGCTTGATGATATACGGAGAAATATAGGCCGACGACGGTCAGCGTGCTCGTCAGCAGCAGCACGGAGATGAGTATCGCGGCGTTGATGAGCATCAGCCGCGTCGAGATGCGGAGTGATTTAATCCTTGATGGCATACCCCACGCCTCTCAGGGTGTATATGTATTTCTGACCGAAGCGCTCGTCTATCTTCGCTCTGAGGTAGCGAATGTACACGTCCACGACGTTCGTGTCGCCGACGTAGTCATAGCCCCAGACCTTCTGCAGTATCTGGTCGCGCGTGAGCACCGTGCGCTTGTTGCGCAGGAGATACTCGAGGAGCATGTATTCTTTTTTCGTGAGGTCGACGTGCTGATCCTTCACCTTGACCTCGTAGCGCGCCGGGTACATGACGAGGTCCTTCACGACGAGGATTTCGCCCTCGGGCGCCTCCGTCTCTGGGCGGTGATTGCGCAGCACGGCGCGGATGCGCGCCAAGAGCTCCTGTATGGCGAATGGCTTCGTCAGATAATCGTTTGCGCCGATGTCGAGGCCGTTGACCTTGTCCTCGACGTCGTCCTTCGCCGTGAGCATGATTATCGGCACGTCGGAGAGCTTTCTGACGCTTTTGCATATCTCGAGGCCGTCCATGTCCGGCAGCATGAGGTCGAGAAGCACGAGGTCAAACTGCTCCTGAAGGATGCGCTCGTATGCGCGCCTGCCGTTTGACTCTGTCGCTGTCCTGAAGCCCTCGTGCTCGAGCTCCATTTGAAGGAATCGAGCGATGCGGCGTTCATCATCAACAATGAAAATTCTTGCGGTGTCAGCCATTTTCGTTCCCTCCTATAATTTAGATTAAAATGGATTTATATTATATAATTATTTTAGTCTATCAATAAAAAAAAATAAAGCACTCTCATGATGAATTAATCTAACTATAATCTAGTTAGTCACCCTGAAAATGCTTTTATTTTGCTATATGGAATGTGACTCGGCGATGCCAGCCCTCATTCACTGCGCAATTTCGATAGGCTCTAAGACTGGCTTCCTCGCGGCAAAAGCGAAGACACGCCGCTTCGGAGCCAGCTGGAGGAAACACTGATTAATTGAAGTAGGAGTATTGACGAGGGATTTTTTCGTACAGCAAGGAGATGCGAAGAGACGTAGCGGTGCTACGTGGATGAGCATCGACGAAGATATACGGAAAAAGACCCGTCAAGACGACTGCTGAGATAATCAGTGTTTCCTTAAGAGCCTATAGGAAACCGCTAAGTTACTTCGAACTGGCATCGTCTCGGGAATATGCACAAAATCATATTTTACAAATTTATGAAACTTTTTGTCCCACCGTCGTCAAGACGCGGGCGTTTAAATTATTTTGTGTTGACCTTGGCGAGCGCTTTGTCGAGGAACTTGGCCTTGTTGACGATGAAACGCTCATGGATGCCATGCCCAATCTCGCCCGTGGCGTCGAGTGCCTTGACGTCGAACGTGATCTTGCGGCCTTCGACTTTCGTCACCGTCGCTTTCGCCGTGACCCTCATGCCGAATGGCGTCGCTGAGACGTGCTCGACGTTGATCATCGTGCCGACGCTCGTCCATCCGTCAGGCAGCAAAAGCTCGACGAGATTTGATGCGGCGTGCTCCATGAGGCCTGTCATCGCGGGCGTCGCGAATACGGGCAGTGTGCCGCTTTTCATCGCCTGCGCCGTGTTTGACGCGTCGCATGACGTCGACTCCAGGCGCTCCATCCCGACCTTTATTTTCTCAGCAACGTTGATTTTCTTTTCCTCTGCCATTTTCTTCACCTCAAAATCATAAAATGTAAAAGTTTTCTTTCGTTCCGTACATTATACGACAATGAAGCGATTTATGCAACAGATTAATTCTCATCGGCAACATTGATTAAGACGGATTAACGTTGATTGAAATGGGCAGACTGACGAAAATCAGTGTTTCTCCACATACATTTTCTTGAACAGCTCTATGAAATGCGCGGCGCTGGCCGAGAGACTGTGCTTTTTGAGCCACGACACGACGGTATGCGTCAAAAGCTCCGGCTGTATTTTTTTGACGATGAGCGCACCGTCGTCCGTGATCAGCCCGCGCGCCGAGTCAGGCAGAAGCGCCATGCCGAGCCCCGCACGCACGGCGAGGACATCCTGCACGATGCTGTCGCTCTCGCAGACGATCGACGGCGTGAAGCCCGCCTTCTGGCACTGAGAGTTGAAGGCGGCCTTCCATCTGAGTGGCAAGATGATGGACTTATCTTTTAGCGTCGCAATGGGGAGCGGCGCATCGTCGATTTTTATGTGCGCGTTCATGGCGTCGTCTTTTCTCATGACCATGACAAGCGGCTCGTTCGTGAGGAGAATTGACTCGTAGAGGCTTTTCTCGACCTGCGTCCGCGTGATGGCGATGTCTATCATGTGATTGTCGAGCATCTCGAGGACGCGCGTGCCCTCCGCGTCCCAGACCTCGAAGAGCACGTGAGGGTACAGCTTGTGAAACGCGCTCATGAGGTAGGGGAGAATCATGGCGCCCGACGACGTGACCGCGCCTATGCGGAGCGAGCCCGAGAGGCCGGAGCCGATTTCCGTGATTTCCCTGACCGTGCCGTCCACCATCGACAGTATATGCTCAACGCGCGAATAAAGTAGACGCCCCGCGTCCGTCAGGCGTATCCTGCGGCTGCCACGCTCGAAAAGCTGGACGCCGAGCGATGACTCGAGCCGCTTCATCTGGCGCGAAAGCGCGGGCTGCGCGATGTCGAGCCGTATGGCCGCGTGGCTGATGTTTCCTTCCTCGACCACAGCATAGAAAGCCTGCATGTCCTTTAGTTCCATTTGCTTCGCCTCTTAGCGTTTTAGTTAAATATGCAAGACAGGTATATTAAATATCAATAGATATTATACTATCGAATATGCCTTTTTTCAAGAAAAGCAAAAATAAAGATGAGCGAAATTTAATGTTCACTCATCTTTAATGCTCACGATATGTATTTTGCAAAATCCAAACGGCCAAAGTTTGGAATTTTTTAATCAAGACATTCCTTTACAAGCGTGAGGAGACTCCCGCCTGTGTACTTCACGCCGCGCACATGAGCCGCTTGTGCTGCCTCGATGTCGCGGTCGCCGTCGCCAATCAACAGCGAGGCACTGCGGTCGATGTCATGCTCCTTTATCGCGCGCTCGATGAGACCCGGCTTCGGCTTACGGCAATCACAATCGATAGCATACGATTTTACCTTGCCGTCAACGAGATGCGGGCAATAGTAGAAATCGTCAATATGCGCGCCGTATTTTTCGAGACACTCATTCATGTAATCGTGAAGTGCATGGACATCGTCCTCCGTGAAATATCCGCGCGCGATGCCGCTTTGATTTGTCACGACAATGACGAGATAACCCTTTTCATTCGCGTAGCGGATAGCCTCTGGCGCGCCGTTTATCCACTTAAAATCCTCTATTTTGTGGAGATAATGCACATCGACATTCAGCGTGCCATCTCTATCAAAAAACAGCGCCTTATTTGACATATCTGAAGTAGCCGCCGTCTTCGAGGAAGTCGACGTATTCTTTCACGGCGTCGCGCATGTCGTAGAATCCTTCGTCGTAGCCGGCGCTCATGAGCTTTGATGGGTCTGACTCGGTGAATGACTGATATTTGCCGCGCAGGACCTCAGGGAACGCGCGGTATTCGATTTTGCCTTTGCCGAGGGCGTCGATGACGGCCTGCGCCGCCTCGTTGTATGTGTGGGCGTGTCCCGTGCCGCAGTTGTAGATGCCGTTCGGTCCTTTGTGCTTGAAGAACCAGAGGTTGACGCGCACGACGTCTTTCACGTATATGAAGTCGCGGCGCTGCTCGCCTTTTTCGTAGCCGTCGTATGCGCCGAAAAGTTTCGCGACGCCCGTCTCTTTTATTTGATTGTAGAGCTGATAGAAAATGGAGGCCATTTTGCCTTTGTGGTGCTCCTGCGGGCCGTAGACGTTGAAATAGCGGAGGCCAACGACTTGGCTTTTCGCGTCCGGAAGCAGCTGACGGACGTAGCGGTCAAACACGAGTTTTGAAAACGCGTATGGATTGAGCGCATTCTCGCAGTCGTCCTCTTCACGGAATCCATTGGAGCCGTCGCCGTATGTGGAGGCGGACGATGCGTAGAAGAACGGTATGCGATGCTCTAGCGCATAGTGGAGCATCGCTTTCGAGTACTCGTAGTTCACCGTCATCATGAAGTTCACGTCGTACTCCATCGTGTCGGAGCAAGCGCCCTCGTGGAAAATGGCATCGACGTCGGAGCCGTCGAAGTCGTTGGACTCAATGCTCTGCAGGAAGTTGTCCTTGTGGCAGTAGTCAATGAATTTCAGACCACGCAGGTTTTTATAGTTCTGTCCATCTTTGAGGTCGTCGACGATGAGAATGTCGTCGCGCCCTTCTCTGTTCAGTGTTTTCACGATGTTGCTGCCGATGAATCCGGCGCCACCTGTTACGATGATCATGTTTTTTCCTCCTAAAATGATGTGAAATGTTATGTCGTTTATTTTAAATTGAATTTATTCCTGTTCTTGCTCGAGGGCACTTAGAAGCTCGTCGTTGCTGATAGCGTACGTGCCGAGGTGAGCGACGACGACGCCTGCGGCCAAATTCGCGAGGTACGCGGCATCACGTGGCGCTATGCTGCCCGCAATGGCGAGTGCAAATATCGCTATGACCGTGTCGCCGGCGCCTGAGACATCGAAGACTTCCTGCGCCTTTGTCGGAATGTGCACGGCGTTCTTCACGTGCGACCTCACGAGCGTGAGGCCACATTCGGAGCGCGTCGCGACCATGCCGTGTATGTGGTATTTCCTCATGGCGTATCGAGCAGCGTGAGCCACTTCGTCATCTGTATTCGCGGCGGGCGTTTTCTGCACCTCGTTCAGTTCCTTGAGATTTGGTGTGATGTAGTCGGCCTCACTGTAGCGCTCCCAGTCGCGCCCTTTCGGGTCAATGATGACGGGGATGCCGCTCTCGTGTGCCGCATCTATGATGGCCGCACAGTTTTCCGCTGTGCATACGCCTTTGCCGTAGTCGGAGAGTATCACCGCCGTGTTTTCGCTGTGCTGCTTGAGCTCGGCCTTCACGCTCTTTATGAGTTTTTCCATTGCGCCGTCATCCAGCGCCGTTGTGTCCTCGAAATCGAGGCGCATCATTTGCTGATGACCGCCGATGACACGCAGCTTTGTGGTCGTCGGGACCGATGCCTCTATGATGTTTTTCGTGTCAATGCCGCGCAGGCGAAACTGCTCCATGAGGCTGTCGCCGTGGTAGTCGGTGCCGATGAATCCCGCTATGGACGTATTCGCGCCCATGCGCGAGAGGTTGTGCGCGACATTGGCCGCGCCGCCGAGTGTCTCTTTCACGCGAGTGACGCGCGTGATGGGCACGGGAGCCTCCGGTGAAATGCGCGTGACCTCGCCGTAGAAATATTTGTCGAGCATCACGTCGCCAACGACGAGGACGTGGCAATCCTTGACGCTGTTCTTTACGAAATCAATCAGCGATTTATGATTTTTGTTCATGAAATCTCCTTCTGCTTTGGCATGAGCGACAGGACGTCATTTATCGTGGGCTCTATTACCTCACATTCGTATTTGCCGTAATGCGACGGCCACCGCCCCGTCATGTTTTCATATTTCGCGAGCAGCTCGTCAACGTATTTCATTATGAGGGCAGGAGGCATGTGCTTCATGCAGCCCATGAAGTCATCGCCCCTTTTCGGACATACGTGAATGCCGCAGGGATGGCAGGGCTCTGGCGTTTTTATGAGAATATCCTTCGCGTCGTACGGGTAAAATCCCGGCACGGGCGACGCGCCAAACATCGTGACAATGGGG
This sequence comes from uncultured Selenomonadales bacterium, assembly GCA_900314765.1. Lineage (GTDB taxonomy): Bacteria > Bacillota > Negativicutes > Selenomonadales > Selenomonadaceae > RUG024. Next base: position 4,015 of record OMWN01000072.1, on the reverse strand, counting down.
ACATTCATGGCGACGCCGACGTGCATGGGGCCAGAGTCCGTAGTGAGAAAGAGCGCAGAGCGCCTCAGCATGCCTGCGAGCACGCCGAGCGAGACCTTGCCCGTGAAAATTTTGATGTTTTCGCTGTCCTTGTGCTTCATTTTGCTGATGCAGCGCCTCACGATTTCCTCATCCATCGGGCCACCGTAAAATGCTATGGCGTATCCACGGTCTAAAAGATTATCAGCGCACTCTGCAAAATAGCTGTCAAGCCAGCGCTTTGTCTCCCAGCTTGCGCCAATATTGAACGCGATGACTTTTTTGCCTTTAGGGAAATTCTTTTCCCATAGCTTTTTTGCTTCATCATCAGCCCCGGGAGGCAGCTCCATCTCAAGGCCGCCGTCGTCGAGCCTCGTGACGCCGCACGCTTTCTCGAGCACTTCAAAATGCGAATGAATTTGGTGCATGATGGCCTTTTTGTTCGGCAACACTTCGTCGAAGAAAAGTGAAAAGCCGGGCTTTGAATATCCGACGATGCGCTTTGCGCCCGAGAATGCCGCGAGCGCTGAGGCTCTTTCGTTGCGATGAAGATTGATGACGAGATCGAATTTTTTGGCACGAACCTTGCCGATGAATTTTATGAAGGCGCCGAGGTGGTCGTCCTTGCCTTTTTTGTCAATCAGCATACATTCATCGATGTGGGGATTGTACTCGACGAGGTCGCGTAGCTTTTTGTCGGCCAAGAGCGTGAGCCGCGCCTTCGGGTAGAATGAGCGCAGCGTCCTCAGCACGGGCGTTACGAGCATGAGGTCACCGATATGCATCAAGTTTATGACAAGAATATTTTTATATGTGTCAGCCATGTCAGATTATTTTCCTTAGATTTGAATTTCTTAATGCGTTGCCATTAGTTTATTGCTCCACGGCGCGCATGATGTCGCGTGCCGTCGTATTGCCGACGCAGGCGTACTCGTGGAGGCATTTTCCTTTGCCCCAGCAGGGCGAGCAGTCGAAATCCTGCGTGAGTGTGACGTCGTTTTTGCCGCGCGGCCCCCACACGCGAGGGTCAGTAGGTCCGAATATCGCGACTGTGCGGCAGCCAACGGCCTGCGCGATGTGCATGGGGCCTGTATCGCACGTGATGAGGCAATCGGCCTTCGAGAGAAACGCGGCAAGCTCCGCAAGCGTCAGCGTACCTGCCAGCACGTTGTTCTGCGGGAGCTTTGCGAGTCGCGCTATTTCCATGAGGCGAGGCTCCTCTGCCTTGCCGCCTATGAGGAAAATGGCACGCCGCGCGGAGTAGTGGCGCACGATGTGAGCCGCCGTCGCTTGAAATATGTCCTTTCGCTCGTAGCTGCCGAATGGACAGAGAACGAGATAGCCTTCATTGGGAATGTGAAGCCGCTTTGCTTTTTCTGCGAGTGAGGCGACAGCGCTCTCAGGGATGTTGAGCGCAAGCGATGTGTCCTGTGCCTTGTCGTTTATGCCAAGTGGGCGCAGCACCTCGAGGTGATTTTCCGTCTCATGCTTTATGTCGTCGCGCTTCGACGACTGAATGAGATTGAGGAAAAGCCCGCCGTGCTGAGCATCATAGCCAAGGCGATAGGGAATGCCGGCAAGCCATGCGACGACGGCACCGCGCACCGCGAAGTTCATCGACACGGTGAGGTCGAAATTTTTCGGCTTTATGCGCTCAGCGACGCGCCACATGCCGATGAGCCCGCTGTCTTTGCCGCGCTTGTCGTAGACAATGACGTCATCGATGTACGGGTTCATGCGCGCGATGGATTCCGTCATCGGTATCGTCATGACCGTGATGGTCGCGTTGGCGTATGTTTTTTTGAGTGCGCGCGCAACAGGCGTCATCAGTAGCACGTCGCCGATGAATGCGAGGTCGATGATCAATATGCGATTGATGTCCTTCGGCACCGTTATGTTATTCAAATTTTATCGCGTCCTTAAAAATTTATCTTCATAATTATATCATGAGAGACTTAAATTGTCTTGTCTCAATCAAGCAATATGTAGTAAAATAAGTATCATCTATGAGCATAATATCTAACTATATGGGGGTAAAAAAATTGCTAGAGGAAAAACGTGTGCGCACTCGATTTGCACCGAGCCCGACAGGCTACATGCATATCGGTAATCTGCGCACTGCTCTTTACGCTTATCTTTTCGCGAAGGCGAATGGCGGCGACTTTATTTTGAGGATAGAGGACACGGACAGGGCGCGCTACGTGCCGGATGCCGTTGATTTCATAAAAAGGACGCTCGCCGCTGCGAATATCATCCCCGACGAGGGCCCGGACATCGGCGGAGACTTTGGCCCGTATGTGCAGAGCGAGCGCAAGGAAATATATATGAAGTATGCGATGGAACTCGTCGAAAAGGGCTATGCGTATCGCTGCTTCTGCGACCCAGACGCTGAGCACAAGGACAGCGGCGACGGAAAAAGCTATGCGGGCTATGATCGTCATTGTCGCGACCTTGCGCCAGAGGTGATAAAAAAGCATCTCGATGATGGCGACCCGTTTGTCATTCGTCAGAAAATGCCACTCACGGGAACGACGACGTTCAACGATGTCGTGCACGGCGCGATTACTATCAACAACGACGAGCTCGAGGACCAAGTGCTCATTAAGCGAGACGGCATGCCGACGTATAATTTCGCCAACGTCATCGACGATCACTTGATGGGTGTGACGCACATCATTCGCGGCACGGAGTTCATCACATCGACGCCGAAGCATGTGCTCCTTTATGAGTCGTTCGGCTGGGAGCTGCCGGCGTTTATTCACCTTGCGCCTGTCATGGGCAAAAATGAAGACGGCTCCGTCTCGAAGCTCTCGAAGCGTCACGGCGCGACGAGCTTTGCCGAGCTCACGGAGATGGGGTATCTGCCGGAGGCCATCACGAATTACGTGGCGCTTTTGGGCTGGAGCCCGAAGTCAAATCAAGAGGTCTTCTCGATGGACGAGCTCATGAAGATTTTCTCGCTTGATGGGCTTTCGAAATCGCCTGCTGTTTTCGACTACGCGAAGCTCGATTGGTTCAACAGCGAATATTTCAAGGCGATGAACGACAACGATTTTGCGCGGGCGGCGCTGCCGTTCGCTGGAGAGCTGACGGATGAAGTGCGCGAGAAGTGGCTGTACCTTGCGGGCATCCTTCGCACGAGAGTTTCTCGCTTCAGTGAAATACCAGAGAAAATAGCATTCCTCCGCGAGCTGCCGGACTACGATGTCGAGCTTTTCAAAAACAAACGTAACAAAGTCACGCTCGATGTCGCAAAAAATATCATCCCGATTGCCATAGACATGTTCTCGTATCTGCCGGGCTGGACGCCGTACTCCATCGACGCCACGATGCCCGGCGTCGTGACGCGCGCAGCGGCGAAGCTCGGCACCGTCATGTGGCCGCTGAGAATTGCGCTTTCCGGTCAAAAAGTCACACCGGGCGGCGTCACCGAGATACTTTATCTGCTCGGTCAAGAAGAATCTATAAAAAGATTGAAAAAAGGACTTGCAAAATTGGAAGAAATATAGTAATATAATCCACGGCTCCTTCGTCAAGTGGTTAAGACACCGCCCTCTCACGGCGGGTTCACCAGTTCGAATCTGGTAGGAGTCACCAATTTGCAAATTCGCCCTGATGCATGCGTATGCATCAGGGCTTTTTGATTCGTATTTGACGTATAATCGCATATTTTGCCAAATAAAAACGGCATCGTGACGAGATTTTTAGTCTCGTTCGCGATGCCGTTTTTTAGTGGTGAAAATGTTTGCTTACGACCGTGTATTTGTCCGCCCCTTGAGGGAAGGGGGAAGACATGCCAGTGGCATGTCTTCCCGTAGGCGGTGGTGGGGTGATTTTGACAACGTTATGTTGCATTGTATTTTTATTTATCGTTGCGTCATAAAGACGCGTAAGTTTTGTGAAGTTATATCAATAAATGGGACGCTTCTGCTATTTGATTCCGCTACGCATAGCCTTTCTTCATGTGTTTCCGAAATCGTTTCACAAAGTATACTTT